>JAZOOV010000031.1:0-6573 GCA_045655215.1 Christensenellaceae bacterium | reverse complement strand
TGTTGACAAACTAAAAAAGCTGTGTTATTATATTAAAGCTGTCGAGAGTTATGGGAGCATAGCTCAGCTGGGAGAGCATCTGCCTTACAAGCAGAGGGTCATAGGTTCGAGCCCTATTGTTCCCACCAATATCTCGCCCTTAAATAATTTATGCGGGAATGGCTCAGTGGTAGAGCGTTGCCTTGCCAAGGCAAATGTCGCGAGTTCGAATCTCGTTTCCCGCTCCATTTTTTTTATTAGGGGTTTTTTCGGCGCCATAGCCAAGTGGTAAGGCACGGGTCTGCAAAACCTTCACCCCCAGTCCGAATCTGGGTGGCGCCTCCAATGCCGAAGTGGCGGAATAGGCAGACGCAAGGGACTTAAAATCCCTCGGTGGCAACACCGTACCGGTTCAAGTCCGGTCTCCGGCACCAAGTAATAATCCGAACCAATTTTGGTTCGGATTTACTTTTTTATAAGCATAAAAGGCGAAACATTTAGTTTCGCCTTTTTTCTTTGTTAAAATTTATTTAACGTCAAAGTAGTTGATAGAGTTATTGTAAGAGATATCCTCTACTACCTTACCTATTAATTCGATATCCGAAGTAATTTCTCCATCTTCCATTAAAGTACCGAGATAATTACACAAAATTCTTCTAAAGTAGTGGTGTCTTGGATAAGATAAAAGTGAACGGCTATCGGTAAGCATACCAACGAAGGTTGCTAAGTGTCCGGTTGCAGTCAAATCAACAAGGTGCTTTTCCATACCAGGTTTATTATCTAAGAACCACCAAGCAGGTCCGTATTGAATTTTACCTTTAGCGCTACTATCTTGGAAAGAACCGATTAAGGTGACGATTTCCGAGTTCATTTTTGGATTAAGGTTAAATACGATAGTTTTTGGTAGCATATTTTCCATATTAAGTTTATCGAATAATCTTGACATATACTTAATACTATTATCTTCAGAAATGCTATCAAAACCGGTATCTAAACCTAACTTGTTAAGCATAACGGTATTGTTATTTCTCATTGCCCCAACGTGAACTTCGCATCTAATATCGTATTTAGCATATAACTTCATTAAGAAATAAGTTAAATATCCCTTAAAGATTTCACTTTCTTCAATTGAAACAGAATTTCCACTTCTTCTTAAAGCGAATACTTTTTCAGCGTCTTCTTTTGATGCAATTGGGCAAACTCTCTCTAAAGCGATATCTGCAGCCTTAGTGCCAACTTTAATAAATTCGTTAAGACGAACTTCTAAAGCCTCTTCTAACTTAGACAACGAGTCAATCTTAAAGGTTAAAGCCTCAAGTTGACCAACGAAATCGTTGTACTTTTCAGCCTCGATATTCATAATCTTATCTGCTCTAAACGCAGGGATTACCTTAAACTTGTAGTCTTTTGCGGCAATTTTAACGAAAGTAGTTAAATCGTCAAACACTTCGTTGGTGGTGAAAATAAATTTAACATTAGAACTTTCAATCAAACTTTGTGGAGTGATGTTGTTAATTTTGATAAATTCGTTGCACCAATCCCAAATTTGCTCTGCGTTTTCTTCGTTAATCTCAAGTTCGCAGTTAAAGAATTCTTTTAATTCCACTTGCGACCAGTGATATAATGGGTTGCCGAAAGCAGTTGATAAAGTCTTGCAGTAAGCCATAAACTTTTCTTTGTTTGATTTTGCACCGGTGATACACTCTTCGTCCACCCCGTAGTTTCTCATCAAACGCCACTTATAGTGGTCACCTGCTAGCCAAATTTCGAAAATATCGTTAAAAGTCTTATTTTCTAAAATTTGCTTTTCTGGTAAATGGCAGTGATAGTCGAAGATAGGCATCTTCTCTGCATAGTTAAAATATAATTTTTTTGCCGATTCATTTTTTAGTAAAAAATCGTCTCTAAGATAACTCATAGTTTCTCCTTGTATAAAAAATCGTTCTAGTAGATTATAACACGATAAAAAATAAAAATCAATAACAAAAAAAAGATAATTAAAAAATAGTGAAAAATCTTTTGACTTTATAAAAATTTGTGTTATAATATAATTCGTCAAGCGGATATGGCGGAATTGGCAGACGCGCTAGACTTAGGATCTAGTGGGCGACCGTGGGGGTTCAAGTCCCTTTATCCGCACCAAAAAAGAGTTTATGTAAATCGTTAGATTATGCGTAAACTCTTTTTTTACTTTTATATTGAAATCTATATAATATTATGTTAAAATTAATTTTAGTTAAACTTTGGAGGAAATATTGATGAAAAAATTTTTGGTTTTTCTATTAGTATTTATATTCACATTTTCTTTAGTCGGGTGTGGCGAACCTAACGACGATAATAGCGTAGATGATTCTCATATTCAAATTGACGGAATATCCCCCGAACTTAGAATAAACGCTGACGGATATTGGGAAATATCATATGACGAGGGTGAAAGTTGGGTTTCTCTAAACGCAAAAGCACACGGAAAAGACGGCGAAAATGGAATAGATGGCAAAAACGGAAAGGATGGACGTGGAATTGAAAAGGTTGAGATAATCGACGGAGAATTTTGGATTACCTACACTAATGACCTAGATAACCCCGTTAACGTTGGAAACGCAGAACAAGCCGACTATTATTTACAAGACTTAATTGAAAGCGTTTTTGAAATCAAAAAAGACCAATTTGTTAGCCAAAGCAAAACGCTAGAAAATCCTACTTGGTGTTATACAACTTCAACCTTTTCTGGTTGGGGTGGTAGCATCGGCAAGCCGCAAACATTAGAGGCAGTAGCAATAAAAATTAGAGCAAGAGCAACAGCGATAACTCAAATAAAATTTTTCTTATCAAAAAACGATAAAAACGGCGAAGTTATCACTAGCGAAACTCTAAACGTAAACGTTCCTGCTAACAAAGAGGCTGATATCGTTTGGAAATTACCTAAAAAACTTATTAACAACACCAATTCCCTATACTTAACCTATAACTGCAATCAATTTTGCGATTTATACTCAAACACTAACGCAAGCGCTGATATTGCTTCTAGCCAATATCAAGCATCAATGACCTATATAACAAACGGAAGCCTTTTAGATTCTCCATCTAAAATGATCGACTCATACGGAAAACCCGCAAAATATATTTACGCTATTCTTGGAGTAATACAAGACACTCTAGAATTTAAGGACACGGCTTTTACCGAAAGTAAAACTATTAACGTATTCTTACCAGATAGATACGATTTGGCAGTAAACGATAACTTCCAACTTTTCTATCGTGGAGTTGTTCAAGCAGTTAATCCATATAACTACGATATAGTTGTCACCTGTTCAAAAGGCAAAGAATATCCTAGATATTTTGAGTGGACACCAACCGAAAGTGATATTGGCACGCACAAACTCACCTTACAAGTTTACGATGATAATGGAAATCTTCTTGGAAGCGATAGAACTACCCTTAACGTCTGTGCTCCAAAAACCACCAATGAAACGCAAAACGTATTATGTATTGGAGATAGTTTGACAACCGGTGGAAATTGGGTTTACGAAGCAAGAAGAAGATTTACTAAAACGGGTGGCTCACCTGAAGGTTTAGGCTTAAATTATCTTAATTTTATCGGCACTAAAATAAACACAATTGCAGGCGAAAAAGTGCCTTGCGAAGGATATGGCGGTTGGACTTGGGAAAAATTCTGTAGTTCGGCAAGCCCATTTTACGATCAAACAATTGGCGATATAAGTTTTAAGTCTTACTGCACTAAAAACGGATTTAGCGATATCGACGTTGTTTATATACTTCTCACTTGGAACGGACACGGAGTTCCATACAAAACCGATTACGCATTTGATAAAGGACAATTCGTTTACGCACAAAAACTTCTAGACAAAATACACGCCGAATATCCGAAAGCAATAATTCGTTGCATGGGAATCCAAATGCCATCGCAAACTGGTGGTATGGGTGCAAATTACGGCGCAAGTGGCGGCTATAGCAACGATTATGGAATGCTTGTTTCGGCTATGCATTATAACGAAACTCTAGAAAATCTTTGCAATTCAACTAAGTATAAAAACTTTGTAAAATACGTTGACGTTGCAGGTCAATTTGACACCGATTACAATATGCCGTCTACAAATAAACCTGTAAACAATAGAAACAATACTAGCGAAGTTATTGGAACTAACGGCGTTCACCCATCTAATTCAGGCTACTATCAAATTGCAGACGCAGTTTATAGATCGCTATGCGAATTGTTTTCAAAATAAAACTTAATTAAAAACAAAAAAGAGTACGTGGTCACGTACTCTTTTTTTATATTGTTTTTACTATTTCTTTTCAACTAAAACTTTCTTTAGTTTAGCAAATCTTGGAAGACCATCTTCCTTGAGCATATCAGGTTCACCTTGAATTAGTGGTAAAGCATACTTAACAAACTCGTCCGAAATGCCCGTGCCGTTATTGATAATCCATTCTAGTGGAACAGTTTTTTCGGTGTTAGCGGCAAGTTCTAAAGGCAATAATTTATATTCGCATTCGTACTTATCCCCTTCCTTTCTTGCATAGCAAACCATCTTGTCGGTTTCGCCGTTAACGGCTGCTCTAACTGCTTGCTTACCTGCTTCGAAAGTTTCTTCGATATCAGTTTTACTTGCGCAGTGTGCAGCGCATCTTTGCATAAGTGAAAGTTCAACTGCTCTAACCTTAGAACCGGTTTCTGCCTTAATGATATTAGAAAGAGTTGCAGCAACGCCACCTAATTGAGCGTGACCAAAACTATCTCTAGCACCTGCTTGACCTAAAGCCTCGCAAACTAAAACGCCATCGGCATTTTTAATACCTTCTGAAACAACTGCTATACATTTATTATTGTTTTTAGCCATAACGTCTTTAACGTCTGCAATAAACTTATTAACGTCAAATGGAATTTCAGGTAAATAAATTAAATCTGCACCTAAACCCTTAGCGTTAGCAAGTTGAGCAGCGGCAGTTAACCAACCTGCGTTTCTACCCATAACTTCGATAACACAAATCATTGGGGTATCGTAAACCTTTGCATCAAGGTTGATTTCCATAATAGAAGTTGCAATATATTTAGCAGCAGAAGCAAATCCTGGGCAGTGGTCAGTACCAAATAGGTCGTTATCAATGGTTTTAGGAACGCCGATAACGTTCATATCATAACCAGATTTAGCCATAAATTTACTAATCTTATTACAAGTATCCATACTGTCGTTTCCTCCATTATAGAAGAAATAACGAACGTCGTATTTCTTAAATACTTCAAGTAATTTCTTGTAATCGGTATCGTCAACGTCTGCATCTTTCAACTTATATCTAACTGAACCTAAAGCAGAAGATGGAGTATTTTTTAGAAGCAATAATTCCTTTTCATCTTCCTTAGAGATATCGTACATTTCTTCATTTAATATACCTCTAATTCCGTGAGCAGCACCATAAACTGCAGTAATTTGTTCAGATTTTAAGCCTTCGATAAATACACCGGCAGCACTTGCGTTAATAACTGAAGTTGGGCCACCAGATTGCGCAAAAATAAGCGCGCCTTTCAAGTTTTTCATGCGTTTCTCCTTTTAGATTGAATAATATTATAAGCTCAACACGTGAGCAATTTCGTACAAGTCTTTATCAAACTCTCTCTTTCTTTTAGAAACTTCGCTAAATGGAACTGTTTTAATCTTATTGTCGATAATGCCAATAGCACAACTTTCAGCATCGTCACGAAGTAATTCAACTGCCTTATAACCAAATTTAGCCGCCAAAATTCTATCTTGCATATTTGGAGAGCCACCCCTTTGAATATATCCAAAATTGGTGACTTTTACACCCATTCCACTCTTTTGGTGAATATAACTAGCAATTTCATCACGATTACCTGCGCCTTCTGCGAGGATAATCATATTAGAGGTTTTGCCTCTTAAATAACTCTTTTTAATCTTTGATGATATTTCATCTAAATCGTATGGAATTTCAGGAACTAAAACGTACTCTGCACCACCTGCAACACCTGCATATAAGGCGATATCGCCACAATGACGTCCCATGACTTCTAAAAGACAAACTCTATCGTGAGAGTGCATAGTGTCACGAAGATTGTTTATAGCCCACAAAACTGTGTTAACTGCCGTATCAAACCCAACAGTGTAATCAGTGTAAGATAAATCGTTATCAATAGTTCCAGGTATACCAATAACTTTAATACCAAAATTATCAACCAAGTCTTTTGCGCCACGGAAAGTTCCATCACCGCCGATAACCACAAGACCTTCAATCCCATATGCAGAAAGAGATTCAACAGCCTTTCTTTGAACCTCAATATCCTTAAATTCAGGACATCTAGCAGTCTTTAGAAAAGTACCACCTTTATGAATCATATCTGAAACTGAACGAGTTCCAAGTCTAGTAATTTCACCATTAACTAAACCTGCATAACCTCTCTCTACACCATAAATATCCATTTTATTGTTAAGAGCCGTACGAACAACCGCTCTTATACAAGCATTCATACCGGGAGCATCGCCACCACTAGTTAAAACAGCAATTCTATCCATAATTTTCTCATCCTTTTTATCATAAAGTTATTAATAAATATATTTT
>JAZOOV010000030.1:0-18701 GCA_045655215.1 Christensenellaceae bacterium | reverse complement strand
GTTTCTGGTGGGCATAATATACTATTTGTTGGTGCGCCGGGAACGGGCAAAACAATGCTAGCAAAATGTATTCCAACCATAATGCCCGATATGACTAAGGAAGAAGCGCTTGAAACCACCAAAATTCACTCAGTTGCAGGCGTATTAAAGGCAGATGAAGGAATAGTTTATAAAAGGCCTTTCCGTTCGCCACACCACACGGCAACAACTCCGTCACTCGTTGGTGGCGGGCAAAATATTCGACCAGGTGAAATAAGTTTAGCACATAACGGCGTGTTGTTTTTAGACGAAATGCCAGAGTATAATAGGGCAACCCTAGAATCGCTTCGTCAACCTTTAGAAGACGGAGTTATAACCGTATCTAGAGTAGCGGGGACGGTCACTTATCCAGCAAACTTTATTCTTTGTGGCAGTATGAACCCTTGTCCTTGTGGAAATTTTGGCAGTAAGGATAAAGAGTGTACTTGCACTCCATCTCAAATAAACAAGTATAAGGCAAAAATTTCCGGTCCACTATTAGATAGAATAGACGTTCAAGTGTTCGTAGACCAAGTTAAGTTTAGCGAACTAGTAGAAGAAGAAAACGCAGAAACTAGCGAAGAGATAAAGAAGAGAGTAAATAGAACTAGATTGATTCAAAAGAATAGATTTAGTGGAGAAAAGATTTTAACTAATAGCGATATGGGTGAAAAGCACATAAAAAAATACTGCAAACTATCCCCAGAGTGCGAAAAGATATTAGAAACTGCGTACGAGAATCTTCACTTATCGCCGAGAGCGAGAAGTAGAATAATAAAGGTAGCGAGAACTATAGCCGACATAGAACTTTGCGACGAGATAAGGGTAAATCACATTTTAGAGGCTATAAGTTATAGGCATCAATAGTGATGAAGTATTCAACCAAAGAACTTTGCTTAATATGGCTAGATAGTTTTATCGGTCTAGAATATAAGCATAAGGCAGAACTTTATAAAAAACTTAATAACGAGAGTAAAATTAAAGATTTTATTCAAGAAAACAAGGGTTATATTTTAGAATTTATAGGGGAAAACAATTATAACACCTTGCTAAATTCTGCAAACGGCGAATATCTAAACTTCGTATTAGAAGGATTAAATAAGGCGGGAGTAAAGGTTGTCACCATTGATAGCGAAAAATATCCCGAAGAGCTAAAAGAGATAGAAATTCCACCACTAGTTTTATATACGATAGGAAACCTAGAACTATTAAAAAGTAAAAAGTTTTCTATAGTTGGCAGTAGAAAGAATCTGCCTATATCACTAAAGATTGCAGAAGATTACGCAGATAAACTATGCGAAGCGGGATTAACGCTAGTGACGGGCATAGCGGATGGCGTAGATAAAGCCGTGCTTTTAGCAGGACTAAAGCATAAGAAAATTATATCGGTAGTGGCAGGTGGATTTAACTGCATATATCCAAAATCCAATATAGACGTGTTTAGAAAAGTTTGCGAAAATGGTTTAGTGATAAGCGAAAACCCACCCGACGTAAATCCAATGCCATACTTTTTCCCAATTAGGAATAGGATAATAGCAGGGCTAGGAATTGGCACGCTAGTAGTTAGTGGAACAAAAAAGAGTGGCACTATGTATACGGCAGAGTTTGCAGAAGATTACGGAAAAGATTTATTTTGTATTCCGTACAGCGTAGGCGTAAAGTCGGGAGAAGGTCCTAACGAACTTATAAAGAAAGGTGCTCTACTAACCGACACGCCGAAAGATATAATAGACTTTTATAATCTCGAAGTAAAAGAGAGTAAATTAGAGTTAACTAAAGAAGAAAAAGAAGTGGTAGCCGTAATAAGACAAGGGCTAACGCATATCGAACAAATAGCGCAAAAAACTAAGAAGAGCGCAGCCGAACTTTTAGCAACCCTATCTATGTTAGAGATAAAAGGGGTAGTGGTAAAAGACGGAGTAAATTCATATTCAATCATAAAAGATAACTTGGAGGAATAAATGCAACTAATAATCGTGGAGTCGCCACACAAAGCAAAGACCATAGAGAAATTTTTCAAAGGCGATTACAAAGTAGAAGCGTCAAAAGGGCACGTTAGAGATTTACCCGTAAATCGTATGGGAATAAGAATCGATAAAAATTTCGAGCCATTTTACGAAATATCGGCAGAAAAAAAATACGATATAAAGAGATTAAAAGACTTATCTAAGAAAGCCGACAAAATATATCTCGCAACCGACCCGGATAGAGAAGGAGAGGCGATATCTTGGCACTTAGCCGAAGTTTTAGAATTAAAAGAAAGTCAAATAAATCGTATTGAATTTAACGAAATTTCAGAAAAGGCAGTTAAAAACGCTTTGGCAAACCCAAGAAAGATAGATATGGCGCTTGTAGACGCACAACAAGCGCGTAGAGTTTTAGATAGACTAGTTGGCTATAGTATTTCGCCTGCAGCAAGTTCACGTCTTAACGATAATTTATCAGCTGGTAGAGTTCAATCGGTAGTACTAAAAATGGTAGTGGATAGAGAACGCGAAATACTAGCATTTAAGCCGGAAGAATATTGGAACTTAAGAGCGCTTGTAAAACCTGAAAACAAGAGTGAATTTAAGGTTTTATTAGTTGAAAAGAACGGCAAAAAGATTAAAAAGCCAACTAACGAGCAAGAGGCGATTCAAGTTGAAGAAGAGTTAAAAGCATCTTCATTTAGCGTAGCAAACGTTAAGAAATCAGTTGTAAAATCACACGCACCAGCGCCCTTTATAACGAGTACTCTTCAACAAGACGGCTCTATTAAGTTAAATATTTCAGCCCCAAAGGTAATGCAAATTGCTCAAAGATTATACGAAGGTGTAGAAACTCCAAACGGCAACGTTGCGTTTATTACCTATATGAGAACGGACTCGGTTAGAATTTCTAGTGATGCTCAAAAATCTGCTCTAGACTTTATAAGAGCCAATTATGGCGAAGAATACGTTCCATCAAAGCCAAACGTATATAGAAGTAAGAACGACGCGCAAGACGCACACGAAGCAATTCGTCCTATTGATATAAACAAAACGCCTGAAAGCGTAAAGGGTATTTTAGATAGAGATCAATATAGACTTTATAAACTTATTTACGAAAGATTTTTAGCATCTCAAATGGCGGAGGCTAAGTATAATAGCGTGGTTATCGACGTTAAGGCAGGCGACTACACCCTAAGAACGAGTGGAAAAACCTTGCTCTTTAAGGGCTATACGGCAGTATACGACGACAGCGCTAAAAACAACGACGAGGACGAAGAAAATAACGGATTATTGCCACCCGTTGAAGTGGGTGAACCTTTAAGTCTATTAAAATTATTCAAGGAGCAAAAGTTCACTAAACCTCCCGTTAGATATACTCAAGCGTCGCTAGTTAAGGCAATGCAAGATCACGGAATTGGTAGACCGTCAACCTACGCTACTATCGTTGGAAAATTAACCGATAAAAAGAGAGAATATTTAAGGGAAGAGAAAAAGCACCTTATTCCAAACGAAATAAGTTATTCATTAATCGACTTTTTAGTAAAATATTTCCCTGATATTATGCAAATTAACTTTACGGCTAAAATGGAAGACGATTTAGACGATATAGGTGTTAACGGCAAAGATTGGCATAAACTTATTGCAGATTTCTACGGTCCTTTTGAAGAGCAATTAAACTCATCTAAGTTAACCGACGTTTTGTGTGACAAGTGTGGCGCGCCGATGATTATAAATAGTGGTAAATTTGGCAATTATTACGCTTGCTCAAATTATCCAACTTGCAAAAACATTAAGCCTGTTAACGAAAAGGTTGCAATTCCAACCGATATGATTTGCTCTAAGTGTGGTGGAATTATGGTGGAAAGAGAAGGAAAGTTCGGCAAGTTCTTGGCTTGTTCAAACTATCCAAAATGTAAAAACACCATTAGTAAAACCGAAAACGTAGGAACTTGTCCAGAGTGTGGGAAGCCAACAAAAAAGATGACTAGCCGTGGTGGAAAAACCTTCTACGGATGTTCAAGTTATCCAGAGTGTAAATTTATGAGTTGGGATATTCCAACGGGAGAAAGATGCTCGTCTTGCGGTTCGTATATGGTTGAGATAGACGGAAAAATAAGTTGTTCAAATAAAAAGTGTAAAACTAATCAAGATGCAAAAAGTTAAGGTAATAGGCGCAGGGCTAGCAGGCGTTGAATCGGCGTATTATTTAGCAAAAAAAGGAATAAAGGTGGAACTTTATGATATTAAACCTAAGTCCTTTACCCCAGCGCATAAAAGCGAAAATTTTGGGGAGTTAGTGTGTTCAAACTCTCTAAAAAATAATGACGTTTATGGAAACGCCGCAGGTCTACTAAAGCAAGAAATGCGTTTAATGGGCTCTCTCGTTATGGAGGCTGCCGATAAAACGCAAGTTCCTGCAGGTGGAGCGCTTGCCGTAAATAGAGAAGAATTTTCAAAATATATAACCGAAAAGATTAAAGGGCAAAAAAATATAGAAGTAATTTGCAAGGAAGTGGAAGATATAGACTTTGATGAGTACACCATAATTGCAACCGGTCCTTTAACCACCCCAAAATTAGCCGAAAAAATATCTTCAATAGTAGGCGAAGGCTTATATTTTTTCGATGCGTCAGCACCAATCGTCGAGTTCGATAGTATTGATATGAGCGAGGCGTTTTTCGGGGATAGATATAATAGGGGCAATGGCGACCACGTTAATTGTCCAATGAATAAAGAGCAGTACGAGGCTTTTGTTGAAGAACTTCTAAAAGCAGAGAAAATAGAGTTAAAAACTTTTGAAAACTCTGCAGTATTTGAAGGGTGTATGCCCGTTGAAGTTATGGCATCAAGGGGAAAAGATAGTTTGAGATTTGGTCCGTTAAAGCCGGTTGGGTTAGACGATCCAAGAACGGGTAGATGGGCTTACGCAACCTTGCAACTTAGAAAAGAAGATAAAGATGGTACAATGTACAACCTAGTTGGTTTTCAAACCAATCTAAAGTTTAAGGAGCAAAAGAGAGTATTCTCGATGATACCTGCTCTAAAGAATGCCGAATTCGTTAGATACGGAGTTATGCATAGGAACACCTTTATAAATTCCCCCCAAGTGCTAGATAAAGATTATTCACTTAAAAAAGCAGGAAAAGTATTTTTCGCTGGGCAAATTACGGGCGTTGAAGGGTACGTTGAGAGTGCTGGAAGTGGACTTTTAGCGGGAATTTATTGCGAAAGAAAAATTCGTAATAAGGATATAAGTTATATATCGGAAAAAACCGTTTCGGGCGCGCTTATTAAATACATAACTAGTCCAAACGCAAACTTTCAACCAATGAACGCAAATTTTGGGATATTACCACCACCTAGTGAAATGACTAGAGATAAGGCGTTAAAAAAGAAAAGACAAGCGCAAGAAAGTTTAAATAAAGTAGAAGAATTTATCAAGGAGATGAATATATGTTAGAATTTAAGGGGACGACTATTTGCGCGGTTAAAAGAGATGGACAAACCGCAATAGCAGGCGATGGACAAGTGACCATGTCGCAATCTATAATATTCAAAAACAACGCAGTAAAGGTTAGAAGAATTTACGGTGGAAAGGTGCTATTTGGCTTTGCAGGTTCTGTTTCGGACGCGTTTGCACTTTCTGAAAGATTTGAAGAGATGTTAAATAAGTATTCTGGAAATCTTATGAGAAGCGTAGTAGAACTTGCAGAACTTTGGCGTACGGATAAGATTAGAAAATTAGAGGCTATGATGATAACTGCCGATAAAGACACCCTTTTAATCGTATCAGGAACGGGTGAAGTTATTGAGCCGGAAGAAGGAGTATGTGCTATCGGTAGTGGTGGAAACTACGCGTTAGCAGCAGCAAGAGCACTACTTAAAGAAACCGATTATTCGGCAGAAGAAATTGCTAAAAAAGCGCTTCATATAGCAAGTGAAATTTGCGTGTTTACTAACGACCATATTACTTGCGAAACGCTTTAATGGGGGGGAGAATATGAACTTGACACCGAGAGAAATAGTAGAGCAATTAGATAAATATATCGTAGGGCAAGACAAGGCTAAAAAAGCCGTGGCAATAGCCTTAAGAAATAGATATAGAAGAAGTCAGTTATCTCTTCAAGAAATGGAAGAAATAACGCCTAAAAACATCATAATGAAAGGACCTACGGGCGTAGGTAAAACGGAAATAGCAAGAAGACTTGCAAAATTAGTAGGCGCGCCGTTTATTAAGGTTGAGGCAACTAAGTATACCGAAGTCGGCTACGTTGGAAGAGACGTAGAGTCAATGATAAGAGATTTAGTTGAATGTTCGGTTAGACTTGTAAAGGAAGAGAGATTCAAAAAGGTCAACGAAAAAGCAGGCAACGTAGTAGATAATAAACTTGCTAAAATAGTTGCCGAAGCAAGAAAGATTGAAAAGGGCGAAACTCCCGACAATATATTCCAACAAAATATACTAGAAGGGTTAAAGAAAGGCTACTATGATAACGAAGTAATAGAAGTTGAAATCGAAGATAATCCTAAGCCAATGGAATTAGTTCCAGGTGGAGCAGAAATTAGCATAGGCAGTATATTCGGCGACTTTATGCCAAAGAAGAAAAAGAAGAGAAAACTAACGGTAAAAGAAGCGAGAAAACTTCTAATAGAAGAAGAGGCGAATAAACTTATCGATAATGATTCTGTTAACGAAGAGGCTATAAGAAGAGCCGAACAAGAGGGAATAATCTTTATAGACGAAATAGATAAGATTGCAGCAAAAGGCACGACGAGTGGTGGACAAGACGTTTCTAGAGAGGGCGTTCAAAGAGATATTCTTCCAATAGTAGAAGGCTCAACCGTTATGACCAAGTACGGCGCAATTAAAACCGATTATATCTTGTTTATTGCGGCAGGTGCTTTCCACGTTTCAAAGGTAAGCGATTTAATCCCAGAACTTCAAGGAAGATTTCCTATACTGGTTGAGTTAAATAGTTTATCTAAAGAAGATTTCGTGGCAATTTTAACCACTCCACAAAACGCAATAACCTTGCAATATGCAACCTTGTTAAAGGTGGACGGCGTGGACTTGAAATTTACTAAGGACGCTATTGAAGAAATTGCAATATTAGCAGAGCAAATGAACTCAACTAGCGAAGATATCGGCGCTAGAAGACTTCATACGGTTATGGAAAATCTACTTGAAGAAATTTCCTTTGATGCAGACGGAAGCCAAAAGGAAATAGTGGTAGACAAAAAGTACGTGACCGATAAATTCGTAAAAGAATTAAACAAGAAAGATTTGAAAAAATATATTCTCTAGGGAAAGATAAAAATGATTAACATACCAAAAGGAACAAAAGACGTATTGCCAAAGGATAGTTATAAATGGCAATACGTAGAAAAAATAGCAAGGGAAACAGCAAAAGAATTTGCCGTTAACGAAATAAGAACGCCAACCTTTGAGCATACCGAAGTTTTTTTAAGGGGCGTTGGCGAAACGACGGATATAGTAAATAAGGAAATGTATACCTTTATGGATAAGGGTGATAGAAGTATTACCTTAAAACCTGAAGGGACGGCGGGCGTTGCAAGGTCGTTTGTAGAAAACGGACTTTATGCAGGAACTTTGCCGGCAAAACTATTTTATATCTCGCCTTGTTTTAGATATGAAAGACCACAAGCGGGAAGACTAAGAGAATTCCACCAATTCGGTGTGGAAGTGCTCGGTAGCACTATGCCTAATAGTGATGCTGAAACTATAATCCTAGCAAAGACTTTCTTAGAAAAACTAGGAGTAAAAAACGTCACTTTATATATAAATAGCATAGGGTGTCCAGAGTGTAGAAAAAAATACGCAGAGGCACTCAAGAGTTATATGAGCGATAACTACGATAAACTCTGCGACTTATGTAAAGATAGGTTAGTTAAAAATCCTATGCGCGTTTTAGATTGTAAAAATCCTGAGTGCAACAAGATAACTGCAAATGCGCCAAGTATTTTAGATTATATTTGCGACGATTGTAGAGAACACTTTAATAAAGTTCAAAACTTGCTAACTCTTGCCGGCGTAGAATTTAAGATTAACCCAAATATCGTTAGGGGTTTAGACTATTACACCAAGACGGTTTTTGAATTCGTTTCGGAAAATATCGGCGTTCAAAGTACCGTATGTGGTGGTGGAAGATACGATAAGTTAATAGCAGAGTTTGGTGGCCCTGACACGCCGGGAATAGGATTTGCCGTAGGCATTGAAAGACTTATCTTAATGCTCGATAATTTAGGCGTGGAAATTCCTAATGAAAATAAGGTAAAAATCTATCTTGCGCCAATGGGTGAAAAAGAGAGCGAAAAGGCGTTTACCTTAGTTTGCGGACTTAGAAAACACGGCATAGTTGCCGAAACTGACCACGTTGGTAGGGGCATAAAAGCGCAGTTTAAATATGCCGACAAGATAGGCGCAGAGTTCGTGGGTGTAATCGGCTCGTTTGAACTAGAAAAAGGGGTTGTAAAACTCAAGAATATGAAAGACGGACAAGAAATGGAAGTTGCATTTTCAAGCCTTGTTGACGCAGTTAAAAACGCTTAAAAATGAAAGAGATAGGAATAGTTAAAAAAACAACTAAAGAAATTGCTAGCGTTGAAATAAACAAAAAAGAAGAGTGCAGTAAATGTGGAATGTGTATGTTCCCAAAGAACGCAAAGAGCATTGAAGTAATTGCTATAAATGAAATTGGCGCAAAGGAAGAAGACCAAGTAATAGTCGAGATAAAAGACAAGGGGAAAATGCTTGGAATGGCACTTGTTTTCGTAGTTCCACTTTTGCTTTTATGCTTGGCGATAGGGCTTAACTACGCGTTTATAAAGAACGAACTTATAATGCTAGCAATGGGAGTAGGTGCAGTATTACTTTGGTACGTGATTTTAGCGGTTATAGATAAAAGGCTAAAGACTACTAAAAAATACGGCACGGAAATAATACAAATAGTAAAAAAAGAAAAATAAATTTATATACAGGAGAAAGACATGATTGATTATTCTACCATTAAAAACACCGATGCAGAAGTTTACGCAAGCATCAAAAGAGAATTAGGCAGACAAAGAAACAATATCGAACTTATTGCTAGTGAAAACTTTGTTTCTGAAAGCGTTTTAAACGCAGTTGGAAGCGTGCTTACGAATAAGTATGCAGAAGGTTATCCTGCACATAGATACTATGGTGGATGTGAATACGTTGACGAAGTGGAAACTCTTGCGATTGAAAGAGCAAAAAAGCTTTTTGGAGCAGACCACGTAAACGTTCAACCACATAGTGGAGCAAACGCAAACTTTGCAGTATATTTTGCCGTTCTTAATCCAGGCGACACCATTTTAGGAATGAGTCTTGCTCACGGCGGACACTTAACTCACGGAAGTAGCGTGACCGTTTCTGGTAAATACTTTAAGAGCGTTGGATACGGCGTTAGCAAAGAAACGGGGACGATTGACTATGATGAACTTGAAAGACTAGCCTTAGAAGTTAAACCAAAGATTATCGTTTCGGGTGCGTCGGCGTATTCAAGAATAATTGATTTTAAGAGAATAAGAGAAATCTGCGATAAGGTTGGCGCTTATATGATGGTAGATATTGCGCATATTGCAGGCTTAGTTGCAACGGGATTACACCCAAGCCCCGTTCCATACGCAGATTTTGTCACCACCACTACTCATAAGACCTTGAGAGGTCCTAGAGGTGGTATGATTATGTGCAGGGAAGAATACGCAAAATTGATTGATAAAGCAGTATTCCCAGGCACTCAAGGTGGCCCTTTAATGCACATTATCGCCGGCAAAGCAGTTGCTTTTGGCGAAGCGTTAAAACCTGAATTTAAGGAATATCAAACGCAAATTCTTAAAAACGCAAAGGCAATGAGCCAAAGATTTTTAGAACTCGGCATCAATCTAGTTTCAGGTGGAACGGACAACCACTTAATGCTACTTGATTTATCTAATACTGATATCACGGGTAAGGAACTAGAAATTATGCTAGATAAGGTAAATATCACCCTAAATAAAAACGCTATTCCTTTTGATCAAAAGAGTGCGTTTATCACAAGTGGCGTTAGAATTGGAACTCCTAGCGTGACGAGTAGAGGATTTAAGGAAGAAGACTGCGTAAAAGTTGCTGAACTTATTACTAAGATTATTAGAGAAAAGGAAAGCGCTTTCGATTACGTAAGAGAAGAAGTTAAGAAGTTAATAGAAAAATTCCCTTTATATAAAGGCGAAGAAGACTAATAAAAATGGAAACTTTCGATAGAGTAAAACTACTAATAGGTAGCGAAAACTATCTAAAACTAAAAAATAGCAAAGTCGCAGTGTTTGGCGTAGGTGGAGTAGGTGGCTACGTCGTTGAGGCGCTAGTTAGGAGTGGGGTAGAAAATATTACTATCTTTGATAACGACGTGGTTGCTAAAAGCAATCTAAATCGCCAAATAATAGCGACGATGGATAATTTAGGTAGGGATAAGGTTGAAGTGCTAAAAGAAAGAGCACTTTCAATCAACAGAAACGCCAAAATACAAGGAGAAAAGGTCTTTTATTTGCCCGAAAACGCCGATAATTTTGATTTAAGTGAATATGACTACGTGGTAGATGCCGTAGATACGGTGACTGCTAAAATAGAAATTATCGAAAGGTGTAAAAAAGCAGGAGTAAAGGTAATTTCTTGTATGGGTACGGGTGGAAAACTCAATCCCCTAGAATTAAAGGTTTGCGATATTGAAAAAACTAGCGTTTGCCCACTAGCAAGGGTTATGCGTAGAGAACTAAAAAAGCGTAATTTAAGCGAAGTTTTAGTGGTGTACTCTACCGAAGAGCCTAAGGGCGAGAAAAGAGAAAAATCACCTCCGTCAATGATATTCGTTCCTGCGTCGGCAGGTTTACTGATAGCCAAAACGGTGGTGGAAGATTTAATAAGTAGGTAATAGTTATGAAGTTATTGATAGCGTCTGATTTACACGGCTCGGCATATTACGCCGAAAAAATAGTTAACGTTTTTAAGGAAATTAAAGCAGATAAACTTATATTTTTAGGAGATATCTATAATCACGGTCCTAGAAACCCTTTTCCAAAAGGATATGAAACTATGAGTGTTTCTAATATTCTCAATCAAATGAAAGAAAATCTTATAGTCGTTAAGGGAAACTGCGATAGTGAAGTAGATAAAATGATATCGGAATTTGACTTTTTAGAAAGCGCAACTATCATTGATAACGGCAAGACGGTGTTTTTAACACACGGACACGTTTATAATAAGGATAATATGCCAAAAACTAAGTTTGACGCCCTAATTTACGGACATTTTCACACAGGCTTTATTGAGAGAATTAACGGCGTTGTAGTGGCAAATGCAGGCTCACTATCGCTACCTAAAAACGATACGCCAAGTAGTTATCTAGTATTGGAAAACGGGTTGCTACAACTATTCGATATTGACGGAAAGTTAATTAAAGAAATGCAAATATAGAAAAATACAAAATAAAAAAAGGAGTAAAGAATTTTCTTTACTCCTTTTTGTTTTAATAAAAATTAAAGTTTAATGATGCACTTTCTTGGACATTTGTCTGCGCAAAGTCCACATTTAGTACATTTAGAATAATCGATAACGGGTAGGTTATCAACCATAGTGATAGCGTTGCTTGGGCAAGATTTAGCGCAAATTCCACAGGCGATACAGCCGTTTTTACATGCTGCCATAACTTCTTTTCCTTTACATTTAGAAGAGCAACCGATATAAACTTTTGCGTTTCTAGGAATAAGTTCAATTATGTGTTTTGGGCAAGTTCTAACGCAAGTGCTACAAGCCGTGCAGTTGTGAAACTTATTGGTCGCAAGTCCGTTTTCCAAGGTCATAGCGTTAAATTTACAAACCTTTTCGCAAGAGCCTTTACCCAAACAGCCGTAAGAGCAGAGTTTGTCGCCACCTTGCGCCGCGTTTAGCGCCTCGCAAGTTTCAATTCCCACGTAGTTGAACTTCTTTGTGGTATTGTCGTTATTTCCAACGCATTTAACGACAGCCATCATTGGCTCTGCGTCTTTAACTTGCACACCTAGAATTGTTGCAATCATAACTTTACTTTCTTTTGCAGTTGCGGCGCAGTCGTTAATATTTGCTCTGCCTTCAACTAGTGCTTTAGCAAAGTCTGCACAACCAGCGTATCCACAACCACCGCAGTTAGCCCCCGAAAGATTTTCAGTCACCTCAGCAATTTTAGGATTTTCTTCAACTGCGCAAAACTTGTTTACAACTAAAATTAAAATGGTAAATATAATACAAAGCGCACCTAAGATAACTAAAACCCAAGTGAAACTTTGCCAGTTAATACTACTACTTAATAAATTCATAATACACCCCTTAAATTGAAATCATAGAGAATACGTAGAAAGCCATAGCGATAAATGTTGCTATAAGCATAGCGATAGGGAAACCTTTAAGGTGCTTATTTATAGGTTTTTTAGCGATTTTTTCTCTAATACCACTCATAATAACGATAGAGATTAAGAAACCAACTCCACCGAAGAATCCGTAAGCCACAGAGTTAAGTAAACCCATAGAGCCGATTATGCCAAGCGCTTCAGCCGTACCTACGTCGATAACCAGTTCTGCAACACCTAAAACTGCGCAGTTGGTAGTGATAAGTGGGAGATAAATTCCCATTGCGTTATAAAGAGTAGGTGAGAATTTCTTTAAGAAAGCCTCGATCATTTGAACGAGAGACGCAATAACGAAGATAAATACGATAACTTCTAAGTAAGCGAGCCCGTTAGGTTCTAAGATGTAAGTGTAAATAGGGTAGGTGATAAGGCAGGTTATAGTCATAACGAAGGTGACTGCCACGCCCATACCAAGCGCCGATTTAGTGTCCTTTGAAACGCCGAGGAAAGGGCAAATACCAAGGAATTGAACAACGACGAAGTTATTTATAAAGGTTGCCGTTAATGCAATAAGTAAAAGCGTACCCATATTATTTAACCCCCTTTAATGCTTTTTTCTCTTGAACTTTAGTGACGATAAAGTTAAACAAAGCAATCATAATGCCGTAGGTAAAGAAAGCGCCGGCACTTGATGCAAAGAAACCGATTGAGAAAGCGTTAGCGTCCCAAATTTGAGCCCCAAAGAAAGAGCCGTTTCCTAGAATTTCACGAACAGCACCCATCATAACTAGTGCGATGGTAAAACCTAGTCCCATAAACAATCCGTCTAAAGCCGAATCGATAACGGGCTTTTTAGAAGCAAAACTCTCTGCTCTTCCTAAGATTATACAGTTAACAACGATAAGAGGTAAGTAAACGCCTAAAATATCGTAAAGGTCAGGCAAGAACTTGTCTAAGACTAACTTAACAATAGTCACGAAGGTTGCGATAATCAAAATAAACGCAGGAATTCTAACTGTTTTAGGAATAACGTTTTTAAGTAATGAAATGATAACGTTAGAGCAAATTAAAACGAAAGTCACCGCAACGCCCATACCGAAACTACTAAAAGCAGAAGTGGTAAGTGCTAGTGTAGGGCAAGTACCTAAAACCAAACGGAAGGTTGGGTTTTCAAAAATCAAGCCGTTAGAAGCAATCTTTTTAATGTTAATCATTAGTTTTGCCCTCCTTGAGTAGTGTATGCGTTAACGAATCTTAGTGCAACGTAAACGGAATTTGATGCGGCGTTAGAAGAGAACGTTGCTCCTGAAACGACTATATCACCAAATTCTTCGTAAGGTGTAGATGCGCTCTTATCAATATATCTAGAATAGATATCGGTTAGTTTAGACATCAAGGTTTGTCCCGTGTAAGAGTCTTGAACCACCTTTTTAACCACTAGGTTAGAACTGATTGCAACGTATGTTGTCACCGTTCCGTTAGCATATCCCTTTTTGCCTCTAGATAAAACTAGGTAATCTCCGTTATTTAATAGGTAGCAAGCCTTAATTTCGCCCTTGTCAGCCTCGTTTGAAAGATCAACCGAGTTAACGTCTATGGTCTTTTCTAGGCTAACTTGTTCAGTATATATTTTGCCGATTGCTCTATCAATTCTCTCTTGGTCGGAAACGAATAAAAGGTCTGATAAAACAGCCAATAACGCACCACATACGAGAATAATCGCGAGCATTGTAGTAATAGTTTTCAAGGAGTTTTTCATTATTTAGCCTCCTTTTTAGGCTTTTGATAGCCAAAAGGTTTACGGAAAGGAATCTTGTCGATTAACGGCACTAAGATATTCATAAGTAGAATAACGAAAGAAGTCGTTTCGTATCCGGTGAAGTGACGTAAAAGTGAAGTCAAAATACCGAAGAAAATAAAGAATATTGCGTTTCCTGCCGTAGTAGTTGGGTTGGTGACGTAGTCGGTAGCCATAAAGAACGCACCGAAAATCAAACCACCCGAAAGAATTGCAGGGAGTATAGCGCCTAAGTTAAAGTCGTTTAGCATATATGCAGTAAGCCCTGCAAAAGCGAGCGATAGAAGTGGTAGCCATAATTTAATAATTTTTCTAATAGCGAGATAAACAGCGCCGAGAAGAATTGCCACTTTACAAGTTTCTCCAATACAACCTGCAACACCCGTTCCAAGAAGCAAATCAATGGTAGAGAGTGAATCTCCGTATTTTAGAAAACTTTGCAAACTAGTTGCACCCGAAATAACCACGTCTTGATTGATTGCGCCGATATATGGAGCAGAGAAGGTGTTTAGTATTGTAGTAAATGAAATGAAGGCAAAAATTCTACCTGCAGCGGCTGGATTAACGAAGTTTTGTCCCGTGCCACCGAATAGCATTTTAGCAACGATGATAGCAAATATACTTGCCAAAGCAGGTATGTACAAATGCCAATTTGCAGGGATAATTAAAGCGATAATTAAGCCGGTGACAAGTGAAGAGTAATCTAAACTCTTTATAATTGGCTTAAATTTTTCGCCCATAATTAGTCTATAAACGATTTCGCTACCAAGAGCAAAGATAACTGCAACTAAAACGTTGAGAAGAGCAAGATATCCAAAGAAAACGATACCTGCGATAGTAGCGGGGAGAAGGGCTACGCAAACGTTTAGCATTATCTTTTTAGTAGAATTGTTAGAGCGAACGTGTGGCGAAGCCGAAAATTGATAATTCATCACTTTTCCTCCTTTTGTTGATTTTTCTCTTTTTCTTCTAAGGCTTTCTTTTTAACGTAGTATTCTTTAATTTTGCCTTTAGAGAAGTTGAACGATTGGGTAAGTGGGCGTTTAGCAGGGCAGTTGTAAGCGCAAGAGCCACACTCAATGCAGTTCATAACGCCTAACTTTTCTGCGTGAAGGTAATCTTCTGCTAAAATGCTAGACTCCATAGCCGCAGGCATTAAGCGCATAGGGCAGTTGTCTGCGCATTTCCCACAATTTATGCAGTTTGTAGGCTTGTCTTCATTTGCCTCTTTAGACTTTAGTAGTAAAATACCACTATCCGTCTTTCTAGTATATTGAATATCGCTAGTTAAGGCTTTGCCCATCATAGGTCCACCTGCAACTACCTTTACTGTGTTGTCGCTAACACCACCACAGTATTCTATAATGTCAGCAAAAGGAGTGCCTAGCGCTACTCTTAAGTTTTTAGGAGTTTGTATTCCGCCACCACTAACGGTGATAACGGTTTTAGCGAGAGGAAGATTTAATTCTATAGCCTCGTAAATGGCAATCATAGTTTTTACGTTTTGTACGCAAACGCCAACGTCGAAAGGCATTTTTCCGCAAGGAACTTTTCTACCCGTAGTGCAGTAGATAAGGTGTTTTTCGCTACCCATAGGGTATTGTTTTTTAAGAATAACCACTTCTAAATCTTGATATTTAGAAAAGATTTCGATAGCCTTTGGTTTGTTCGCCTCAATGCCGACGATAACTCTATTTATATTAAGCGCTCTAGCCGTGTACTTAATGCCCCTGTAAATTTCTTCCGTTCTTTCAAGCATAAGTCTATAGTCGCAAGTTAAATAAGGCTCGCACTCTGCAGCGTTAATGATAAGACAATCGAGTTGTGATTTTGGTGAAAGTTTAACTGCCGTAGGGAAACCTGCGCCACCTAAACCAACGATACCTGCTAGTCTAATTCTATCAATGATATCGCTTGGCTCGAAACTCGTCATTTCGTCGAATAAAAGTTGGTCGTCCTTAAAATCGTTATCAACAACCACGTACTTTTGTTTTTGTCCCATAGCGTTAACTATATCACATACTGCGCTAACAGTTCCACTAACGGAAGAATAAATGTTGGCAGAGATTGCACCGCTTTCTTTTCCAACGAGTTGACCTTTTTTAACGTAATCGCCAACTTCAACTACGGGAATAGCGGGCGCACCGATATGTTGTGCCATACTCAAGTAAATTTTAGGTGAGCCGGGCATATTCTCGATAGGCTTTTCACTAGTAAATTGTTTTTGATCCTTTACGTGAATGCCATAAGGATATCTTTTGCCCATTCTCAAGTTAGTAAGTTTCAAAATTCTCCTCTCCTTTTTGTAGTTATATAAGTAATTTTTTGGGAAGTCGTTTACAAATTATATAAACGGCAACCCCCGTGACAATCCCACCCAAAACGCCGATAAGCGCAAGGTAGGGAAGATAAACTAAGTATTGTGGCGTTTGAGCGTATAAGCAAAATATTAGATTTTGCGTCGTAATATTAACGACTGCCCCCAAAACGCTTATTGCAATAATGCTTGACTTTTTAATAAAGTAAATGGCGATAATTTCTAACGTAAGAGCGATAGCACCCGACGGTAAGGAAAAAACTATTGCCGAGATATTGCCAGAGAACAAACTTCCTAAAAGCACCTTTATTACTAGGGTGGCATATCCGTATCCCGCACCTAGAATAAGGGCCGATAGCAAGATAAACACGTTGGAAAGACCAATTTTAGCGCCTGGAATTATTAGTGGCGGGAATAAATTCTCTATTAAAAAGGTGATTAGGGATAACGCCGAAAGAAGTCCACAAAGGGCTAATTTTTTAAGGCTAACGTTTCTCATATTCCACCTCCAATAACGGGGGGAGTAGGGGAGAACTCGCCGATAGGCAAAATCTTTAAGTCGTGTGGAGCGCAGTAAATCATTCCGCTTCTTGAAATTTTAGGCTCGTAAACGCAGTCCTTAGATTTTGAGCAAGCGCTATCTAGCATTTTAACCCATTTTTCCTTTAGGCTATATTGTACGAGATTGAAATTTGACTCGTCTTCAAAGAATATGGTGATAGTAGATTTTTTTTGGTCTACTATAATCTTGTCCAAATAATCGTTAGAAATTTCATATTTTCCTGAAGAATAGTCTAGAGAAAAGATTTCTTCTTGTCCAACGCAAATAGAAAAACCCTTAACGTCAGCAAGGGAAGGGGTGATAACAAAGCAAATAAAAAGCACGGCAACTAAAGAAAGAATAAAAAGATATATAAAAATATCGTTAAATTCAAATGGTTTGCGTACTTTTAACGTGTTTAATATTTTATTAGACGAATGCTCTAATGAATCCATTTTGCACTCAATAGAGTCATTTTCACGCTCGATAGAGTCCATATTGGACGGCTGAAAACAATCCTTTTTCAAAATAAAACACCAAATTCCCCTTTATACTTAATATTGTACTATAATGCAATATTTTTGTCAATCCATTTTATTGTTTTTAAACAATAAAAAAAGCCTTAAAAAAGGCTTTTTAATTTAGATTTCATCAATGCTCTTTCGACAGGCGTTTGGTATTCTAATAAGTAGCATTATTAGCGAGTATGTAAACACGAACGCTAGGGTGTAGAATTTAATTCCAATAGCGTTTTTAAGTAGGAATATACCCATAGATGCGAGAGAGAATATTAAGTTAACGAGTATCATAAAGTCACCGAAAGTGATTTTTGGGGCTCTAAGCGTTGCGCCCGAAACGACTAAACCTATTCCAACTGCACCAACGAAAATTAAATTGATTATCATTGCAGGGATAACGGGGAAAAGAATTGAATATCCACCAACGTCGTTAGGTTTAATAAAGTAGAGAGGGTTAGCGAATAGTAGCATTAAAATAAAGATTGCCGAAGCCACGAAAGATGTGGTTAAAACCGAGCACAATCCGTATTTTGAAGAAACTTTTTTAAAGTAAGCGATAATTCTATTTCCCTTAAAGTGTTCGGCAGTATTTTTGCCGATTTTAGAAATATCAAAGAAGATAAATCTCAAAAGTGTAAGAATTAACGCAATTCCCACGAAAACTGCCCAATAAATCATATAAGTATCAAAAACTTCGCTATTTTTATGAAGTAATAATATTTGAAGTAAAGTTGGAATAAGCGTGACGGTTAGTGAAAGCACCGAAGCGTCTAAAATTCCAACCATTTTAGCGATTGAATTATAGATTAATAGGGACAAAATAACGCCTGCTAAAATGATGGGGATAACGATTCCCGTAGATGAGAAATTTATAACCGTTTTAGTTCTTAAAATAACGTATGATAGCGAAGTTAACGCTATCGAAAAGAGCAGTATCGCAAAGAAGGAGTAATTTTTAAATAATGCGTGATAGTAAGCGTTAATTGAATTTTTAGTGTAATAGATAGTGCCGTTATCTTCGTAAGGGTTAAAATAAACCTTTCTAATACTGCAAATTAAAAGCATAAAAGCAAATACGCCTGATGGGATAGCAATTCTCAAGATAGTTATTTTTTTAGAAACGAAAAGAGTGTATAGCACG
>JAZOOV010000029.1:0-6494 GCA_045655215.1 Christensenellaceae bacterium | reverse complement strand
TCTTAAATATTTTACAATATGTTCCTACTTTTTGCAATCTTTTAAGTAAAATAAATTGATATTTCCCCCCAAAATACTTTTTTAAAATTATTTTTTTGTTTTTTATGCCTATTTTTGTTGCTTTTTAATTAAGAATATGATAAAGTATTTTAGGTCAAATAAATTAAAAAATTCTTCGACGGAGGATAAAGATATGAGTAAAGTATGTAGCGTATGTGGAAAGGGTAAACTTTCAGGCAACACCGTTAGCCACTCAAACCGTAAAGCACCTAAATTATATGAGGCAAACCTTCAAAAGATAACCGTTAAACATCCTAACGGCTCTACTTCTAAAGAATACGTTTGCGCAAGATGCATTAAGAGTGGTAAAGTAGAAAGAGCGTAAATTTTTATTGGAAAATTTAAGCGTTGCTTTTGCAACGCTTTTTTTCGTGTCTAAAAATGAAAAAGGATAGCATTTTGCTATCCTTTTTTCTTATATTCTTTCTATTTTGATAATCTTATATTTTTTCTTATTTTTTCTCTTAGGAAGTTTGTTTGATAAAAACTCGCTTATCGGCTCTCTATACTTATACGCAAAGTAGCATAGTATTATAACTGCAGTTATCGATAGTATAGTTATTATTGCCGTTTTGGATAAGGTTATGAGTTTAACCTTTTTCCACATTTCGTTAACTCTCTCTAAGTCTTCCCCAGAGAAGTTTTGCATAACTGCGCAACGAGTGATTATCTCTTTGGTTGGATATTGCGCTTCGAATAATAGTACGTAATCTTCTTCTACGTTGATTTTATAATCGTCTCCCGTATGAGTTGGATCGAAGAAATAACTTAAATCGTATTCCTTTACTCCATCTTCACTATGATAACTTTCCTTTACGTATTCTAAAACTTCTTCGCCACCTATACAACTAGTGTATCCCGTGTAATCCATATTTAATACGGCTATTTCAGGGCTAGCAATAAAATCTAAAAATTTAATAGCGTTATCGTAGTTAGCGTTCTTTGTCATAACGTATCCGTCAAACCACACGTTTGCGCCCTCTTCAGGAACGGCGTATCCTAAGTACATTGCATTGGGTTTTTTATTCCCATCTTCGTCAAAAAGCGCTTCGTCGATCGAATATACGGCGTCACCACTCCACGCAACGTTAACGTCGATTTTACCCGTTAACATATCGTTTTTACCGCTGTCAACTTCAAATCCGTAAAGGTTGTTCTTTAATCCTAAAAGCGCTTCGCCTACCTTGTAAACGGAATCTGCGTCCGTACGATTAAATATAGTAGATATTTTATCATTGTACTCTTTCTCGCCTAACTTTCCTTGTTCAAAGTCGGCTTTAGCTTGCAATAATTCTTCTTGATAAACGTATGCTAGAGCCATAAAGTAAGAGTCTCTAATACTATCTTTAATGGTCACCTTTTTAGTAAACTTGGTCCAGATATCCGTCCAACTAGTTAAATCTTTAGCATCTACCGTTTCAGTATTATATATAAGTC
This sequence comes from Christensenellaceae bacterium, assembly GCA_045655215.1. Lineage (GTDB taxonomy): Bacteria > Bacillota > Clostridia > Christensenellales > Borkfalkiaceae > UBA1259. The sequence goes on along the minus strand of JAZOOV010000029.1, from coordinate 4,997 downwards.
CTAAAGTTCCCCACATATACCCTACTGCATAGCAAGTGTTTTCGTCACTTGACATCAAAGGGATTTTTCCGTTAGAGGTTTCTACTTCTAAGCCTTTGAAAACTTCTTTTATATACGGCGAGCCGTTTACCTTAAAGTTTTCAGGAGTTTCAAAGGGGCGAATTAAATCTTCAGTCATCATCTTCATAATCATATATTCAGACGGACAAATTAAATCTACTGCGTAAGGATCTTTTACGAGTTCGTTATACATATCTTCGTTGGTGGCAAAGGTTTGATAGTCTACCGTTATTCCCGTTTGTTCTTTGAACATATCGAGAACGCCTAATTCACTATCATCTTCAGCTTCGTGAATATAATCTTCCACCGAGAAAACGGTTAAAACGACTTCTTCTGCCCTAACGCTTTTTACTCTTAAACTCAATGTGAAAGGACATAACATTAAAACTGCAATTGCGAGTGATATAATTTTTTTAACAATACTTTGCATTATTTCACCTCGCCCTTTCTATTTTTCTTTTTAACTGTTGCGTTCAATACTACTACCAACACGGTTAGCAAGAAAATTATGGTGGTTAGAGCCCTATAAATCGGTATCTTTTCACTTGCTTTTTCAGTTGTTAACGCAATCGATTTATATACTGCCGTACTTATCGTGTCAAAACTTAGTGGAGATAAGGTTGCAGTTATAATATAGTCGTCTAAAGATAAGGTTATGGCTAACATAAAGCCTGATAATATTCCCGGTAAAATTTCGGGTAAAATAACCTTAAATAAAGCCTGCGTTGGAGATGCGCCCAAGTCAAGCGCAGCCTCGTAAAGACTTCCATCCATTTGTTTTAATTTTGGCATTACTGATAAAACTACGAAAGGAGTGGTTAAAATCACGTGTCCCACGTACACCCCAAAAATCGACCTGTGTGCAAACCCTAACGCCATAAACAACATAACGAGAGCGCAAGCCGTCACAACTTCCGAGTTAACTACTGGAATTTGAGATATTCCGTTTACCGTTTTGCCAAACTTTCCTTTACTATAGAAAATTCCTATAGCACCTAGCGTACCTAAGATGGTTGCTATTGCCGAAGAAACTACTGCTAAAACCACGGTATTTAACACTACGTCTTTAATCTCGCCTAGTTTTGAATACCACTTAAACGAGAACACTTCAAAATTACCCGTAGTTTTTCCACTACTGAAACTATAAAATACTAGTATTAAAATTGGAACGTACACGAACGCCAACACTAATATTACGTACAAGAAGGATAAAAACTTTTTCATTATAAATTTGTCCCCCTTGCGTTATTTTCGTTCTTAAAGCCACCTGTGGCTATCATGGTCACAAACATTATTATAAGCATAACTAGTGAGATAGTAGCCCCACCGTGAATATCGGCAAGCGTGCCACCTTCACCTAAGAAAGACCATGCAATAAGTTTACCAATAACCGTAAATCCCGTACTGCCACTAAAGGTATCGGTCACAACGTAGCAACTCATTACAGGCAAGAAAACCATCATTGCCCCGCTTATTATTCCCGGTACGGAAAGTGGTAGCGTCACTTTAGTAAACACTTTAACTTTGCCTGCTCCTAAATCGTGTGCAGCCTCTTCTAAACTTCTATCCATTTTAATTAAAGTAGAGTATAAAGGCATTATCATAAATGGCAAGAAATCGTAGGTTAATCCTATTAAATTTGCAAAGTTTCCTAGTGGCAATCCCACCAAAGACAACAACTCTTTCATTGCCATTGCACGAAGCACGAAGTTTATCCACATTGGAGTTATAAACAATAATAAAAATATCATTGCCACGTTTCCTCTCATCTTAGATAAAATCAAGGCAACAGGATACGCCACGATTAAACAAATTATGGTGACTGCTAACGCAACTAGCACGCTTATGAAAAGCGTGGAAAGTTTAGTCGTATCACTAAAAAACTTTATAAAGTTGCTGAAAGTAAAACTGCCATCTTCACCCGTGAACGCAAAATACACGATAAGTAGCAATGGGATTACTACGAACATTATTAAGAATAAGCCGTATGGAATACATAGTTGTTTACGCGAAAAAGTAAACAACCTAGTGGCTCTTACAGGCTTTTTGTAAGCGCTTCTATCTATTACCTTTTCACTTCTCATCTCTTAATCTCCTGTTTTAAGGAAATTTTAATCTTCTCCTTAGGAATAATTACTGAAACTCTATCGTTTTCATTCCAAGTGTCTTCAGTATCTAATACGAAATCTTCTTCATTTTCGTCCGTTCTAACGATTAGTTGATAGTGGTCGCCCTTATAAATAATAGAAACGATATTACCAACTGCGCCACCTAAATCTGCGTCGTCTGAAATCTCTATGTCTTTTAATCCTACTTCTACGTCTACGTCTACGTCAGTTAAATCTATCTTTTCCCCTTCGGCAGTAATTAAATAGCCTTCTTCATCTAGAATAGAGCCAGGATATAACATTGTCACGTCGCAATCAAACTCGCCGTCACCAAAGCAAACGGTATTCTTTTTAGTAATATAGCCGTCGTATTTATTAGAACTAAATTCTTTTGCCATTACGTGAATATTATCGGGCGCAATATTAATCGAAACGCTCTCCCCGACCTTTCTCTCTTTTGTTGATTGGATAACTACTTCGGTTTTTCCAACCTTCATAACCATTTCGTAGTGAACGCCCTTAAAAATAGAACTGATAATTTTGCCCTTTACTTGACCTTTATCTTCGTCTAGCAAAACAACGTCTTCAGGACGAACTACGATATCCACCTTTTCGTTCTTAGGGAAATCGTCTACGCAATCAAAAGTACTGCCGATAAATCTAGCCTTTTTCTCGCCTACCATAGTTCCAGAGAAAATATTACTCTCTCCAATAAAGTTTGCAACGAAAGAGTTTTTAGGCTCGTTATATATATCGGTTGGCGTGCCGATTTGCTGAATAATTCCATCTTTCATAACCAAAATGGTGTCGCTCATAGTTAGCGCTTCTTCTTGGTCGTGAGTGACGTAAATAAAGGTTATGCCTAGTTTTTTGTGCATTTCTTTTAACTCTAGTTGCATATCCTTTCTCATCTTTAAATCTAGCGCGCCTAACGGTTCGTCTAATAATAGGATTTCCGGCTCGTTAACTAGCGCTCTAGCAATTGCAACTCTTTGTTGTTGTCCACCAGAAAGCGTCGCAACGCCTCTCTTTTCAAACCCTTCTAGGTCTACCATCTTGAGAACTTTTTCAACTTTTGCCGAAATCTCTTTCTTTCCTAATTTTTCAATTTTAGTAAATTGCTTTCCGTTTTCGTCTTGATAAGTCACCTTATATTTTTTAAGTTTTAAGCCGAAAGCAATATTTTCGTACACGTTTAGGTGTGGGAATAACGCGTAGCGTTGGAAAACGGTATTTATAGGTCTTTGGTTTGGAGGAAGGTTTGATATATCTTTTCCGTTTAATAAAATTTGACCACTAGTTGGCTTATCAAAACCTGCTATCATACGCAAAGTGGTGGTTTTTCCACAACCAGAAGGCCCTAAGAAAGTGACAAACTCTCCCCTTCTAACGTAAAAATTAAAGTTGTCTACGGCAACTACTCCGTCTTCAAAAGTACGATTTAAATTAACTAATTCAATAATTTTATCTTGTGTTTTATCTACCATTTTTCTCTTTCCTTTTTAATTAAAATGACGGTGGGGTTGATACCCATATAAGTTCTGCATTAGCGCTAGAATTATTTTCTATCTTATGCAGGGCTTTTGACGTAAAATAAAAACTTTCGCCCTTTTTTACTTTAACTTTTCTCTTTCCAACTATCAAGGTTATCTCGCCCTTTAAGACGTAGCCGAATTCTTCCCCTTCGTGTGGAATATCCTTGTCTGTAGACTGTCCTGGATAAAGCAATAAGTGTATTGGCTCCATCATGTTTTTTTGCGCATTTGGAACAAGCCAATTCATAACGTATTCATCCGTTTGCTTTTCTATAAATTCGCCCTTACTAAAACTTATCTTTTCTTCTGCACCTACGTCAGCGAAAAACTCTCTTAAATCCGTGCCAAGAGCAGACAATAAATCGATTAGCGTGGCTATTGACGGAGAAGTTAAGTCGTTTTCTAGTTGCGATATATAACCTTTGGTCAGTTCGCACCTATCTGCTAATTCTTCTTGCGTCAAGTCACAAAAAAGCCTTAAATTTTTAATTTTTTCACCAATTTTCATTTGCACCACTCTTTTTTTAACGGTGTTTAGGTTTACTAAACTTTTTGTTAGAAATCTCTAAACCCAAATAATGAAATCATTATATATAAATGATAGAGTATTGTCAATCATTTTTGTATCATTTTTTAAATTTTTTTTCTTCTTTTTCTCTTTGTCTTAGTTGAGTTTTTCGTTCCTTTTATAAGTTGATGTTTTTGTAGCCTTTTTCCATTGACTTTTGAGCCGAAGAAAACTATAATATTTACATCAAATTTTTGCAGGGTTTTTATGCTTTGGTGGGATATTTTCGTTCAGGCACTAGGTTTTATAGGCATACTTTTTATGACCATTTCCGTTCAGTTTGGAACGCATAAAAAAGTTATGATTTTTAAAACTCTAGGCGCTTTGATGTTTGCAACTCAATATTTGTTTTTAAGGGCGTATACCGGTATGATTTTAGACTTTATCGGCATTGGAAGAAACATTATTTTCTCCAACAACGTTATAAAGAAAAAATCAAACAAAAATTGGATAATTTTCTTTACCATTTTCTCTATTTTAGCAGCACTTTTAACCACTTATTTTACTTGGGATAGCCTGGTTCTAAAAATGCAAACGTGGACTAACTCACAAACATTAATGGTGGTTTTAACAATAATTTTATCACTATTTTCTATCACTGCAAAGTCTATAACCACTATTGCTTACGGGCTTTCAGACCTAAAAAAATTGAGATTTTTAAACTTCTTTTCTTCTCTACTTTGGCTTTTTTATAACTTCACCTATTTTTCCATCTCAGGCTTTATT
>JAZOOV010000028.1:0-24806 GCA_045655215.1 Christensenellaceae bacterium | reverse complement strand
TATTTTCTTCTTTTACTGGAACGTACACAGAATAGTCGCTACTAAGGGCGTTAAATAGTTTATAAATATTCTCGTTAGAACACTTTTTCATTATTCTTCCTCCCCTTTTACTGCTTCACTCGGCTCTAAATCGTCTTTTTTATAGTTTACTAGCGGTGCTCTACTGCCGATTTCCTTGCCTGCTTGATATTCTCCGTAAAAGCCGTTTATGTCTTTAATAAATTTTCTGTTTAGTAGATGAAGTGGTATTCCTTGTGGGCAAACCCTAGAGCATTCCCCACAGTCAGTACATCTTCCTGCAACGTGGAAAGCGCGAATAATATGGAACATTTTCTCTTCAAAACTATCCGAAATAGCCTTGTTTTCTACCCCTGAATTAGGGTTATCGAAAACGCACTTTTCACAAGTACAAGCAGGGCAAACGTCACGACAAGCGTTGCAACGAATACAACGAGATAATTCCTTTTGCCAGAAACTAAATCTCTCGTCGGCACTCATTTTTTCAAGTTCGACTACCTTATTAAATCTATCGGCACTAACATTTTCACTAACTTCGCCAATAAACTCGTCGAAGTACACGCACTCTTTACTTTTACAAACTTTGCATCTTTCAAGCAAAACTTCATCTAATGAAATAGTCTTATCTCCGTCGTAAAGAGTGGAAATTTTTATTCCGTTTTCGTCTTCCTTTACGCTAGCAATTTCGCCGTAAGTATTTTTAATCTTATTTACGTCAGCCATGCCGTCGCAAGAAATTCCAACGGCATAAACCTTATCTTTATCAAATCTATGCTCGGTTAAGAGTTGATTAAAACTATAACTATCGCAAGGCTTGATAAATACTAAAATTTTGCCTCCACCCTTTCTCGTTTCCTTTAGAAGATACTTAGAAAAGTTTGCTCCACAAAAAGACGAATACTCAAAGTTGTTTATAAAATTCTCTTTATCGTAAAAAACGGTGGGAGTGATATCGTAGCCGAACTCTCCCTTTCCCCAGCCTAAAATTCTATCGACCGTGCCGTTTTCTAAAAGTTCAACTCCCTTTTGAATTAAGGATTCACGCGTTATTTTTTGCATCTTAAATCCTCCAATCTCTTATTTTCGCCAAGGTTTTTTACAGTTTCCACAAACTCGTTCATAGTTGCCGAAAACTTTGCGCCCTCTGCTGCTGAAACCCACTCTACTCTAGTTCTTTCTCTTTCAATTCCCAAGTAGTCGAGCATAGAAAAGAGTAGCGCCATTCTTCTTCTAGTGTAGTAGTTGCCCGAAGTGTAATGACAATCTCCTGGGTGACAACCACATAAAATAACGCCGTCTGCTCCACGTTGGAAAGCGCGAAGAATAAAGGTTGGATTAACCCTACAAGAGCAAGGCACTCTTATAATCTTAACGTCGGCAGGATAGTTTAATCTATTGTTTCCGGCAAGGTCAGCCCCTGCGTAAGAACACCAATTACAACAAAACGCCACTATTTTTGGCTTAAATTCATTTACTTGCATATTGCGTCCACCTCTGCCATTATTTGTTTATTGGTAAAGCCCTTAAGATCCATAGCCCCCGAAGGACAAGCGACCGTACATGCGCCACAACCTTGACAAACTGCAGGGTTAACGCTTGCAACTCTGCGAATTTGAGTAGTTCTATCGGGCATACGATATTCTTTATCTTCATAGGTGATTGCTCCGTAAGGACAAACTCTCTCACACGAAGAACAACCGTTGCACATCAATTGATTTGGCTCTGCAACGCAAGGATTACCCGTGAGTTTATCTTTAGCGAGTAGCCCTATAACTTTTGCCGCCGCAGCCCCAGCTTGAGAAACGGTTTCAGGGATATCCTTAGGTCCTTGACAAGTACCCGACAAGAACACGCCTGCCGTTGGGCTTTCTACAGGACGAAGTTTTGGATGGGCTTCGGTAAAGAAGTCGTTAGTATCCATACTTGCTGTGAGCATAGTGGCAAGACTTCTCGCCGTCTTATCAGGCTCTATTGCCGCAGCAAGAACAACCATATCTGCCTCAATGGTTAGTTGCTTATTATCTAAAAGTGACGAGCCCCTAACTATTAACTTATCGCCGTCTGGAATTACCTTTCCAACCATGCCCTTAACGTAGTTTACGCCGTAATCTTCAACGGCTCTTCTATAAAACTCGTCGAAGGCTTTACCTGGCGTTCTAACGTCTATATAGAACACGGTCACGTCGGTATCAGGATATTTATCTCTAGTGAGCATTGCGTGCTTTGCAGTATACATACAGCAAATCTTAGAGCAGTATTCCTTGCCCTTTTCGGCGCAGTTTTCACACCTTGAACCAACGCATTGAATAAATACGATTTTGTGTGGGTGCTTTCCGTCCGACGGTCTTAAAAGTTTGCCTGCCGTAGGACCTGCAGCGTTCATAATACGCTCGTATTCTAGCGAAGTGACAACGTCTTTGCTTTGGTTATAAGCAAACTCATCAAACTTATCCATACTTATAGGATTAAAGCCCGTAGCAACTACGATTGCGCCATATTTTTCAGTTATAATTTGGTCTTGTTGAGTATAATCTATTGCCTTAGCCGTACAAACTCTTTCGCAAAGACCACACTTGCCCGTCTTTAACTTGGTGCAAGCATTAGGATCGATAGTTGCGATTTTTGGAACGGCTTGTGCAAAAGGAATATATATTGCGCTTCTATTATCCATACCGAGATTAAACTCGTTAGGCACTTTCTTTTGTGGGCATTTTTCCGTACAAATTCCACAACCCGTACACAAATCTTCCTTAACGAACCTTGCTTTTTTTCTTATTTTAACTTCAAAATTACCTACGAACCCCTTAACTTCCTCTACTTGGCTATAGGCATAGATATTTATTTTATCGTGGCTACCTGCCTCCACCATTTTTGGAGTTAGAATACACGCAGCGCAGTCTAAGGTTGGGAAAGTTTTATCTAACTGAGCCATCTTTCCACCGATAGTTGCTTGCTTTTCCACTATATCTACAGGGAAGCCTGCTTCTGCAATATCTAGTGCCGTTTGAATACCTGCAATACCACCACCTATAACGAGCGCTCTTTTAGTGACTGGTGATTCACCAGCAGTGAGCGGCGCGTTTAGGTGAAGTTTAGCGATAGCAGCCCTTCCTAAAATAATTGCCTTTTCCGTGCCAACCTCAATATCTTTATGTACCCAAGAACATTGTTCTCTAATGTTGGCTATTTCCACCATATAGGGATTGAGCCCTGCGGCAGAAGCCGTTTTTCTAAAGGTGTTTTCGTGCATTCTTGGAGAGCAAGAACATACTACTATGCCAGTTAAGTTATAATCCTTAACGGCATTTTTGATTAAGTCTTGTCCTGCTTGCGAACACATATATTGATAGTCTGTTGAATATACTACACCCGGCTCGTTTTTCAACGCTTCGCTAACTTTTGAAACGTCTACCGTGCCCGCGATGTTCGTACCACACCAACAAACGAATACGCCTATTCTTTGCATTTGTTTTCTCCTACTTATTGTATTTTCTCATTGCCGTCACTAATGCTTGACCGGGAATATCTTCATCTAAATATTTTTCTATCCCATCTGCTTTAAGACGACTCTTACCTTGTTCTCTTTGAACGATAACTCTAACTGCGTCGATAATCTTTGCAGGCTCTACTCCCCTTGGACATCTATCTACGCAAGCAAAACACGTTAAGCAAGCGTATACAGATTCACTCTTAAGAAGTGGCTCGATATCTCCCGACTTTAACATTGATACGAATTGGTGAGGGTGATATTCCATTTGGTCATATGCAGGGCAAGTTCCCGAACATTTGCCACATTGCATACACTTTTTTGGGTTTACTCCACTTATACGAATAATCTCTTTTTGAATATTTTCAAGTTTTTCCATATCTACTCCTTAACCCCGAGCGCTTCTGCCAATAACTCGGTAAAGTAAACTACTTTTACGTCGCCTTGATTCTTCTTTAGGTTGTATAAGCAAAGTGGACAAGCAGTCACTATAACGTCTGCTCCCGCTTTTTTAGCGCTATCTAATATTAGTTTACTCTTCTCTTTTGCGTCGCCCTTTTCATCCATAATGGTATAGCCACCACAACATTCGTTTCTAAACCCAAAATATTTTGGCTCTGCGCCGAGCGCTTTTACTAAATTTTCCAAAATAGACGGGTTTTCCGCATCGTCCATCTTCATAACTTTTGAAGGACGAAGCAATAAGCAACCATAATAGCAAGCAACCTTTAAGTCTTTTAACGGATTAACTACTTTCGCTTTAATCTCGTCGTAGCCTACTTTATCTCTTAGAAGTTCTAAAAAATGTAAAACTTCCGTTTCTCCATTGTATTCTATATTTTCACTCTTTAAATAATTACTTGTCTTTTGTGAAAATTCAAAATTAGTTTTAATTGCGTGATTGGTTTGCTTTAAAACGTTATGACAAGCCGAACACACCGACACTAACGGTTGACCTTTTTGCTTTGCACTATTAAGCGCTCTAACCGAAGAAAGTTTTGTTGCAATCTCGTCGCTACAAGTGGTAAAAGCACCACCACAGCATTGCCAATTATCAATTTCTTCCATCTCAACGCCTAAGGCGTTTGCACTTTTTAGAGCGTACTCCTCTAGGTCTTTTGCTTTAGTTTTAAGCGTACAACCTGGAAAATAACTAACTTTCATTTTTTCTCCTTTAGTATTAAACCATTTGTTCAGGGTGGAAAACTTTATCGAATTCTTCTTCAGTTAAGAATCCTAGTTCTACACACGCCTCTTTTAACGAAATATTATCTTTATATGCTTTTTTAGCAGTCTTTGCTGCGTTTTCATAGCCAATATATGGATTTAACGCCGTCACTAACATTAACGAATTGTGTAAGTTGTGCGCCATTTTTTCTTTATTTGCTTTAATTCCAACTGCGCATTTATCGTTAAACGAAATTATAGCCTCTGCAAGAAGTCTTGCCGATTGCAAGAAATTATAAGCGCATACGGGCATAAATACGTTAAGTTCAAAATTGCCTTGCGAGGCGCCAATGCCAATCGCAACGTCGTTGCCCATAACTTGAACGGCAACCATTGTCACTGCTTCGCATTGGGTTGGGTTAACCTTGCCCGGCATTATTGAAGAGCCCGGCTCGTTTTCAGGAATAAATATTTCTCCAAGTCCATCTCTAGGGCCACTTGCAAGCCACCTAACGTCGTTTGCAATCTTAAGCATATCTGCAGCCGTAGCCTTTATTGCGCCGTGAGCAAAAACCAACTCGTCTTTACTAGTTAAAGAGTGGAATTTATTTGGAGCAGTTATAAACTTTTTACCCGTGATTGAAGAAATCTTTTCGGCAACTAAAGTGTCAAAGCCTTTAGGAGCGTTTAACCCCGTACCTACTGCCGTGCCACCAAGCGCCAATTCTAAAAGTGGTTTAACCGATAGTTTTAACATTTCTACGTCTCGCTCTAAACTCGTTCTCCAACCACTTATCTCTTGACTGAACTTAATAGGCGTTGCATCTTGCAAGTGCGTTCTTCCACACTTTACTATTCCCTCGTTTTCCTTTTCAAGTCTAATAAGAGTTTTTATAAGTGTTTCTACTGCCGGAATAAGTTTATCTTCTAACGCGATTACAGCCGAAATATGCATAGCCGTAGGGAAAGTATCGTTTGAAGACTGACTCATATTTATATCGTCGTTAGGGTGCAAGAGTTTTTTCCCTGCAATCTCGTTTCCACGATTGGCAATAACTTCGTTGGTGTTCATATTAGATTGCGTGCCCGAACCCGTTTGCCATACGACCAATGGAAAATGCTCATCTAAACTGCCCGATATTACCTCGTCGCAAGCCTTAGATATAACTTCTAGTTTTTCTGCCGTCATCTTTTCAGGCTTTAAGGTTGCGTTTGCTAAAGCGGCGGCTTTTTTTAGCACGCCGAAAGCACGAATAATTTCTTTTGGCATAGTTTCAATATCCACTCCAATCAAGAAGTTTTCGTGACTTCTTTGAGTTTGTGCTCCCCAATATTTATCTATAGGAACTTTCATTTCACCCATCGAATCATGTTCTATACGATAATCCATATTACTCTCCTTAATATTTAAATTTTATCCCTTTTACCCCATTATCATATCTTAGCAAACAAAATTATACCAAAATACCTTTTTATTGTCAAAATTTCTACACGCAATAACAAATATAAAAAACTTATAGAGATATAACAATTTTGTTATATAGAGCCAAAATTTGTAAATTAATTTTAAGCCTTAGAACTTAAATACTTTCGTGTTTTTCTAATGAAATTATTATTTTTATCAAATTATGATTGCTTATCACGAAAATGGCAAAAAGAAAAAGAGATTATAGCGTTAAACCCCTTTTCCCTTTTTAAGTATATTTTATAATGATTAGTTAAACTTTCGGCTTTATTGATTTGTGGTAATAGGCGTAGGTACAAGAAGTGTTGCTACTTAGTTTTTTACTCTCCACCACCTTGCCTGTAAATAGAATATGACTACCTAAATCCACCTGATTTTCCACTTCTACACTAAAGAACGCGTTAGCGTTTTTTGTTAGATATATTAAGCCGTTATGACTTCTCGAAAAGTCTTTAAACCCGTATAATTTTTCGCAATCTCTACCAGACTGCATACCAAAATGCCTTATAAAATCAAACGAAACGCTATCTTCTAAAACGCTGACGTTAAACTTTTTGGTTTTCTCAATAATCTCTCTTGAATAGTTGCCCTTTTGAACGGATATAGCAAGTCTTGTTGGCTCTGCACCTACTTGCACGGCAGTATTTATTATACAGCCGTTATCTTTAGTTCCGTCATTTGTTGCCAAAAGGAAAAGTCCGTAAGTTAGATTATGAGTGGCAGTTTGGTCTATAACCGGTTTACTATTTGCGAAAGTAGCGCTTTAATAGTCCTTCAAATGCCTTGCCGTGACGAGCCTCGTCTCTAGCCATTTCGTGAACGGTGTCGTGAATAGCATCAAGGTTATGCATCTTAGCCATTTTTGCAAGTTCGAATTTTCCTGCAGTTGCGCCGTTTTCTGCTTCTACTCTCATTTCTAAGTTCTTTTCGGTTGAATCGGTGATAACTTCGCCTAAAAGTTCTGCGAATTTTGCTGCGTGTTCAGCCTCTTCATAAGCGGCTTTTTCCCAATATAAACCGATTTCTGGATAGCCTTCTCTATGCGCAACTCTTGCCATCGCTAAGTACATACCAACTTCCATGCACTCGCCGTTGAAGTTTTCTCTTAAGCCTTGAATAATTTCTTCTGGTACGTCTTTTGCTTTGCCAACGCCAACCACGTGTTCTGCAGCCCAAGTTTTGTTTCCGTCTTCAACAACTTCCACAAACTTTTCTGCAGGCGCTTTACAAAGTGGGCACTGTGCCGGTGGGGTATCCCCTTCTACTACTTGACCACAAACTAAACATTTCCATTTTTTCATAATATTTTCTCCTTATTTTATATAAATATTTTTGTTTCTATTGACAATCGGGGCACTTTCCGTAGTAAACGCATTTTTCCGATTGAACGCTTACCCCTATTTTATCTAACTCTGTTGGAACGGGCGCAGGTGCGAATAAATCTATAATTTTGCCACAATCACTACAAATAAAGTGGCTATGCCTACTCAAGTCCCCGTCGTAGTGAATTTTCTTGTCTTCCGTTTCTAAGGTTAGAATTTTTCTTTCTTCTGCAAGTTGCTTTAGGTTTCTATAAACCGTGCCCAGACTTATATTTGGTTGAACTTCTCTAGCAGAAAGATAAATCATATCGGCAGTAGGGTGATCGCATCTACTCTTTATTATATCCGTTATAAGTTGTCTTTGCTTAGAATATCTCACGTTTCCTACCCCCCTTTATTTCAATTTATTTTTTTCTTCTCAATTACTTTCTATATAAATTGCCTTGCGTTTTTGAGTTATCAGTAATGATTACTATTATTATAATCGACAATAAAGGGTTTGTCAATACTTTTTTATAAAAAAATTAAAAAATTTTAAAAAAAGTTTCGCCGTCCAAAAAATCGACGGCGAAAATAAACTATTTAATATTGATAAAATAACTATTTTGAAAGAATTTCTTTTGCTAATTCTACTATCTTTTCTCTATTTTCTTCCTTTAAGGCAGATAGAATAGAAACTTCGTTTTCATAGAAGGTGATATTTTTACTCTTTTCAAAATATCCTTTCATAATTTTATTAGCCATAGGGGCCCAAGAGCCGTTCTCTATTAGCCCTATAAAGCGATTTTGATAATTTCTCTCAACTAAATGAGATATAAATTCTTTCATAAACGGAAAGATTTCGCCGTTATAGGTGGTAGTTGCTAACACAAGCTTGCCGTATCTAAAAGCGTCTTCCACAGCTTCTGCCATATCGCATCTTGCCAAGTCGTTAACTGCAACTTTAGTTGCACCTAGTTCTTCTAGCGTCTTAGCAAGAAGTTCTACTGCCCCCTTAGTGTTTCCGTAAACCGAAGTGTAGCAAATACAAACGCCGTCGCTTTCCACCCCATAACTCGACCAAGTATTATAGAGATTAAGGTAATACCCCAAGTTTTCCTTTAATATAGGTCCGTGAAGTGGACAAATGGTTGATATTTCTAGCCCCGACAACTTCTTTAATACGTTTTGAACTTGCATTCCGTATTTGCCAACTATTCCAAAATAGTATCTTCTTGCCTCGCAAGCCCAATCTTCTTCTGCGTCTAAAGCGCCGAATTTACCAAATCCGTCTGCCGAGAAAAGAGTTTTAGAAGTCTTTTCATAAGTCATCATAACTTCTGGCCAATGCACCATTGGAGCAAAATAGAAGGTAAGAACGCTTTCACCTAAAACTAGTTCTTCACCTTCTTTTACTTCTTTTTTCTCGCTGTTTATTGCGTTTGGGAAAAAGTTATCTATCATCTTAAAGGTCTTTGCGTTAGAAACGATAACTGCGCTAGGATATTTTTTTGTAAACTCTAAAATATTTGCCGAGTGGTCGGGTTCCATATGAGAAATTATTAGATAATCTGGCGTTTTGCCTTGCAAAGCCCTTTCTAGATTATCTAGCCACTCGTTAGTAAATTCTGCATCAACCGTATCGAAAACGGCAATCTTCTCGTCTAAAATTACGTATGAATTATAAGCAATTCCGTTTGGAACAATATATTGCCCTTCAAAAAGATCCTTTTTATAATCGTTTACACCAACGTAAACTATCTTTTCGTTAATTTTGTTTTCCATTGTTTATTAGTATCGTCCTTTATAGTAAAAATTATAAGTATTAGTAGTTTTTAGCGTTGATTTCAAAGTACGCTTTTGGATGCGCACATACAGGGCAAAGTTCAGGCGCTTCTTTTCCGGTCATAATATGGCCACAGTTTCTACATTCCCAAACTTTTTCTTCACTCTTAGCAAACACCGTTTTGGTTTCTACGTTATCAAGTAGTGCGCGATATCTTTCTTCGTGATGGCGTTCAACTTCTGCAACTGCTCTAAATTTAGCGGCAAGTTCAACAAATCCTTCTGCATCTGCGTCTTTAGCAAAGTTTTCGTACATATCCGTCCACTCGTAGTTTTCGCCTTCTGCCGCTGCTAGAAGATTTTTAGCAGTATCACCTAGTTCGCCAAGTTCTTTAAACCACAATTTTGCGTGTTCTTTTTCATTATCTGCAGTCTTTAAAAAGAGCGCTGAGATTTGCTCGTATCCTTCCTTTTTTGCAACTGAAGCAAAGTAGGTATATTTGTTTCTCGCTTGAGATTCACCTGCAAAAGCCGATTGTAAATTCTTTTCAGTTTTAGTTCCACTATATTTATTCATAGTATTTCTCCTTATATTTAATTTAGATTATTATACTATATTTTTCTTCATTTTTCAACAACTTTTTTTAAGTAATCTCAAATCATTTTTGAAAACTCTTTCTTTAGCCTTGATATAATCTTTTTTTCTAGCCTACTTATATAACTTTGAGAAATACCCAAAAGGTCTGCAACTTCTCTTTGCGTCAACTCGTCTTCCCCCTTTAGTCCATATCTTAATTCCATAATCTCCCTTTCTCTATCGTTTAAGCGAAGTAGCGCTTGTTTTAATAATTCGCTTTCCACCCCACTCTCGATTTTTTTATAAACTAAATCTCCATCCGTTCCCATAACGTCGGATAAGAGAAGTTCGTTTCCCTCACTATCTAAATTTAACGGCTCGTCAAAAGAAATTTCGCTTTTAATTTTATTAGTTCTTCTTAAATACATTAAAATTTCGTTCTCAATACACCTACTTGCAAAGGTCGCAAGTTTTACCTTTTTCTTTGAAGAAAAACTACTAACTGCCTTGATTAGCCCTATCGTGCCAACTGAAATCAAATCGTCCATATCAATTCCCGTGTTTTGAAATCTCTTGGCAATATAAACTACAAGTCTAAGATTATGTTCAACTAATTTATCGACGGCAGTTCTATCCCCCATTTCCATACTCTCAACCATTTTGGTTTCTTCTTCGATTGAGAGTGGCGAGGGCAAGACTTCACCCCCGTTTACGTAGTTAAGTAGGTTTTCGCTAACATTTAAACTTTTAAGAAACTTTCTTAACTTCTCTATAAGTTTCATCATCTTCTCCCCCTTTTTTAATAAGTAATCGTGGATGAAGTATTAAATCCACCCCTAAAATACTCTTATTAGTTATAACCATCCACACGTTATCTATTATATTCTCGGTTTGTCCGTTTAATATCTTTAACTTATCAAGTAAAATACAATAATTTTCCGTTTGTCCGTTTATGGTGTCGATTTTTATTTTCTCTAACTTCTTAAAATCTTTAGGCTCTAAATTAAGAGAAGAAAAAAACTGTTTATTACAAATAACAGCAGGCGTATTTTTATAGTAAACGTTGTTGCCCGTGTCTAAAAAAGCCCGTCCTTTTACTACCTTTTCGTTATATAAAATTTTCACTTCAAAAGTAAACCTTTCAAGGTCTGCCCTTTTATAAAAAACCACTACTATTTTTTTAATAAATACCGTTATAAAATAGGCTGGAATACAGCAAAGCGCCACTTCTAATTCACTAACTTCTATTACCCCAAAGAGTGAATACGCCATAAAAATTCCACCACCAAGTAAAAAAGATAACGTTAGAAAAAATAACGCACAAACTAAAAACTCTTTCCTTTCACTATAATTTTTACTTATAACTAAGAGCATTATCCCGACTAATAGTTTAAAAATTGCCGTCGATATGGGCGGAAGATTTATAAGTGGATAAATAAGCGCCACAATTGAGCCGAATATAGACGCTAAAATTAGCCTATAAATTTTCGCCCTTTTTCCACTTAGCAAAAAGGTAGTTTTAAGCAAGAAAAAGTCTATTATAAAGTTATTTATCAATACGTATTCGATATAAACGGTCATAGAAAAAACCCCGTGGTTTTACTCTACCACAGGGTTATATCGTGTTTTTGGTTTAATTTTAGTGATTAAATTGGTTTTTTGTAGAATACTTTTACTATTTATTTTTTCATAAATTCTAAAATTATTCCGTTTTCTACGTATAAATATTCTTCTTTTATACTGATAAAATCTTCGCCAATATTTAGGTATGGGCGATTTTTTTCTAAAGCTTTTTTATACTCTTCCATAAAGTCAACGTTAAATTCACTATTGAATTTCTTTACGTCAATTCCCCTATCGGTGCGAAGAGCGAGCATAATAGTTTCAAACTTAGCGTCTTCAAAATCAATCACGTCCGAAGAAATTTCGGGCGCTTTATTATAAATTATCGCCGTCAAGTATTCGTCTATGTTATAGGTGTTAGTAAACCTACGATTGTTTATATGTGAAGACGCAGAAACGCCTAGCCCAATATATTCTCCCCTTTGCCAATAGTTATAGTTATGCTTAGATTCGTAGCCGGGGATAGCAAAGTTAGAAACTTCGTATCTGTTAAAGCCCTTTTCTTTTAGGTAGGCTCTCATTTTATCGTAGATATCGGCAACTTCGTCGTCGCTTAGTAGTTCTCCGTTTAGATAGTCGGTGTAAATTGGAGTGCCGACTTCTGGAGTTAAAGCGTATGAAGAAATATGCTTTACTCCACCAACAATACAAAGGTCAATTGTCTTTTTAACTTGCTCTTCCGTTTGCCCTGCAAGACCAAGTAGAATATCTGCGCTTATATTTTCACCTTTCAAAAGATTACAACAAACCAAAAAGTCCTTTGCCGTATGAATACGATTTAGCCTCTTTAGTTGGTCGTCGTATCCCGTTTGAAGCCCTATAGAGAATCTATTTATTCCCACTTGCTTGTAGGCTTTAACCTTTTCTTCATCGAGAGTTCCGGGGTTGATTTCTATGGTAATCTCAAGGTCTTTATCTAGATTAAAGAATTTTTTTATTTGCCTAATTGCACCAACTATAAATTTTGGCTCTACTATAGAAGGCGTTCCACCACCTATATAAATAGTAGAAAAAGTTCTATCCTTTAGTTCTCTGCCACGCCCCTCAATCTCTCTATAAAGGCAAGCAAAATAACTCTCTATCTTATTTAGTTCCCTAGGATAAGAAGCAAAGTCACAATAAGTGCACTTTGATTTGCAAAAGGGTATGTGAATATAAATTCCTGCCATTTTCTCTCCTAATTATTTGTCGTGGTCGGTTTTAAGAATTTCAATGAACGCTTCGCTTGGAATTTCTACCGTTCCAATAGAACGCATCTTCTTCTTTCCTTCTTTTTGCTTTTCTAAGAGTTTCTTCTTTCTAGTCACGTCACCGCCGTAGCACTTTGCTAAAACGTCTTTTCTATATGCCTTAACCGTTTCTCTAGCGATAATCTTTCCACCAACGCAAGCCTGAACGGGAATTTCAAACATTTGCCTTGGAATTATGTCTTTTAATTTTTCTGCAATTTGTCTGCCACGTTCGTACGCCTTGTCCTTATGAACTATAATAGATAATGCGTCGCAAATATCTCCGTTAAGCAAAATGTCAAGTTTAACTAAATCGCTTTTTTGATAGCCACTTATATCGTAGTCAAAGGAAGCGTAGCCCTTAGTTCTCGACTTTAAACTATCAAAAAAGTCGTAAATTATTTCGTTTAGTGGAAGAGTGTATTTTAGTTCTACTCTCGATTTATCTAAATACACCATATCCTTATATACGCCACGCTTATATTGGCAAAGTTCCATAATAGGGCCAACGTATTCTGGTGGCGTTAAAATGCTAGCGTTAATAACAGGCTCTTCCATATAGTCAATTTCGGTAGTCGGTGGCAAGTGGGTTGGGTTTTCCACCATAAACATACTGCCGTCCGTCTTATACACTTTATAAGAAACTGACGGAGCAGTAGTTATAATAGATAAATCGAACTCCCTTTCAATTCTCTCTTGAATAACGTCCATATGAAGAAGCCCTAAAAAACCACAACGGAAACCAAAGCCGAGAGCAGCCGAGTTGTCGGGCTCAATAGACAAAGCCGCGTCGTTAAGTTTTAACTTTAGTAGTGCGTCCTTTAGGTCGTTATACTTGCTTCCGTCTAGCGGGAAAACGCCCGAAAAGACCATAGGTAGTGCCTTTTTATAGCCGGGAAGTGGTTCACTTGCAGGGTTTTCAACTTCAGTAATCGTATCGCCAACTGCCGTATCTTCAATACTTTTTACGCTAGCGGCGATATATCCAACGTCCCCCGCCGAGAGTTTATCGGTTGGGAGCATTTTTGGAGCAAACACGCCCACTTCAGTCACGGTAAACTCTTTATCCGACATAAAGGTTTTAATCTTTTTGCCAACCTTAACCGTTCCGTCCATAATTCTAACAAAGCATATTACTCCCTTAAAATTATCGTAATAACTATCGAAAATAAGCGCTTTTAACGGCTTGTCGTCGCCCCCTTTAGGTGCTGGAACTTTTGTGATAATTTGCTCTAAAACTTCTTCTATATTAAGACCACTCTTTGCTGAAATCAACGGCGCGTCGTCTGCAGGAATTCCTAAAATGTTTTCAAGTTCTTCCTTTGCTTCGTCAGGTCTAGCAGAGGCTAAATCCATTTTATTAATAACGGGCATAATCTCTAAATCATTATCGATTGCAAGATATGCGTTAGCCAAAGTTTGCGCTTGAACGCCTTGCGTTGCGTCGACTATTAAGATTGCTCCCTCACACGCTTTTAGCGACCTACTAACTTCATAAGAAAAGTCCACGTGCCCCGGCGTATCGATTAGGTTAAAGATATATTCCTTTCCGTCACGAGCCGTGTAGAGCATTCTAACGGGGGTGAGTTTTATTGTTATTCCCCTTTCCCTTTCTAAGTCCATAGAGTCTAAAAGTTGCTCTTCCATATCGCGCTCTTTTACTTGACCGGTTTTTTCCATAAGCCTATCAGCCAAGGTAGATTTACCATGGTCAATGTGCGCAACTATACAAAAATTTCTAATATTTTCCTTGCTTATTGACATTAAAGTTCCCTGTTTGATATAATAAATATAGATTAAGTATATACTAAACTCGGCTTTTTTGCAAGCAAATAAAAAGGGGGTTAATTTTGAAATTAAATAATTCGCATTGGCTTTTATCTCGCCCCATTGCTCATAGGGGTTTATGGAACGAAAATATCATAGAAAACTCCCTACCTGCTTATCAAAACGCCATTGATAACGGATTTCCAATAGAAATTGATATCCATAGAAGTTTAGACGGCGAGATTTTCGTCTTTCACGACGACGATTTAGCAAGACTAACGGGTGTTGAAGGGAAAATATTTGAAAAGACAAAAGAAGAAATTAAAAGTTTAACCCTAAACGGCACTAAAGAAAAAATCCCAACGCTCAAAGAAACTTTAGAATTTGTAAACGGAAGAGTTCCACTTTTAATTGAGATAAAACTTCAACCGACTAATAAAATAGTTTTTGACGTGGTAAAGATTTTAAGAGAGTATAAGGGCGAATTTGCAATTCAAAGTTTTAACCCAGCGTATATAATTAAGGTTAAAAAACTAGCCCCCGACTTTACTAGGGGAATACTTTCTTCTAAAGCAAAATTTAAGAACAAATTTCACGGGTTTATAGTAAACAAAATGCCACTAAATTTTATTGCTAAACCTCACTTTATAAGTTATAGGCATTGCGATTTGCCGATTAAAACTAGCCGTCCAGTGATATGTTGGACTATCACTTCCACTATCGATTGGGAGAAAAGTAAACCCTTTTCTAGCAATATAATCTTTGAAAATTTTATTCCTGAAATTAATAAAAATTAAAATTACCTATTTACAAAACTGAATTTCTATGCTATTATCTAAAAAAAAAGAGGAGGAGACCTTTATGAAAAAACTTGTAAAAATTATATCTGTATTACTAATCGTTGTTCTATCATTATCAGCGGTTGCCTGCTCAACCTACGGCAAACTTGAAAAGGCGTTCACTGACGCTGGATATGTAGTTGTAGAAAACCAAGAAACTGAAAATATGGAAAACGAAGAAAAGGGCATAACTGCTCACTATCTTGAAAAGAAAGAAACCATTTCAACTTTAGGCGTTATTATCCTAGAATTTAAAGCCACCGACGATATGGTTGAGTATTATAACGAAAACGAAATCGTTATAGACGCTCTAGAAGCAATTCTAACCGACGATGATACTCAAGACTTATATCAAGCGCTAGTAGACGCAGGCTTTGCTAACGGAAACTGCTTAGTTTACCCAGCAACCCTTTCTGCTATCCTTGCTATAGGCTCAATAACCGATATAGTTAAAAATGCTTAAATAAAAAAACGGATGAACTTCATCCGTTTTTTTTATATCTTAATTTGGTGCTTTCTATTTAATCTTTTAGTAGGATAATCTAAAACATAGTCTTCCCCGTCGCAAGTAACGTAAAGCCTTTTTCTAATTTTTAATAAGGCGAGCACTAACGGAAAAACTCTTTTAAGTGATAACACTGCGTATTGACTACATGATGGAACACACTTGCATCTCTTTCTCGTTTCTCGTTTTGCGTAAGCTTGATAACATCTTACTACGCAAATCAAACAAAACCTAATATAGATTTCAAATATGAAAATTATTGAAATTTGTAAAAAAAATAGTTTTAACGCTAGCGAACGTTGAGATGCCAAGCAAATATATATCAAAAACCCCAACAAAAAAGGCAAGATAGCGATTACTATCGCTACCTGCCATTTTTTTATTTTTGGTCTATTTAACACCCTTGTATTTACTATATTTTCAAGTATTTTTTGTTTTTTGTATTCTTTTCTAAAAAAATCTACGTCCTTTGGCATAATTACTTTTTGTCGCCAAGAGATATACAACCAGCTTTTTTGGGCATTTCATATGAAGCTTCGTACTTTTTAATCTTTTCTGCGTAGGCTTCTGCTTCCCCCTTTGGAGCATAAGCATACCACTTTTGCAATAAAGAAACGTATTCTTTCCAAGTCGTTACTGCTAAAACTTGACAAGTAGAGTCGTTAATATATAGCTTTTCAACGAAGTCCCCTAATTCTTTTAGCGCTGCTAAACCAACCTTACAGGTAGAAGTTATGATTTTACTATCAAATACGGTTACGTAACTATCCCCTATTTTCTTCTCACGGTTTTTGTGGTTCATATATCTGTTTTCAGCCCAAACTTCTGGAACGAAAGTATTAACGATTTCACTAATAATCTTTAATTGTTCGTCTTTTTCTAAATCTGATTCCTTTACTAGTTTGATTGAAGGAATTAATACTTTGCAAAGATTGCTAAATCTTGAATACAATTCTCCGTTAGTTCCTTCGTATAAAGCGTAGTATGCATAAAAAAACTTCGCTTCGCCGCTTTGTGGATATTCTTCTCTAACTTTGTTGTAATAATTTTTTGCATCCTCACTATTGTTTTCGCTTTTTGCAATTCTTGCAAGTTCTAAATACTTATTTTCTGCCATAAATTTTCTCCTTTTGTATAAAAATTCTTTTATAATAACATTATAATAACAACTTTTGTTACTGTCAAGTCTTTTGTAACAATTTTTGGTACTATTTTTGTATGGACTTCAAAAAAAGATTAAAAGAATTAAGAACTGAAAAAAACCTTTCTCAAGCAGATATTGGAAAATTGGTTAACATGTCTAAAATGGCTATTTCGCATTGGGAAAAAGGACATAGTGAGCCAAGTATTGATCAGCTCATACTTTTGGCACGTTTTTTTGACGTTTCTATTGATTATCTAGTAGGCTTTTGCGACTAATAAAAAGGGATACGAAAAGCGAACTATTTTAGTTCGCTTTTCTATTTTATAATGACGTCAAAAAATGAGAATAAAAAATGGTTTTTTGATATATACGTTCTCCCTATTTCTTGATAAAATAAGACCATAAAAAGTTTTTTAGGAGATTTTTATGAAATACGATATTAGTAATTTTACCCTTGAAGAGAAAATTAGTCTACTTTGTGGAAAGGACAATTGGAGATTAGAAACTGCAAACGGAAAGGTAAAAGAAGTATTTTTATCCGACGGACCTAGTGGACTTCGTAAAATGGTTGCAGACGTTATCCCTACTCTAGCCGACGTAAATTCTAATAAATATAAAACTATCCCTGCTACCGCAATGCCCACCCTATCTACTATCGCTAACACTTGGAGCGAAGAGATGGCAAAATTAGACGGCTCGACTATTGCCGACGACTGCATTGAAAACGACGTGGACGTTCTACTTGCCCCAGGTGTAAATATTAAAAAAACTCCACTTAACGGCAGAAATTTTGAGTATTTTTCAGAAGACCCTTATCTTTCGGGCGTTATGGGAAAGGCGTTTATAGAAGGCGTTCAAGAAAAAGGAATCGGCACTAGCCTAAAGCACTTTTTGGCAAACAATCGTGAACTAGATAGATGCTTTCAAACGAGCGAAGTTGACGAAAGAACCTTAAGAGAAATTTATCTTCTCCCCTTTGAAATTGCGCTAAAGGCAAACCCTTGGACTGTAATGTGTAGTTATAACCCGATAAACGGAATATACGCATCTGAAAATAAATATTTCTTAAAAGACGTTTTAAGAGATGAATTTAAGTATGACGGACTTATTGTTTCCGATTGGGGAGCAGTTCACTCACCGTATAAAGCAGTAAAAGCAACACTAGACCTTACAATGCCTTATGACGACAAATTCTACGATAAAATTTATATAGCATACCAAGAAGGTTTAATAACCGAAGAAGAAATTGACTTTGCCGTTCAAAACGTCTTAAATCTTATTGAAAAGACGGAAAACGATAAAAAGAAAATTACACTCACTAAAGAAGAAAGACACGCTAACGCCGTTAAAATTGCTAAAGAAGGTATCGTTTTACTTAAAAACCAAGATAATATATTGCCTATAACTAGTGGCAAAACGGTAGTTTGTGGCGAAGAATCATATAACCCTACTCTTGGTGGAAAAGGCTCGTCGCTTGTCACCACCGATTATAAGCAAACTTCAATTGATAAACTTCTAAACGACCTATCAAAAGGAAAGGCAGAGTTCGTTAAGTCCGTTGCCATAATCAAAGACGGCTTTTATATGGAAATTGCAGACGTATTAACATACGCTCACGAATTAGATAACGTTATACTCTGTATAGGTCCACAAATAATTGGCGAAGGGTATGATAAAACTTCTATAAGACTTTCACCAAGAACGGAAGAATATATTAGAGAAATAGCAAAAATCAACCCTAACGTTGTAGTTTGCCTTTACTCAGGGCTTGCAGTTGACGTTAGCCCTTGGGTAGACTGCGTTAAAGGATTAGTTTGGGCAGGCTACTCTGGTGAAGGCGTTAACGAGGCGCTAGCAAGTATACTAGTTGGCGAAACTTCGCCTAGTGGAAAACTTGCTGAAACACTTCCTATTAACCTTGAGAATACGCCGTTTTATCTAAATAACGGAAACGCAAACGTTTCTTGGTATAGTGAAGGGATATTCGTGGGCTATCGCTACTACGAAAAATACGATAAACCCGTTGCTTATCCGTTTGGTTTTGGCTTGTCGTATGCAGATTTCACCTATTCTAATTTAAGAATTGAAAAACACGGCGAATTAGACTATACCGTTTACTACGATATAACTAACAACTCTAATTTCGACGCTAAGGAAGTTTCTCAAGTTTACGTTAAAGATATTCTCGCTATGGTAATTCGCCCTGCAAAGGAATTAAAGGGCTTTTCTAAAGATTTAATTAAAGCAAAATCAACTAAAACCATTAGAATAAAACTAGACAAGCGTGCATTTGCTTACTACAACGTTTGCCTAAAAGATTGGCACGTTGAAAACGGCGCTTTTGAAATCATGGTCGGCTCTTCTAGTAAAGATATCAAACTAAAACAAAAAATTGATATTAAACTTCCAAATAGTGAGCAATACTCTTCTTCTTGCAAACGACACGATAAATAGATTTATTATAATAGAAAAAACGCAGTCAATTGACTGCGTTTTTGTTTGTTTTAATTTTTATTCTTCTCTAATGGTAGTAGTTCCTTTATGGTAATCGATAAAACTCTTTAGCCATTGCGTTTGTTCTCTGTGCGTTTCTTCTCCCATCCAGCCGTTTTGAAGTATTACGCAACCCTGAACGTCTGCCATGCCGTAGTATGAAGAAGAATTTCTCATAGCCTTAGCAACTCTTGGCATAATGATTTTAAGCATATTTAAATCTACCGGTTGATCTAAATTCTCGCCGTAGTTATGCAAGTAAACACCTTGTAAAACAGGCTTTTTATAGGCCCCTAGTTTCTTTAGGTCGATTGGGTATTGATAGCGCCAATAATGTTCGGTATCAACCCACACCCACCAAATAATTCCGTCGATAAAATCTAGATATGGCTCGATTTGTTCAATTGGGTGGCGAGAATATCTAACTACCCACACCTTTAGGTTAGGATTTTTGCTCTTTACGTTTTGATAGAGTTCGCGAATATCTTCCACACTAAAATCCGAACAAGGACCAACGGGGGTGTCTAAAAAGTCGTCTATAACCACGCCCGTGATATTAGGATATTTTAGCGAAAATTCACTAGCCCTTTTCGCCCCTTCCTTTATATATCTATTGTCGCTAGTTAATGCGATTAACACCTCCTTTTTATCGGCAATATACTTAAACTGCTCGTCGTCGTAATTGTCAAGGCTATGCGAAGAGTTCATAAAAATAACTCTATCTGCACCTAGATAATTTGCCGCTGTCTCAAGCGAACAATACGTTTTTTTATGCAAATATGGTAGTTGCTCGGGGACTTTCTTCATAGTATATCCCCATACCCAATAGTTTGTGTTAAGCATTACTTTCCCTCCACTTTATTATATTTTAATACACTTTTTGTCCGTTGTCTACTCTATTTCAAAAAGTTTTCTTGGATATGAAGTTAAGTTTTCACATCCGTCCTTAGTTATTCTAATAACGTCTTCTATTCTAATACCCACCTTTTTATCGTGTGAACCCAAGAATACGTCCGAACAGAAAGTCATATTCTCTTCTAAAAGATAATTAGAATCGGTTTCCACCCAAGGCGCTTCCCCTTCCATCAAGCCATTGCCATGGAATGGTCCGTAAAGATAATAATCTAGATAGCCTAGTCTTTCTACCGTCTTTTTATGAAGTAGCGCAACGTCTCTTGCAGGTACACCCGCCTTAACGAAGTCTAGCATAGTTTTTTGAATTTCATATCCCGCGTTAATTAAAGATTTTTGCTCTTCCGTAGCCTTACCGAAAACTATCGGCCTACCTATTGAAGACGCGTAGCCTTGATATCTTGCGCCAATTTGTAAAAAGGTTAAATCGCCCTTTTCAATCTTCTTTTGTCTTGGTCTACTTATGGCTTGGTCAGATCCGTCCCCCGTCAACACCCATAAAGGATAACTTTCTCTTTCAGCGCCAAGAGAGTGCATTTTGCCAAGCGCAAGTCCAACGACTTGGGTTTCGGTCATACCAACCTTAACGTTTTCAATAACGAAATCCATAGTTTTTCTAGTAATTTCCGCCGCCTTTCTCATGCAATTAAGTTCGTTTTCCGTCTTAATCATTCTAAGCGAAGAAACTAAGTAGTCTGCCTTTTCAATCTTAACGTCGCCGTATTCGTCTAGGCACTCTTTAAGCGCCCAATATACGCCCACCGTCATAAGTGGAAGTCCCGCAACGCCAAACCTATTTATCTTTTTACTATTACTGCACTCTTTGATAACACTAGAAAAGGTGTCTAACGGCTTGCCCGGATACTCTGGTTCAGAAGATTCTCTAAAGGCTTTTAGTAGTCTTATATCTTCAATTTTTGACCTATCTTTTGCATAAGTATAACTCTCTGGTCCAATTAAAAGTTTTGCCTTGCCACTTGCAGGAATAAGCACGCCTGCCGTTTCAAACGACGGCCAGTAATCGCTAAAATATCTAACGAATTGTGGCTCGGCTTCGTTGCCGTAGCAAAGAAGAAAGTCATACCCTTCTTTTTGCATTAGTTTTTGTACTTTTTCCACTCTCAAATTAAATTCGCTATCTGGAATAACAATCATTATCTTAACCTCTCGTTATCTATAAATTTTGCTGGATTTATCCTAATTATTTTATCAATTTGCTCTTTTGAAACGCCCTCGTCTTCAAGCATAGGCAAAACGTTAACTAAAACGTGGTCGTATCCCCAACCGCCAAAGGAACGCAAGCAAATTTTCAAACACACGTCGCAACTGCATAAAATTTGATCTTCATATCCTAAATCTATCAATTCTTTTATGAGTTTTACTCTTTGAAGGTCGTTTACGAATAAGCCGTAGCCCGAATTTCTAACTTCTCTTCTCACGTAATATTCCTTGCCGAAATTGTCAAACTCAATATAAACGCCAAGCGACAAGAGTTCTTTTACGTAATCTATATTGTTTTCTACGTCTACGTGAGAAATGGCAATTTTTTTAGGGCTAACCCCTGCGTCTAATAGTATTTTCGTTGCCTCTAGTCCGTTAGTAGTCCAAGGATTTATGTGAACTAGTACGCTCGTCCCCGTCTTTTTATGGGCTATTGCCGAAGCTCTTAAAACTTTTCTCTCTTCTTCGTTAAATATTTCGCTAATTCCTATTTCACCTATAACGCCCGCTTTAATATCCGTGCCGTCTACCCCTAATAAAATCTCTTTTACCATAAGGTCGGCGATTTCTTCTTCACTCATTTGCTTAAGACTGCTTGGATGCGAAGAATACACGTAAAAACCCGTACCCATAACTACGTTTATTCCCGTTTTTGTGAAAATTTCTTTGAGTTTAATTGGATTTCTACCAATGCCGGGCATTGTTGCGTCTACGATTGTTGATCCGCCTGCTCTCTTAAAGCGATTTATCTCGTAGATTTGAGTTTGCATATCTTCAATTATTAGGTCGTCTTTTAAGGCGTACGGATCTCTATATAGTTCGCCTAAGTTCCCTATAGAAACCTTTTCAGTTGACGGATTTACGCAGTCTGGAACGTCATGCTCGTCAAAAAAAGGGGTTAATTCTATAAAGATATGTTCGTGTGGGGTGATAATTCCCGCTTGTTCTTTGGTTATAATTCCGTTTACCGTTTGAATTGCCATATAAAAACAACCTTCCTTTAAGTATAAATAAATTATACTTTAAGTTAAGGTTGTTGTCTTTGGTAAAATAGGCTTTTTTATTAGGGTTTTCGGCTTTAGGGCTAAACTTTTTTCCTGTATTCGTTAGGAGTTTTTCCCGTTTCTTTCTTGAACGCTTGGTAGAAACTTTTTAAATCGTTATAACCTACTGAAAAGCAAATTTCTTCTACGCTTTTATCGGTAGTGGTTAAGAGTTTTTTTGCCTTATCCACTCTTAGCGCTTGTTGAAAGCCTGAAACCGTTTGCCCCGTCACCTTCTTAAAGAGTTTTCTAAAATAGTCGGGGCTTAGGAATATGTTGGACGCAATCTCGTCTACGTGTAGTTTTACGCTAAAGTTTTGTTCAATGTATTCCATAGCGCTATGAATTAGCGCAACGTTTTCCTTTGAAACGTTTTTAACACCACCCTTTTCTAAATCTCTAAAGAATTTGATAATTAGTTCTATTACGTACGCCCTTATTAACTGAACGTAGCCCTTTTCCTTGCCTTGAAATTCGTAATATATTTTAGAAAACAATTCGCCGTAATTAGAATACCTTTTGTTTGAAACGTGCATATCGGGCAAAAGTTTAAACTCTTCTGGGAAAAAAGAAGATAGTAAAAAACTATTTCTAAGCGCTTCAAACTCACTCATATTTATCGCCTTTGCATCTAGAAAATCGGGCGTAAACATAAGGTCGTACGCAACGAATTTTTCTTTTTTATCGCATATTTCGGTAAACTTATGGGGAACTCTGCTGTTAATTATAACCACGTCTCCACCCGAAACTTGATATTCTCTATTTCCTACCGTGTGAACTGCCTTTCCAGAAAGAACGTACACCGCTTCTATAAACTCGTGCTCGTGCAAAACCCCCACGTAGTCCTGAAAGTCGCTCGAAACGTGAATATATACTCTTTGCTCTCCCTTAAAAAAACTTCCATTATCAAAAAAATGGACGGTAGGCGTTTTAGTCTTGTCCATTATTCTCTTCCTTTTCTACGTTGTGGTGGTGAAATCTTTCTTCCCCACAATTTGAGCAAGTTTTTTCTTCGTCTAGATTATAATTTCCACATTTTTTGCATTTCCAATAGGTTTTTAAGCCGTAGCGGTGAGTTTTTTCCCTAGTTGGAAACAAGCACAAAATTCCGTACCCTATAAAAAACAAGAATACGGTTAAAAGAACGCCTGGCGTTGCGCCGTAGCCTTTGTCGATAGACTTATTGTGCCCCCACTTAATAGTGAGTCCATAAAGCGCAACTATGGATAAAAATAAAACTGGATAGCCTATATACATTAATAGAAAACCCAAAAATTCTAGCATAATTTTAACCTCCTTAATAGCGCTTACTATATAAGTTTACCACACTAAAAGTGTAGTGTCAACGACAAAAAGCATAAAAAAAGGGGGCTATTCCCTTTTTTCTTGACAATGCTTAACTTTCCCTTTATAATGAATAGGTAGGTAAATTTTTTACCAAGGAAAAAGTTTTAAGGAAAGAGTTAAATGGAAACCCCTTACGTTTTTATAAGTTATTCAACCAAAGACCAAAAGTATGCTGACTTAATAAATAAGACCTTGCAAGACAACGGCTTAAACACTTGGATTGCCACGCACGATTTACACGGTGGTGAAAGTTTCGCAAACAAGATTACTACGGCTGTACACGGTTGCAAGGCGTTTATATTCGTACTATCTGCTAATTCAGACGATTCGCCTCATTGTGGAAACGAATTATCCCTTGCTTTTAGCGCTAGAAAGAAAATTATTCCCTTTAGATTGCACGAATTTAAGTTGTCAGAATCAAACACCTACTTCTTGCAACAAGCACAATGGATAGACTATTTTAAAGACGAAGGCTCTGCCCTTAGTGAACTCGTTGAAAAAGTTCAACTTGCCTTTGACGAAAAGGAAGAGTCGCACGCAAAGGTGACCATTAAAACTAACGACGAAAAAAAGATAGACAACCTAATAAAAAGAGCCTACCTTTCTCTAGAAGTCGGCGATTATAAAGATGCTTCTAAGTTTGCCGAAGAAGTTCTTAACGTGAACATGGAATATGCCGAGGCGTATTTAATTAAGTTGTTTAGCGAACTACAAGTAAAACAACTAGGCGATATAGAAAGCGCGCCCAACTTCCTAAATTCTTACGAAAACTTTAGGTTTGCTAAGCGCTTTGCCGACGCTGAACTTCTAAAGGTTTTAACTAAGTTAGAAGACGAAAACGAAAAATTCGTAATATACTTTCAATCTAAAAAAGCCACCGAAC
>JAZOOV010000027.1:0-2967 GCA_045655215.1 Christensenellaceae bacterium | reverse complement strand
TTTATACCTAAATTTACCCGTTTTGCCATATATAAAGGGGTTTCACGGTCATTTTTTCCATTTATGATAAGAGTTTTGTTGTAAATGCCACCTAACGTGTAGTCTAAATGTTCGTTTACAATCTTTATAAAACTCTCTTTCATCACGTCATCAAGTAGTAAATAGTCTTTAGAATAAAAACTCTTAAGCCTTTCTTTTTTTATAAATTTACTTAAGAACTTAAAGGTCTTTGTTTTTATTTCTTTTTTTAAGGTTTTTTTACTTTTAAGCCCTGCAGAGCCCGTTAAAACTATTTTTGAAAAGAAGTTTTTATCCGTGTACGCTGACTTTAACGCTACTCTTCCACCGAACGAGTGCGCTATTACCGACGGACTTTTAAGCCCCTTTTTATAAAAATATTCTTTAGTTTCCAATATATAGTCATCTAAAGAATATGGATATTCCATACCTTTATTATCGCCAAAGCCCTTAAAGTCAAAAGCAAAAATCTCAAAATCTCGCTCAAAAAACTTAAATTGCTTTATAAAACTTTCCTTGCAAGATAAATAACCGTGCAAGAAAACTAGTTGCCTATTATCTTTAGTAGAAAAATCTTCTACATTAAAAATAATTACTCCTTTATAAATACTAACGCGTTTTCCCCGTCGAAATAGTATTTTTTTCTAATAGATATTTGCTTAAATCCTAAACTTTTATATAAGTTTATTGCCGGAATATTACTCTCTCTAACTTCTAAAAAGAATTTTTTTATATCGCCAAGTTGCTCTATTGCCCTTTTTATTAGTTCTCTAGCAACGCCTTTTTTTCTAAACTCTTCTAAAACGTAGACGCTTTCTATATCGTCTCCCTCTATCCCTATCGTTAGGGTGATAAAGCCGAGTTTTCTATCGTCATCTTCTGCAATTAGCCCAAAAAATCTTCCACTATTAAAAGAAGATAGGTATTGCTCTTTGCTCCAACAATCTAGAAAGTCTTTGTTTTTTGGCTCATCTAAAAAAGGAATATCTTCTATCGTTATTTTTCTAAAAGTCATCTTCCTTCCTCTGCTTGACTTTTTCTAACGTATAAAGGCTCTAATTTATCTAAATCACTCTTAGCGTTGTCTTTTAGTTGTTCTATGGCAATAGGTAGCCCTTCTTTTACGCTAACTATTTCTACTTCTAATCCCTCTATTTTATTTTCCGCAACTAATAAATATTCTTTAGAAAGTTCTACTAGTTCTTCTTTTAAGATATATTTTGGCTCTAAAGTTAACTCTTTTTCACTATATCCTGCAACGTAAAATCCGTTATGCCCCGCGTCGATTACGGCTAAAATCTTTCCACCTTGTTTATTATACGCCAAGGTATCGAAAGACGTGACGCTTAAAGCCTTTACCCCTAAAGAAAAGCATAGTGCCTTTACGGTGGCAACGCCTATTCTTATACCCGTAAAAGAGCCTGCGCCCACAACGCATGCGATAAAATCGGCTTTTTTCAAGTCAAAATCGGCTTTTTTTAGAAGATTTTCAATCTCCACCATAATTTTTTCCGAGTGCCTAACCCCACACTCTAAATCGTTATAACAAAAGATTTTATCATCTTTTTTAGCTATTAAATTAAGGGCTTTTCCACTCGTGTCAACGGCTAAATAGTTCAATATATTATCCTTCTTTCCTTTTCGGAAATTTTTTCTATTTTAACGGTCTTTATATTTTCTGGAAGAGCCGAAGTGATGTTTTCTGCCCACTCCAAAACGCAAATATTATCTTTATTAAAGTAGTCTATAAGTCCTAAAAGTTCGGCTTCTTCACCACAACCTAGCCTATAAAAATCGTAGTGATAAATAAAATCACCGTAAACGTTTAGATATGCGTAGGTGGGGCTAACCACTCCGTCAAACCCAAAAAATTCGGCAATCCCTTTGGTGAACGCCGTTTTGCCTGCACCAAGTTCCCCGTCTAACCTAATTACGTCCCCTTTAACTAGGGTGCTTGCGTATTTTTTAGCAAACTCTCTCGTTTGCTCTTCGCTAGTAGATATAAATTCCATATAATTATTATAATATTATTTTTAAATTATGTCTATTAAATTGACTTTATTAAAAAAGAAACTCTTTTATATAATAAAATAGTGACTAGGCTAATAGCAACCGATTTTATTAAGTTAAATAGCGCAACGAATATCCAAAGTTCCTTAAACGCCTCACCTGCTCCTGCCCCCATATATAATGGGAAATTTATAAACCTGTTTACAAGAAGAGAAACGGCAACTTGAATAAGACAAGCAATAATCAAAGAGATTATAACGTTTTTTATTCCCTTTCTATTTCTATATAAAAGACAAGGAACTAAAATAAAGCAAGAGATAACTAAAAAGTTAGCAATTTCCCCAACTCCACCCGTTGAAGATTTAGTAATAAAACAAATAAATTCCTTAACGGCACAAGCAGAGATTCCATATTCTAGCCCAAACATAAAGCCTAAAAGTAGAATAAATACTGCCGAAAAATCTAATTTTAGAAAAGGTGCAATAGGAAAAATAGGAAATTCAAAATATGAAATTCCGTAAGCCATAGCCGAAAGTAGCGCTGTAAAAACGATTTTTTTAGTGTTTGAAGTTTGTCCTTTATCTTGTTGCATAAATAAACGCCCCTTTTTTTAATATTCAAAGGGGCGTGAAAAAGCAAAATTACTCTTATAATAATAAAAGTGTGTTTCTTCTTTTCTCATCCGGACTATACCGTCGGTTTAGGAATTGCACCCAATCAGCCTTACTAGGCTCGCAGACTATAACTGCCGGTGGGGAATTTCACCCCGCCCCAAAGAACTATTTTTATTGATTTTATTGTATTCTTTTTTTCGCCTTTTGTAAAGCGAATTATTTAAGTTTGATAAAAACTCTCTATTTTCATCAAATTTTGTTATTAAACACCCCTATTTTTTATGCTATCATTTTTTTAGGTTTAGGGGGAAATATGCTATTATCT
>JAZOOV010000026.1:0-7777 GCA_045655215.1 Christensenellaceae bacterium | reverse complement strand
CTAAACACGTGGTCTAGAGTATCTTTAACCACTGATTCACTCATAGTAGTTCCATCTATTTCTATGTTAGTTGAGTCTGCCATCATTAGTAGCACGCCCTCTTTTCCTAATTCCGAAATTCTCGGCAAGTCCATAGTTTCGCCGTTAACGGGTGAGAAATCTATCTTGAAGTCCCCAGAGTGAAACACTGTGCCGATAGGAGTTTTTATTGCTAGTCCAACTGCCCCAGCAATCGAGTGATTTACATTGATAAATTCTATCGAAAACCCACCTAATTTAATAGTTGAACTAGGCTTTACGCAATTTAATATTGCATTGTTGATTCTGTGTTCTTTTATTTTGTTCTCTATTAAAGTTAACGTAAGTTTAGTGCCGTAAATAGGAACGTTTAATTGCTTTAATAAATACGGAATACTGCCTATATGGTCTTCGTGTCCGTGAGTGATTACCAAACCTCTAATCTTGGTTTTATTTTTCTCTAAAAATGAAAAGTCTGGAATTACTAGGTCCACTCCCGGCATACTATCGGTTGGAAACGTTATACCCGCGTCGATTATAATTATATCTTTGCCGTACTCAAGCACGGTCATATTCTTTCCAATCTCACCAACGCCACCTAAAAATCTAACTTTTAAGGTTTTATTATCTTTAGAACTTTTTACTTTCTTTATATCAACCGATTTTATTTTAACGTCTTTTTGCTTGTTTTTTATATTATCTACCTTTTTATTTTTCTTAGTGGGAACCTTTTTTACCTTTAATTCCTTTGGTCTAAGATCCTTGCCCGTCTTTAATGATTTTTTCTTTCCACTACTAGTTTTTTTATTTTTGTTATCTTTCAATATATACTCCTTGAAATCACTAAAAAGTGATAAATTTTCATTTCATATTACAATTATACACTTTTTAGAAAAAAAAGTAAACGAAATAAATATTCGCATTAAATATTTTGCGTTCAAGGGGTTAATTTACTTGAAAAAAAAGTCGTAAAAGGGTATAATTATTACTAATATTTAACAAACAATTAAAAAGGAGTATATCTATGCGCGTATTTAACTTTGCAGCAGGTCCTTCAACCCTTCCAGTTCCAGTTTTAGAAATTGCACAAAAGGAATTACTTGATTATCAAGGAACAGGCATGTCAATTACCGAAATGAGTCACCGTGGCAAGCCTTTTATGGCAGTAAACGACGAGGCTAACGCTCTTCTTCGTGAACTTATGAATATCCCTGAAGACTATTCAGTTTTATTCGTTCAAGGTGGTGCATCTCAACAATTTGCAGCAGTTCCTCTAAATCTATTACAAAAAGGAAAAGCCGATTATATTTTAACCGGAAACTTCGCTCAAAAAGCATACGAAGAAGGTTTAAAATACGGCGATATGGCCGTTGCAGCATCTTCTAAGGACGCTAAGTACACCTTTATTCCAGACGTAAACGATATGAAATTTAGAGATGATATCGATTACGTTCATATGACTTACAACAATACTATTTTTGGTTCCAGATTTACCGAACTTCCAAAAACTAACGCAGCTCTCGTCACTGATATGAGTTCAAACATCTTAAGTGAGGTTGTTGACGTTAAAAAGTTTGGTTTAATCTATGCAGGCGCTCAAAAGAATATCGCTCCTGCCGGCGTGACTATCGTTATAGTTAAAAAAGATTTACTCGGCAAGGCTTCTCCAATTTGCCCTACTATGCTTGACTACGCTATCCAAGACAAAAACGATAGTTTATACAACACCCCACCATGCTTTTCTATCTACGTTGCAATGCTAGTATTTAGATGGTTAAAAGAACTCGGTGGTGTTCCAGCAATGCAAAAAATTAACGAAGAAAAGGCTAAAATCCTATATGATTTTATCGACAATTCTTCTTTCTACAAAAATAACGTTAATAAAAAAGACCGTTCGCTTATGAACGTTCCTTTCGTTTCACCAAACGAAGAACTCGACGCAAAGTTTATAAAGGAAGCGGCTGCAAACGGATTAGTTTCTCTAAAGGGACATAGAATCGTTGGTGGTATGAGAGCATCTATTTACAACGCTATGCCAATTGAAGGCGTTAAAAAGTTAGTTGAATTTATGAAAAAATTCGAAATGGAGAACAAATAATGAAAAATATTCTTACCCTAAACTCTATAAGCAGAAAAATTGACGACGTATTTAATAATACATACAATATCGGTAGCGACGTTGAAAAGCCGATTGGTATTTTACTTCGTTCATTTAAAATGCACGACTATGAATTAGCAGAAGAAACAGTTGCCATAGCTAGAGCAGGTGCAGGCGTAAATAATATTCCAACTGATAAATACGCTAAGCAAGGCGTAGTAGTATTTAACACCCCTGGTGCAAATGCAAACGCCGTTAAAGAACTCGTTTTAAGCGCATTACTTATTTCTTCTAGACATATTATGGCTGCAAACGATTGGGTTAAAACTCTTAAAGGCAAAGGAGATGAAGTTGCTAAACTCGTTGAAAAAGGTAAATCAAACTTTGCAGGCGTAGAAATTAAAGGTAAAACTTTAGGCGTTATCGGTTTAGGTGCGATCGGCGCTCTAGTTGCTAACTCAGCAATTGATTTAGGCATGAGCGTAGTTGGATATGACCCATTTTTGTCGGTTAATAATGCGCTTAAACTTTCTTCTCAAATTAAAATCGTTAACGAATTAAACGATTTATGCAAAAAGAGTGATTACATCACTATTCATATTCCATATATTGAAAGTGAAAACAAAGGCTTAATTAACGCTGGTTTAATTAGAAAAATGAAAGACGACGTTGTGTTAATTAACTGTGCTAGAGGAGAAATCGTTAACAATCAAGACGTGATTAAGGCAGTTGAATCGGGAAAAATTAAAAAATATTTCGTTGACTTCCCTGCCGACGAACTAATTGACCAAAAGAATATTATTTGTATTCCCCACTTGGGCGCTTCAACTGAAGAGGCAGAAGAAAACTGCGCTATTATGGCATCTAAACAACTTATCGACTATATTGAAAACGGAAATATCGTTAACTCGGTTAACTATCCTAACTGCTCAATGCCAAGATCAACTGCAGTTAGACTAGTTATATTACACAAAAACGTTAACAATATTCTTGCTCAAATCACCACGACTATTGGAAACGACGGCATAAACATTTCTAACCTTGCTAATAAAAGTAAGGGCGAATACGCTGTCACCATAGTAGACGTAGATTCCGACGTTTCTAATAAAGCAATTGAACACATCAATAAAGTTGAAGATATTATTAAAGTTAGAGTTATAAAGTAAAGAGAAAATTTAAGCCTTGAAACATTTTTGTTTCAAGGCTTTTTTTATTTCTTAAATTCAATTTTATTGCCAAATATATCCGTTCCTTCTGCTACTTCTAGATAACCCCCATAATAATATTGCCAATCGTATTTATCTAAAAGCCTGTTCAAAAACGCATCTTTCACCGTCGAATTCGGCACGTACTTAAAACACTCGTATACAGTATTAAACTCAATGAATATCGGCTCGTTAGTGACGTCGTCATACCCTAAAGCCTTCCTACCATAATACCACCTATCGTCGTATTTTCCACCCTCGAAATATTCAGGGCTTTTTCTATACGTTAAATTCTTTGCCGATAAATATATCCTTTTTGCTTCGTAAACGTTTTCAAAGAGTGATGGATAGTAATCGTCAATCCCGTAAAAACTATTGCTTGAAACGTAGTAATCTAGGTCCTTAAAATATCCCGTTTGTTGAGTGTAAGAAGCGCAACCCTCTTCACTAGATATATAATTTAGAAAATCTCTACACGCCTCGGCAACGTCCGCTTCTTTCCATAGTTTGTTTGCTAGAACAAAATAAGATGGATTTACTTGTAATAACGTGCGTTCCTTACTCTCTTTTTCCCCATTAAACGAGTTTGGCAAAGCCATCCACAAAAGTTTTCGCTCGTTTTGACCGTCATAGTTATATAGCCTATTGTATCTATCTAAAACAACAGAATCTTCTAACTCTCTATACCAAGAAGAAGTTTCTATCATCATTGCTGATTGTTGAATTCCGTTAACGTCGTATCCTGAAAAAACAAAATCCCACATAGCGTCTACTTGGTCTTTATTCGGGCTGTTGGTTATATCTGCCCACCAATCTAGTTTAACCGAAACATCCATAAATACTTCAGCATAATATTTTGCAAGTGACCAAGAAGTATAATAACCCGTTTCTTCAGTTAAGTTAACCATTGTCGTCTTGGGTTTATAAATCTCGCCTAAATCTAACTCATTTTCGCTAAACAAAGGCTCTTTTGTAAACCCTGTGACGATTTCCATTTCGCCGTTCATATCCATATATGCTCTCGCTTGGTCATACCCCAAAAGCGAAGTCATAAGCGCTTGGGCAAGATAATCGGCTTTATAAGTTTCGCTACCTGCAACCATAAATGGATAAATATCGTGCTCTTTTATATATTCGCACATTGCAATAAATTCGTAAAGCGTTTTAGGAAGTCCATCGTCAAAAGTATTATAAATTCCATCAAGCCCTGCAGATTTGTTTTCCGTTTCAATATTATTCGCGCCTGTAGGCCTAGTAAAATAATAGGTTTCACCCGTTATCTTAGACACAAAACTAACGGCATCTAACGTGTCTTTTGCAAAGTAAAAGCCGTTATTATTAAAGGAATTTCCATCATAAGTTATTCCAAGAATTTCCGAAGTATGTGGAAGGGCAAAATATTCAAAGTTGTCCCCCTTATATCCTTCTAAAGCATACTCGTCTAACCTATCTTCTAGCGTGCGTTCTATTCCATATTCGTCGGTTGTCTTAAAATAAAAGACGTCGTCCATACTGAGTAGCCAACCCCTATTTGCCCATTTATACATATGATGCCCTATAGTTTGGTTAGTTAGGTAAATATCGTATTCTTCATACTCTTGGAAATCGAGCATAAAATCTCTTTTTGGCACTAAACAAATATCTACGTATACGCCCTTTTTTTGATAGGAATATTGTTTTTGTGAATATTTTTCAGCAAAATTATACGCGACGTCATTGAGGTACAATATATCATAACTGTCCTCTTGCACTGCTATATTTATTGAAATATTTTCAGTTCGAACTTCTTCTTCACCACACGCCGTAGCAAATAAAAAGGTAAACGAAAACATTATTAAAAGCATTATCGCTACTATTCTTTTCATCAATATTCCCTTGAATTTATTTTGTTATTTTATTATATCATTTTCCCCATTTCGTGTCAATATTGAGTTGTAATTTACTAAAATTTAAAATGAAAAACCCAAACTAGAGTTTGGGTTTTTATCTTATTAAACGTTTCCTTGTGCTTTCATTGCTTCAGCAACTTTAATAAAGCCTGCAATATTTGCGCCTGCCATGTAGTTGCCTTCCATGCCGTATTCTTTACTTGCCTCGTCACAAGCCTTAAAGATACTCTTCATAATTCCCTTTAACTTTTCGTCTACTTCTTCAAAAGACCAAGAAAGTCTTAAACTATTTTGGCTCATTTCTAAACCACTCGTTGCAACGCCACCTGCGTTTGCCGCTTTTGCTGGCCCATAAATAATGCCGTTATTAAAGTATTCGTCGATTGCTTCTGGAGTTGAAGGCATGTTTGCGCCTTCCGAAACAACCTTACATCCATTTTTAGCAAGAATTTTTGCAGATTCGCCGTTAATTTCATTTTGCGTTGCGCAAGGTAATGCGATATCGCACGGAATAGTCCAAATTCCTGAACAGCCTTCGTGATACTCTGCTTCTGGATGATAATTTAAGTATTCTTTAATTCTCTTTCTTTCAACTTCCTTGATTTTCTTAACTGCGTCTAAATCAATTCCGTTCTTGTCGTAAATATAGCCGTTGCTATCAGACATTGCAACTACTTTTGCACCGAACTCGGTTGCTTTTTGACAAGCGTAGATAGCAACGTTTCCAGAGCCCGATACTAAAACGGTTTTTCCTTCAAAACTCATGCCGTTTGCTTGTAGCATTTCTTTAGTGAAATAGCAAAGTCCAAAGCCCGTTGCTTCTTTTCTTGCAAGTGAACCGCCATATTGCAAGCCTTTGCCTGTAAATACGCCAACCCACTCGTTGCGTAGTCTTTTATATTGACCAAACATATATCCAACTTCTCTTGCACCCGTTCCAATATCTCCGGCAGGAACGTCACAATCAGCACCGATATGTCTATATAATTCGTTCATAAAACTTTGACAGAAATTCATAATTTCGTTATCCGATTTTCCCTTAGGATCAAAGTCCGAACCACCTTTTGCTCCACCCATTGGCAACGTGGTTAAACTGTTCTTAAATACTTGCTCGAAACCTAAGAATTTAATAATTCCAAGATAAACTGATGGATGTAGTCTAATTCCACCCTTGTATGGACCGATTGCAGAGTTAAATTGTACTCTAAATCCTCTGTTTACGTGCATTTTGCCGTTATCGTCCACCCATGGAACTCTAAACATAATTTGCCTTTCTGGCTCAACTATTCTCTCAAGAACTCCTGCGTCTACTAAGTCTTGTCTTTTTTCAACTACAGGCTCTAATGAAGTGAACACTTCAGTCACTGCTTGAATAAATTCAGGTTCGCCTGGATTTCTCTTTTTAGTTCTTTCTAATAAATCTAATAAGTATGCGTTTTTGATTGCCATAATCTATTCCTCCATAGTCTTCCTAACTATTTTATCACAATAAGTAAAAATTAAAAAATATTTTTTTATATAAAATTAATTTTTTTTCAAGTTTTTATTAAAAACAATGGTTTAAATCCACTATAATTGCAAACAAGAAAATAACCACTAGCCCAACCGTATGAATTATCCCTTCTAATCTTCTATTAAGTGGTTTTTTTCTTATCCATTCTATAAACGTAAAGATTACTCTCGATCCGTCAAGCGCAGGAATTGGCAATAAGTTAAACACGGCAAGATTTACACCTATAAACGAAGTTATATTTAGAAAACTCCAAAATCCACCCGTTTTTACGGCTTGTGCCGTCACCGAAATAGTGGTAATCGTTCCACCAACCGAACTTATTCCAAGACTTCCGTTAAATAATTGACCAAGCACGGTAAATATAGAACCTGCTACTCTAAACGAATATTCAAAAGTTCTACCTACCGTCGAGAAAAAGCCTAGTTTTACTCCCGTCGTTCTAAATCCCGTGCTTATTAGTTCACCCGTTTCCAAGTTTTTCTCATACTTTACGCCTATTACTTTACACAATCTTTCCACGTCTTCCACGTTGGAAAAATCGGCGTTTTCTTTTAGAATAACGGAAATATTTTCTACCTTTCTATTACGAATAATCGTAAATTCTACGCTATCGCCTTTATTTTTGCCGTTAATTGCATCCATAACGTCGGTAATTAAATAGACGTTTTTGCCCTCTGCCCTTATAATTATATCCCTTTCACAAAATTCAAACGACGATTGAATTTCAGTAGGCACTTGAAGTTCATAAGTCATTACCGCAGAGTGTCCGTAGCAAGTAAACATAAGCCCGATAACTAGAAGCGACAATATATAATTCATTAAAGCGCCCGAAACGAGCACGATTATTCTTTGCCAAGGCTTTTTATTGTTAAAGGCCTTTGGATCTTCGTCGTCGGCGTCTTCACCCTTAAAAGAGCAAAAGCCACCTAACGGCAAAAGACGAACGGAAAACACTTCTCCGTCCTTCTTCTTTTTACTAAATATTTTAGGTCCAAACCCTATTGAAAATTCTTCTATTCCAAAGCCGAAAATCTTGCCTGCTATATAGTGTCCT
>JAZOOV010000025.1:0-10723 GCA_045655215.1 Christensenellaceae bacterium | reverse complement strand
AAATTTCTAGATTTCACCTAGGTCATGGAACTACAACAATGTACGCTACTACTTTGACAGATACTATGGACAAAATAGAAAAGTTTTTAGACGTGTATGCAGAGTTAAAAAATAAAAGCACGTTAGAAGGCGTTCATTTAGAAGGACCTTGGTTTAGTCCTAAGGAATGCGGAGCGCAAGACATAAACAATATGCAAAAGCCGAGCGTTCAAGAGGTTGAAAGGCTATTAAAAAAATATCCGTTTATAAAAAGAATTAGCGTTGCGCCAGAACTTGAAAATGCGTTAAAAGTTGGAAAGGTTGGTAGGGAAAAAGGTTTAGTGATGTCTATTGGGCACACCGATGCCGATTTTAGTGACGTAGAAAGAGCAAAAGAAAACGGCTATACTTTGATGACGCATTTTTATTCTGGAATGAAAGGTGTGACTAGAAAAAATGCGTATAGGGTAGCGGGTGCGGTTGAAGCGGGCTATTATTTTGACGAACTTTTTGTTGAAATAATTGCAGACGGCAAGCATTTGCCAGCATCTTTACTAAAATTGATTTATAAGGTAAAAGGTGCGGATAAAATTGCTTTAATAACTGACGCTATGAGAGCGAGTGGACTTAAGGATGGACAAACTTCTTATTTAGGTAGAGTAGAGCAGGGGGTATCAGTTATCGTTGAAGATGGAGTTGCAAAACTTCCCGATAGGTTGTCCTTTGCGGGTAGCGTTGCTACGACGGATAGACTTTTTAAGACTATGGCAAGTACAATAGGCGATAATCTTATTGACTTAGTGAAAATGAGTTCTTTAACTCCTGCTAAAATTATGGGCCTAGAAGATAGGGGCGAAATTGAAGAGGGCAAGAGAGCCGATTTAATAATTATGAACAAAAAATATGATATAAATAAGGTAATATATAAAGGAGAATTAGTATGAAAGTAGTGTTGTGTGAAAACAGCGAGCATTTGGGAGTATTGGCGTCAAAACAAGCCACCGAGTGCATCAAAAAAGCAATTAAGGAAACGGGAAACGCTAGAATATTATTGTCAACAGGCGCATCTCAATTTACCTTCTTCGAGGCTTTTGTAAAGGAAGATATCGAGTGGGATAAAGTAGAAATGTTCCATTTGGATGAATACGTGGGTTGTGATATAACTCACCCCGCTAGTTTCAAAAAGTACTTAACTGAAAGATTCATTGAGAGAGTTGGATTAAAGAACTATCATTTAATCGACGGAACTAAGCCTGCTGAGGAAACGATAAAAGAACTTACCGAGTTGTTAGCACAAAAACAAGTTGACGTGGGCTTAATTGGTATTGGTGAAAATGGGCATATTGCCTTTAACGACCCACCGGCAGATTTTTTTGATATGGATGCTTATAAGGTTGTAAATCTATCTGACACTTGTAAAACTCAACAAATAAGGGAAGGATGGTTTAAGACGCCAGACGACGTGTTTAAGCAAGCAATTTCAATGACTTGTAGCAAAATTATGGATTGTAAAACCATAATTTGTGCAGTTCCGTATATTCAAAAAGCACAGGCAATCGTTGATACTTTAACCAAGGAGGAAACAAATCTAGTTCCTGCGACCTTGCTTAAAAAACACAGCGACGTGACCGTTTACGTTGACCCTGATTCAGCAAGTTTAGTTGATAAAGAAACCTTAGACAAATTTTCTAAATAAGGAGATATATTATGAAGAGAATAGCAATAGTTGGTGCAGGAAGTAGAAGTTATGCCTGCTATGCGGAATTTGTTCTTAATGATTTTAAGGGGGAAGTGGAAATCGTTGGTGTATACGATATTAACCCCGTTAGGAGCCAAGCATTAAAAGAAAAAATTGGCGATGCTTGTACTAAGTACGACGACTTTGAAGTTATGCTTGACTCGGAAAAACCAGATTACGTAATGGTGATGAGTAAAGATAGCACGCACCACGATTATATAGTGAGAGCGCTTGATAAAGGCTATAACGTAATTTCTGAAAAACCTGTCACCAACACTTTTGAAAGGTGTAAGGCTATAAAGGAAGCTGAAGATAGAAGTGGTAAAAAGGTGACGATAACCTTTAATTGTCGATTTATGCCATACTTTGCAAAAGCAAAAGAACTTATCAAAGAGGGTAGAATAGGAAAAATTTTAGCAATAAATTATGAGTATTGTCTTGATCGTGTTCACGGAGGCTCGTATATGAAGCGTTGGCACGGACAAATGGAGAATTCGCAAGGTTTATTGCTTCACAAAAGTACCCACCATTTTGATATTGCTAACTGGCTATTAGAAGATGAGCCAGAGTTGGTGACGGCGTTAGGCAACACCGTTTACTATAGTGATAGAAGTAAATGTTTTTCCGATAGATGCCATAATTGTACTATGAAGGATAAGTGCGAGTCGTATACTTCTCTTGAAAACGAAGTTGGAAGAAAGTTGTATTTAGAGGCAGAGTCTAGCGACGGATATATAGTAGACACGTGTTCTTTCTCTGATAAAAACGATATATGCGATAATATGTCCGTATCGGTTATGTATAGTAAGGGTGCAATTTTAACCTATACCTTAAATATGTTCTCTGAGCACGAGGGGTATAGAATGGTATTGACTGGTGAAAAGGGCGTTATGATATTAAATTCGTGGCAAGAAGATGCTTCACCAAACAACAAGATTCAATTATTATATAAAAACGGTAATGTGGAAACGGTGGAGTTTGTTAAAACCCAAGGTATGCATGGTGGTGGAGATAAGAGAATGTTAGAGTTCTTATTTGGATTAAAGACGGAAGATTCTCTCGGACAACACGCAAAACTATACGATGGTTTTACTTCGGCAATTATTGGTGTTTGTGCT
This sequence comes from Christensenellaceae bacterium, assembly GCA_045655215.1. Lineage (GTDB taxonomy): Bacteria > Bacillota > Clostridia > Christensenellales > Borkfalkiaceae > UBA1259. The sequence continues at coordinate 7,888 of JAZOOV010000025.1, read as the reverse complement.
AATGAAAGTATTGCTAATGGTAAAACGGTTAAAGTAAGCAAGTATTTGAAAGAACTTAAATAATTAAAAATTAAAACTCCTTTGATTTTCAAAGGAGTTTTAATTTTGTTCAAGTTTATTTGTTTAGCCAAGCGTGAACTTTAGGGAGTAGGGGCGAAGGAGTAAAAATTTTATCTATGACTTTTCCCATAGCAGTAATAATTGGCGAGTTAATAATGGTGGTCACTAAAGTTCCTAAGCCTATAAAGTGGAAACTATTATAGTAAATAGTAGTCCAATCAAACGTTTTAACGTCGCCAAATAAGGTGCAGGCTAAAACGATTGAAATGATGAGAAGAGATATGTCAAAAAACCACTTAACCTTATTTATGCTTAACTTGTAGGTGGAAAATAATTTAGCAACGAACAATTCGTAAACTTGCAAAGGCCAACTAGTTCTAAAGAAACACGCCACGCCGAAAGCAGTTAAGCAATCTCCCACTATAAGCATAACCCAACGAAGCCAAATTTCGTTAAAGTTAACGCTGGAAAAAACCCATAAAAAGAAGTCTAAAACGTATCCGTAGATAAAGGCAACTAAAAAGGCGAAGATAAAACGCCAATTAAATTTCCTAATTACTAAGCATAAAAGAATTAAAAGTATTCCTTGAATAACGTACTCGGTCATGCCAACGCTAACCCAAGGCAAAATATTAACCAGCGCCTCTTGAATAACGAACGCCGGCGCTGCAATCATAGAAACGCCTAAGTTTGCCTTGCTACAAATGGTCACGCCGATAGCCACGAACATCGTTCCTAAAAGCCATAATAGTTCGGAGGTCTTTTGAATTTTTTTCATAAGTGTTTCCTTGCTTTAATTTTCGTTTCTACGTTGATGTTTTGATATTAAATGTTTTACAAGAACTATCAAGTAGTGAATTATAATTCCAACGGCAATTGCCTTTACAAGGTCAAATATTACTGTAAGCGCAAATGTTGTGATTAAAACCAAAATATCGTTCCATTTTTTACTCTTGCAGATAGCAAGAAATTGTCTCCACTCGCTCATATTGTAGGCTACAATAATTAAAATCGATGCTATAATCGGCATTGGGATAAAAGATGCTAGTGGCATTAAAACAATAAGAACGAGAAGAAGGACTACCGCGTGCATCATACCTGAAAGAGGAGATTTGCCCCCATTTTTAACGTTAGCAGCAGTTCTTGCAATTGCGCCCGTTGCAGGAATTCCACCAAAGAAACCAACTAGAATATTACTTGTTCCAAGCGCTATAAGTTCGGTGTTGGAATTGTGCTTATCATCAATCATTTTATCTGAAACTACGCAAGATAGTAAAGATTCAATTCCGGCAAGTAAAGCAATGGTGAAGGCGCTAGGGAGTAAAGAGATAATGCGTTCACCCGAAAACGTTGGGAAATTAAAAGATGGCAACTTTGATGATATTGTGTATAGAGAGCCTATGGTATTAGTATTAATAAATGGGATAAAGCAGATTAACGAACTAACGATTACCGCAATAAGCGAGGCGGGGATTTTTTTAGAAATTCTTGGCCAAAAAATAAGTATAGCAAGCCCCATCAAGCCTACGCCAAATGCCCACGGATTAAAAGTGGAGAAGTTCTCTATGATAAGTTTAATTTTTTCCGTCGTTTCAATTGCTATAGCGCCTGCAGGATACGTTAGCCCGAAAAAATCTTTAAGTTGACCTATTACAAGAGTAATCGCAATACCCGAAGTGAAACCCACGGTTATAGTGTGTGGGATATATTTTATAAGTGAGCCTACACGTAAAAGTCCCATCAAAATTAATATAACGCCCGCCATAATTGTTGCAAGGAATAGTCCATCCAACCCTTGAGAAAGAATAATACCGGCAACAATTGTAGCAAAAGCCGCGGTCGGTCCTGTAATATTAACTTTACTACCACCTAAAAGTGCGGTAAAAAATCCAGCGATAATGGCGGTATAAAGACCCGTTTCTGGTGACGCGCCCGATGCAATAGCAAGCGCAATTGAAAGAGGTAGCGCAATAATTGCGACGATTACGCCTGCAAGGATATCTGCAAGGTAGTCTTTTGATTTATGGCTTTTTAAGATGGTTAAAATTTTTGGTTCAAATACTCTCATAATTTTCCTTAGTAATATAGACAATATTATATACTAAATAGAGTTAAAAAGCAATAAAACGACAAGGTTAAAATCAGCAATTTTATATTATAAATCGATTGAAAAAGCGTTTGCCATATGTTATACTGAGAAAAATTAATAAAATCGATTAGTAGTATAAAATCAAAAATAATTAAATGGAGGTAGAAATGGTGGTGAATTACGATTTTGATAAAGTTATCAATAGAGACGGCACACTAAAATGGGAAGATATGTCAAGTAAAGGAATAATTTCAATGGGTGTAGCCGATATGGATTTTAAACTAGCACCAGAAATTATAGATGCTATAAAAAAGTGTGCCGACGTAGGTGAATTTGGATATACTAAGATTTTAGACCACGATTTTGATGCAATTGTAAATTGGCTAAAATACAGGGGGAAAGACGTTCCTAAAGAGTACATTCTTCCAACACCAGGGGTATTATATTCGGCGAGAGCGGCAATGTATATGCTAACACAAAAGGGTGATAAAGTTATCGTTCAAACTCCACTACATACTCCATCTATAGCAACTGCTGCAATGAACGAGCGTATTCCCATGGTTAATAAATTAAAGTATGAGAATGGAAGATACGAAATAGATTTTGAGGACCTTGAAAATTGCTTTAAGTCGGGGGCAAAAGTATTAATGACATGTGCTCCAAACAATCCAACTGGTAGAGTATGGACTAAAGATGAACTAAAAAAGGTTGCGTCTTTAGTTGTGAAATACAACGCTTACGTTGTCTGTGATGAAATTCATAGGGATATTATTTGGCAAGGACAAGAACATATTTCTCCTACTGAAATTCCTGAAATAGCAGATAGAACTATATCGGTGTTTTCCACTTCGAAAACCTTTAATATGGGAGGATTTCACGTAGGTAGCGCAATAATTCCTAATCCAGAACTTCGTGAAAGATTAAGGAAGAAACTTTATACGTGGGGGCATAGTTGTATTCGCCCTTCAACGTTATGTTTGGCGGCGCAAACGGCAGCATATAATAATGGTAGACAATGGTATGAACAAATGATGTCTTACGTGAGTGGAAACTTCGACTTGGCGCTAGATTATTTATCGGGTTTACCTATTCGCGCGAGCAGACCGGAAGGAACGTTCTTGCTTTGGGTAGATATTAGTGAACTAGGATTGCGCACTAAACGTTTATACGAAGTAATGATGAACGATTGGAAAGTTTATGGAGATCCGGGTTTGCTTTACGATACTGCAGAATACGAGGGGGTAGACGTTCTTGAGCATCACGTACGCCTAAATCTTGCAACTTCACGTATTACCGTTGAGCGAGCATTTGATAGGATAAGAAAAAGTTTGATAAAATAGAACGTAAGGATATGTTAAACTTAGGGTTCAAACTAAAAAACAATACTATAAGATAGCAAGTGGAGAAAATTATGAATAAGATAAGATGGTGCGTTATAGGAGCAGGGGGAATAGCAGATAGGAGAACTATTCCTGCAATACTTTCGGACGCTAATAACGTTCTTGTAGCGGTTATGGATAAAGCTATTATTATGGCAGAAAAGATAGGGGCAAAGTACGGCGTTAAGTATTATACTGACGAAGAGAAAATGCTTAAGGAAAACGAATGTGATTGCGTTTACGTGAGTACGCCCGTTATGTGCCATTATGAACAAGCAATGCTAGCATTAAAGTATGGAAGGCACGTTTTTTTGGAAAAGCCATTGGGCTTTAATGGTGAACAGGCAAAGCAAATTTTAGATGCGTTTAAGAAAGAAAACAAGCAATTATCCATAGGGTATATGATGAAATACCATAATCTTAACGTTATGGCAAAGGAAATGGTAGAGCAAGATAAGATTGGCCAAGTGGCAAGTATTAGATTGCAATTTACGTGTTGGTATCCTGAAATTGATGGCGCTTGGAGACAAATAAAAAAACTTGGTGGCGGAGGGGCGCTAATGGATTTAGGCGTTCATTGTATCGAACTTGCAGAGTTTATTTTGGGTGAAGAAATTGAGCAAGTTGGCGGGTTTATGAACACCAGAACATTTAGATATGAAGTTGAAGACCAAGCAATACTTGTTTTCAAGACAAAAAGTGGAGTGCTAGGGCATATAGACGTTAATTTTTACGTTCCAGATAAAGCGTCTGAATGCAAACTTGAAATATATGGAACAAAGGGGTGTATAATAGCAAAAGGAACTCTTGCACAAGAAGAAGTAGGGGAACTTTCATATCTTTACTCGCCACAAGGAGAGTATTCTGCATCACAGAGTAGAGAGTATGATAAACCAAAGATTTTTTATGGAGAAAAAGGAAATCTTTACCTAAAGCAAATGCAAGATTTTTGTGATATAATAAGAAGTGGTAAAACGGATTATTTTTACGCAGAGAGAGCCGTTCAGGTTCAAAAAATAGTAGATGAATTTTATCTAAAAAACAACTAAAATCAAAAAAAGGGTGCTACACAAAGCATCCTTTTATTTGGCGGAAAGAAAGGGATACATCTCCGTTTCACTACGATGGCAAAGCCGAACCAATGGGTTCGAATCAACCATCATCCATAAAAAAAGAACGCATAAAAGCGTTCTATTTTTATGGCGGAAAGAATGGGATTCGAACCCATGTGTCGAGAACTCGACAACCGCATTTCGAGTGCGGCTCGTTATGACCACTTCGATATCTTTCCATATTGTTTAGTTTTTTGTAAATTATATTTTAACGAAATGCGACAACCGCATTACTGCTCCGCTTGTGCTACGCAGGGCTAACGCCCGAGTGCGGTGCGTTTTTGACCACTTCGATATCTTTCCACTTAATTATTAAATTGTAAACGTCCTTCAGTAAATATAATTTATAACGTATTTACTTTAACATTATACACAAAAGGGTAATTAAATGCAAATAAAAATGCAAATAAAAAGTTTTTTGGTTGATTTTTTTTCCTGCTCGTTGTATAATCAAATTAGTAAAATTTAGGAGTATTAATTTGAGCGTAGGATTTTTAGACGTGCTTTTAGCCGTTTTGTCTTTAATAGTTCTTGTTGTGCCGGGGTATTTGCTTGTAAAGGGCAAGTTAATTAATCAATCGGCGGGGGAAGTGTGTTCTTCAATAGTGCTATATGGTTGTCAACCTGCACTTGTATTTATGGGCTTTCAAAAAGCAGAATACAATTCGCAAATAGGCTTAAATATGATTATAGTTGCGCTTCTTGGTGCGCTTATGCACTTTGTAATGTTTGGCGTTATGCAACTATGTACGATAAAAGCAAACAAAACGGCAAAACTAAACGTAATAAAATACGCGTCTATATTTAGCAATTGTGGATTTATGGGATTACCATTTTTGCAACTTTTATTTTCGGGAGATAGCGTTGCTTTTGGAAATGTAATGATATACGCCGCCGTTATAGTTGCAATATTTAATATTCTTAATTGGACGCTTGGAGTATATATAGTTTCGGGGGATAAAAAGAGTATTTCGTTTAGGAAAATAATCTTAAATCCAACCATAATTGCCGTAATTTTGGGCTTTATATGTTTTATGATATTTAAAAAGCCTATAGTGGACTTGTTGCCGGAAGACAAATTTGCCGACAATCTAGTAGAAAAACTTATGCAAAGCGTAAACTTTATAGGGGATATGGTCACCCCACTTTCAATGACGGTAATTGGAATAAGACTAGCATACATTAACTTAACTAGATTATTTACTGAAAAAGCCGTTTACGTAGTAGCCTTTTTCAAACTTATAATAATGTCGTTATTAACGACTTTACTAGTAGCATTTTTGCCGATAGACGTACATATAAAATACGTATTGTTCTTTTTATTCTCAATGCCTTGCGCAACAAGTTCGGCAATGTTTGCGATTAAATTTGGTTCAGACGGAGACACGGCAACCTTATCTGTGCTCTTTTGCACGGTTTCGTGCATATTAACTATTCCGTTAATGTTTTTCCTTTTCTCGGCAATAGTTGTAATCTAAAGGTAGGAGGTTTTTATGGTTCCAAACGCTTTATTTAAACTTTTTGGAAACGGAGTATATTTATACGGAATATGTATTGCAATAGGCTTAGTGGCGTGTATTTTGTTTTTCTTTTATTTTACTAAAAGAAGGGGAATGCCGGAGAACGTTCAAGAGTTTGCATTTTTTGTCACTATCATAGCAATAGCAGTAGGATTTTTATTCGCTAAATTATATCAAGCCATTTACGTGTGGATGGAAACGGGTAAATTTGACTTTTATAGCGCGGGTATAACCGTTATGGGTGGTTTAATTGGTGGCGCTGCAATGTTTATTTTGTCATACTTTGTAGGTGGTAAAATATTCTTTAAGGGAAGCATAAAGGGAGTGCACGTTAAACACTTCTACACCATAGTATTAGTTGCGCCTATGTGCATACTCATTGCTCACGCATTTGGAAGAATAGGTTGCTTGATGGCAGGATGTTGTCACGGAACGTATTTAGGTAGTGATTACGTTGTAGGTGGAATTTATATGTACGGCACGGTGAACGGATATCACCAATGGGGCTATTATATTCCAACTCAACTTTACGAAGCACTATTTTTGTTCATCGCTTTCGGCGTGTTGTGGTACTTATACGAAAAGAAAGGGGCAACCTTTACAATGCCTGCTTATCTTATTTCATACGGCGCTTGGCGTATGATTATTGAAATCTTTAGGGGAGACGCTGCGAGAGTAGAAAACCTTGCTCTAGGTTTAACGCCTTCGCAATGGCAATCAATATTCTTTATCTTGGGTGGCGCTGCGTATATACTAATAATTTTCCTAAAGAAAGCATCTTTCTTTGAAAAGGAAAAGATTTTATCGAAAGAACAAATGCTAGAAATTTATGGCAAAAAGCCAACGACAAAATAAATTTAAAAATTTAAACGAAAAAAACTTCGCTTTAATCTAAAGCGAAGTTTTTTATTTTAAATCATTAACTAAAAAACTAAAAATTATTCTTTATCTGCTACTTCTTCTTTTTTAGCAGTAGTCTTTTTTGCTCTTGGCTTTTTAGCAGGAGCAACTTCTTCCTTAACTTCTTCTACGATAGGTTCAGCCTTAACTTCTTCTTTAACTTCAACCTTTACTTCAGCAGCGCCCTTGGTAGCAACGAAAACCTTTTTAGCAAGTTTTGCTTTTTTGTTGCTAGCGTTGTTTGCGTGAATAATGTTTTTGGATTGAGCAACGTCAATAGCCTTGAAAGCAGCACTTAAAGCGCAGTTAAGTTCTTCTAATTTATTTTCTTTAATCAAAAGGTCAACCTTTTTGATTGCAGTTCTCATTTCAGAACGAATAATTTTGTTTTGTTCAGTTTTTTTGTTGTTTACTAATACTCTTTTTTTAGCTGATTTAATATTTGGCATTTTCTATGCACTCCTTAGTTCATTTTAATTCGGTAATTATTTTAACATAAAAAAATATTAAATGCAACTACATTTTGCCTACTTTTTTTGATTTTATCGTTTTTTGGCAAATTTTTTTATTTTAATCATATTATCTACTATGGAAAATATAAAGATTGCCCTTTTAGATAGTGGAATAGGTGGGCTTTCAGTTTTAAGAGAACTTGACAAAGTATTATCAAACACAACTCTTATCTATTTAGGGGATAACCAAAACGCTCCGTACGGAAACAAGAGTATTCGCGAACTTTGGAGTTTAACCATAGACAACTTGGAACTTGTAAAACAATATAACGTTGATTTCTTAGTGTTAGGATGCAATACTCTTAGTGTGAATTTA
>JAZOOV010000024.1:0-3442 GCA_045655215.1 Christensenellaceae bacterium | reverse complement strand
GTCTATTTTTCGCTGTTTTAATCGTCGTTATTTTATTATTGTCGGGAATTAGCACCACTTCAAGCAGTAGTGAGAAAAATGAAAAAGTAGATTACGTTTCGTCTTTGGAAGGTAAACTTGAAGAACTTCTTAGCGAAGTTAATGGAGCGGGAAACGTTAAGGTGGTTATAACGATAGAGTCGGGAAATCAAAGCGTTTTAGCGATGGAAAAGGTGACGATAGAGACTGAAAATGGCATTGAAACAACTGAAAAACCAGTAATTGTTAATGGAAAAACAGTAGTATTAACAGAAAAAACGCCTAAAATTTCGGGAGTAATGATACTAATTGATAAAAATAATTTATCGGTTATTACAAAAATTCAGCAGGCGACGACCTCGCTTTTGAATATAAATTTAAGTCAAATTGAAATATTGACAAGAAATTAAAAGGAGAGAATTATGACAAAAAAGAAAAAAATTATCGTATTATCTTGCATGATTGCACTACTAGCTGTGACGGCAGTATTTAATTTTGTATTAACTACTGAGCCCGTTTCTTCTACCGAAACTAACGCAAATGCAAATTCTAGTTATTTTACCCAATATAGACTAGAAAGACTAAACACTCGAAACGAAAATTTATTGCAAATTGACGAGGTGTTGCAATCTGCGCCAAGCGATAGCGAGGAATACTCTAGTGCTCTAGCGTTAAAAACCGAAATTGCTCAAAACACAGAAAGAGAATTATTGCTTGAAAACTTAATTAAGGCATATGGTTTTGAGGACGTAGTGGTGGTTATAGGCTTAGAATCAGACAGCGTTAACGTTATTGCAAAATCAAGCGAGATGACAACCGACGAAGCAATCGTAATATACTCTATAATCTCTGAAGAGATTAATATTGCTCCAGAAAATGTAAAAATTATACCTATTTCTTAAAAAACACTATGCAAAATAAATATTTTGTGGTACAATATATAAAAATATTGTTTAGAGGATATTTATGAAGCGTTTTAACATTTATCCAAGTAAGACTCAAGAAGATAAGATAGTATACGGAGACGGCATAGTTGAGGGGATAGTATTGCTTGCTATTTCGGAAATTCCTTTTGCTGAACTTTGTTCTAACGTATCCTACGTTAAAAATAAAAGCAAAGCAATTAAAATTGATTTTACCAATAACGGCGTAATGGTTGAAGTTAAGGTTAAAATCGATTTCTCTCAAAGTGTGACCGATATGGCGTTTAAGATTCAAGAGGCTATTAGACACAATATTGAATCTATGACAGACTATCACGTTAGTAGCGTTAACGTAATTGTAAACGACGTTTTGTTTGGTGAGTCGGATAAAGTTATTCCACAACAAGAATCTAGTGAAACACCAACCGAAAACGCAGAGAAAGACAAAGAAAAAGAAGAAAAGAAAAATTAACTTCAGGATAACGTTATGAGAAGACAAGCAAGAGAAACAGTTTTTAAATATATTTATTCAAGGCTCTTCAACGTAGATGAAGGGCTTTTTGATGTTTTAGCATCAGATCTTAATCAAGACGATAAGAAATTTGCAACTGACTTATTAACTGCAGTTGACAAAGATTTCGATAAAAATTTACAAGTTATACAAGATTATTCGATAGGTTTTAAGTTAGAAAGAGTTATAAACGTAGATAAATGCGCTATTCTTATTGGACTTGCCGAACTTGACAATTTTATGGAAACACCCGTTCCTGTAGTTATTGACGAGGCTGTAAGTATTTGCGCAAAATATTCAACCGAGAAAAGTACCGACTACGTTAACGGAATTTTATCAAAATACGCTATGGAGAAGAAAAATGACTAAAATTATTGATGGAAAAGCTTTATCTCAAAACATAAAAGATCAGCTCAAAATCGACATAGATAATTTTAAGATTAAATATAACCGCGATATTACACTTGCGGTTATTTTAGTAGGTGAAAACCCTGCGTCGCAAGTTTACGTTAGAAATAAGATTAAGGCATGCGAATATATAGGTATTAAATCTCTTTCTTATAAACTTAAAGAAGCTTCTACCGAAGAAGAGGTTGTAGAATTAACAAAGTCACTTTCAAACGACAAAAACGTTGACGGCATTTTAGTTCAATTGCCACTTCCAAAACATATTAGCGAAGACAAAGTTTTATCTTGTATTGCACCCGAAAAGGACGTAGATGGATTTACCTCAATTAATATTGGAAATCTACTACTTGGAAAACCTTGCGTTGTTTCTTGCACTCCACAAGGCATAATCACTATGCTCAAAAGTGCTAATATTGAACTTGCAGGTAAAAATGCAGTAGTTGTTGGTAGAAGTAATATCGTTGGTAAGCCAATTTCGCTTTTATTATTAAAAGAAAACTGCACCGTGACTATTTGCCATAGCAAAACTAAAGATATAGAAAAAATTTGTAGCAACGCCGATATTTTAATTGCAGCACTTGGAAAAGCGCAATTTGTTAAAGAAAATATGGTAAAAGAAGGAGCAGTTGTTGTTGACGTTGGTATAAATAGAACTGAAGATGGTCTTAAAGGGGACGTTGATTTTGATAACGTTTCTAAAAAGACTTCTTATATTACGCCCGTACCTGGTGGCGTAGGACCAATGACTATTGCAACGTTAATGGAAAACACTTATAAATGCGCCTTAAGGAGAGAAGAGGGTGAGTTTTAAGGAAAAATACGCCTATTATAAATCATTTTTTGAAGACAATCTTGCTAAAATTTTAGATTGCTATTGTTTAGAAGAAAACGTCTTAAACGAGGCTATAAAATATTCTATAATCGACGCGGGGAAAAGAGTTAGGCCTGTCTTAATGTATTCAGTTTGTGAGGCGCTAGGTGGCAATATTGAAGAGTTGATTGAACACTCTATTGCACTAGAAATGATTCATACTTATTCACTCGTTCACGACGATTTGCCTTGCATGGATAACGACGATTATAGAAGAGGGAAATTATCTACACATAAAAAATTTGGTGAAGATATCGGCGTTTTAACCGGAGACGCTTTACTAAATTTAGCATTTGAGATAGTATTAAATAAAAATAATTTCTCATCTAAAGATGCACTTTCACTATCATTACTTTCTAAATTTGCAGGGGCTAAAGGCATGATAAAAGGGCAAATTTTAGATCTTCAAAGTGAAAAATCAGTAGATTTTGACGAAAATTTATTGCTTGATATTTATCATAATAAAACGGCAAAACTCATTACTGCACCAATACTTATCGCAAGTGCATGCTGTGATAAAAAGTATTTTAACGAACTTAGCGAATTAGGTTATTATCTAGGAATACTTTTTCAATTTGTAGACGACGTTATGGATGTTGAAAGTGATTTTTCTAAAATGGGAAAGACTCCAAATAAAGATAAGGAAGTTGATAAACTAACTTCAATCAAAATATACGGACTAGAAGAAACTAAGAAAAAGTGTATAGAATA
>JAZOOV010000023.1:0-10305 GCA_045655215.1 Christensenellaceae bacterium | reverse complement strand
TTGTCCTTTAACTTTAAGCCGTAGCTTTCGAGTTTGTAAATAACTTCGTCGAGAGATTTCTTACCTAAATTACGAACTTTAAGCATATCTTCTTCTGTTTTTTTAGTTAAATCTTCCACCGTGTGAATGTTTGCTCTCTTTAAGCAGTTGTATGAACGAACGGTTAAATCCATTTCTTCAATGGTCATTTCCAAAATCTTGGTCTTCTTGTCTTCTTCAGGTGGAACGAGAATTCCAATGTTGCCAACGTCTGAAAGTGAAACGAACATTTTGATGTGTTCTTCCATAATCTTTGCAGCAAGGCTAACGATATCTCTACCTGAGAAAGCGCCGTTAGTCCAAACTTCCAAAGTAAGTTTATCAAAGTCAACGCTTTGACCTACTCTGGTTGCAGTCACGTTATAACTAACTTTCTTTACGGGAGTATAGATACTGTCGATAGCGATTTCGTCGATAACGTCGGTTTTGTGCTCGTCTGCACCTTCGTAGCCTCTGCCACGACCGATGGTTAAGTCAACGTCAATCTTTCCACCCTCATCAACCGTACAAATGTATAGGTCTGGGTTTAATACTTCTACTTCAGCATCTGAACTGATGTCCCCTGCTCTAACTACTGCAGGGCCTTCTTTATAAAGTTTAACTGTTTTCTTGTAATCTTTGTCTAAACAAGAAGTTTTTACGATAACGCCCTTTAAGTTAAGAATAATTTCAGTCACGTCTTCTTTAACCATATTGATTGCGGTGAATTCGTGCTTAACTCCAAGTTCTTCTGCGAACTTAATGTTTTGAATTGCTGCGCCTGGTAAAGCAGATAATAAAATTCTTCTCAAAGCGTTTCCTAAAGTCAAGCCGAAACCTTTTTCCAAAGGTTCAACAACGATTTTAGCATAACTTTTGTTTTCTTTTTCTTCCACTGCTATTTTTGGCATTTCGATTTCCATCATAAGAAATTACCTCCTAATAGTTTCGAATTTGATTTTCTAGAGAATTCGTACAAGAAACGTGGAATTTTTCTTGTTTCCCCTCTAGAAAACCCATCGAAAATTTTTAATTTTATTAAATTTATTTTTCTAATTATTTTGAATACAATTCGACAATCATGTGTTCCTTAATGGTGATATCGATATCTTCTCTAGTTGGAAGAGCGATAATCTTACCGGTTAAGGTTTCAGGGTTGAATTCTAACCATTTTGGCATAACTCCAACCTTTAATTGCTTAATTTCAGCAAAGAACTTGTTGTCTTTCTTGTTTTCTTTAACAGCGATAACGTCGCCAACTTTAACGATATAAGATGCGATATTTACGTTCTTGCCGTTAATGGTGAAGTGTGAGTGAGTCACTAATTGACGAGATTGCGCTCTTGAAGAACCAATACCCATTCTATAAATAACGTTATCAAGTCTTCTTTCCAATAGAGAAAGCATGTTTTCACCGGTGATACCTTTCATTCTATCAGCCTTTTCATAATACTTTCTAAATTGACCTTCTAATACGCCGTAAATTCTCTTACATTTTTGCTTTTCGCGAAGTTGTAAACCGTATTCAGAAATTTTCTTTCTTGCCATACCGTGTTGTCCAGGAGCAACAGGTCTTCTTTCAAATGCGCAAGAACCTTTATAGCATCTTTCGCCCTTTAAGAATAACTTTGCGCCTTCACGTCTACATAAACGACATTTTGAATCAGTATATTTAGCCATTGTTTTTCTCCTTATACTCTACGTTTTTTAGGTGGTCTGCAACCATTGTGTGGGATTGGTGAAACGTCTTGAATTAGCGTCACTTCCATATCGCAGTTTGCAAGCGCTCTGATTGCAGATTCTCTACCTGCACCAGGTCCTTTTACGTATACTTCTACTGAACGCATACCTTGGTCTCTTGCTACCTTTCCTGCTGCTTCAGCAGCCATTTGTGCTGCAAATGGGGTGCTCTTTCTTGAGCCCTTGAAGCCTAAACTTCCTGCACTTGACCATGATACTGCATTTCCTTGCATATCGGTTATTGTCACTAACGTGTTGTTGAAAGATGCTTGGATGTGAACTTGTCCTTTGTCAACCTTTCTCACGTCTTTACGTTTTTTAACTATCTTTTTTGCTGCCATTTTCTGTCACCTCCTATCTAGTTGCCGTTTTCTTCTTAGCAACGGTACGGCGTGGACCCTTTCTCGTCCTCGCGTTTCTCTTAGAACTTTGTCCACGAACTGGAAGGTTCTTTCTATGACGAACACCTCTAAAGCAACCGATTTCAATCAATCTCTTAATTGATAGGTTTACTTCCGATCTTAAGTCACCTTCTACTTGAAGGTTATGTTCGATATATTCTCTGAGCTTTGCTACGTCGCTTTCGCTCAAATCTTTTACTCTAGTGTCTGGGTTAATACCCGTTTCTTTGATGATTTTCTTTGCCGTTGGAAGTCCAATACCATAAATGTAGGTAATACCGATTTCCACTCTCTTGTTGTTTGGCAAATCAACGCCGGCTATACGTGCCATTAAATACCTCCGTATTTTTTCCTTTTTTTATTTTTTTGTATATGTTAACGCTTAAAAGTTAAATCGTTTGGAATGATGACCTTTCCTTTAAGCCTTTGTTTTCGTTCTTACCTTTATAGGTAAGCGGGGATTAACCCTGTCTTTGTTTATGATTTTTGTTCTTTGAACAAATTACCATTACTTTTCCGTTTCTTTTAATTACCTTGCATTTATCACACATAGGTTTTACTGAAGGTCTTACTTTCATTTTTCTCTCTCCTTTTTGGAATTGTTTGCGTTAAGATTTACTACGCCAAGTTATTCTGCCTTTGGTTAAGTCGTATGGACTCATTTCTAATTTTACGCTATCGCCGATAATTATCTTGATGTAATGTTGGCGAAGTTTACCGGATATGTGCGCAGTTATTATATGTCCGTTGGACAACTTTACTTTGAACATCGCGTTTGGTAGGGTTTCTACTATCACGCCTTCGGTTTCAATTACGTCTTCTTTAGACACAAACTCTTCCTCCTTTTTTTGAGTTTTTTCATCGGTTTAACCGATTTTTATAAAGTTAAAATCTCTACTCCGTTATCCGTTATGGCAACGGTGTTCTCGTAGTGGGCTGAAGGCAAACCGTCTTTGGTTGCTACTCCCCAACCGTCTTCTAAGAATTTCACCTGATATGTACCCATATTTATCATAGGCTCTATCGCTATTGCCATACCTTTTTTCAAACGGATTCCCGTTCCTCTTCTTCCAAAGTTTGGAACGCTTGGATCTTCGTGCATCTCTTGACCTATTCCGTGACCGGTTAAAGCCCTGACTACCGAATACCCGTTATTTTCCGCGTGCGTTTGAACGGCGTGTCCTATATTGCCTACGGGCGAGCCGTCGCAAAGATTTTCGATTGCCTTAAAAAAGCACTCCTTAGTGATTTCCACTAATCTTCTCTTCTCTTCGCTAACGTTGCCTGCCATAAAGGTCCTTGCCGCGTCGCCTTGCCAGCCGTTTAGGATTACCCCCACGTCCACGCTAACTATCTGTCCATCCTTAATCACTATATCGTTTGATGGAATTCCGTGCACAACCATATCGTCTATTGAGATACAGGTTGATGCGGGATACCCTTGATATCCTAAAAATGATGGATATCCACCGTGACTAACTATATAGTCGTAGGCAAGTTCATCTAACTGCTTAGTGGTCATTCCCGCTTTGATTTTAGATTCAAGATAATTTAGAACGTCTCTCGTGAGTTTTCCGCTTTCACGCATTAACGCTATTTCTCGTTCAGTCTTAATTTTTATCATACTATCCGAGAACCTTTACAATTTGTTCAAAAACACCAGCAATCGTCTTATCAGCGTCGATTGTTGATAGTTTGTTTAATTTTTCGTAATACTCGATTAAGGGCTCGGTTTGACTTGAGTATACTCTCAATCTCTCTTTAACCGAAGTTGGATTATCGTCATCTCTAATCATTAATTGATTTCCACACATTGGACAACGCATTGTGTTGCCGATAAAGTCGATATGAAAAGAATTGCCGCATTTAGTGCAGTTTCTTCTTCCTGTAATTCTCTTTTCGATTTTATCTAAGTCTATGTGAAGATTCAAAACGACGTCTGGAGAAGAAAACTCTTCCAACGCTTTCGCTTGGTATATATTGCGTGGAAAACCGTCAAGTATATAACCTTTCTTGCAGTCAGGTTTTGCTAATCTTTGCTTAACGATTTCCACGGTTAGATGGTCGGGACAAAGATTCCCACCATCTATTATTCTTTTAATTTCTAAGCCAAGTTCGGTGCCACTACCGATAATCTCTCTAAAGATATCTCCCGTAGAGATATGTGGAAGATTATATCTATCGGCTATGTGTGATGCCTGAGTACCTTTGCCACAACCTGGTGCCCCGAGTAATACAATTTTCATTTTATTTTAGAAATCCCTTATAGTTCTTCATCATTATTTGTGATTGTAATGCTTGTTCGAATTCCAAAGCTACAGAAACTACGATTAGAAGACCGGTTGCACTGAACACGTTAACTAAGCTTGCTTCGATTCCAGAGAAAATAAGTGATGGAACTAAAGCAACCAACGCCAAATAGATAGCGCCGAATAAGGTTATTCTGTTAGCAACTCTCTTCAAGTAGTCAGCGGTAGGTTTACCAGGTCTAGTACCAGGAATAAATCCGCCGTTGCCTTGGATACTCTTACTAATATCATCCGGATTGAACTGGATTTGGTTATAGAAGTACGAGAAGAATAAAATCAATACACAGAGTAAAACGGTGTATGGAATCGTACCCGTACCAACGTTAGCCGACCACCAGTTGTTGCTATCTACCCCGATAAGATTTAATACTAAATCTGGGAAAGAAAGAATAGCATAAGCGAAGATTAAAGGCATAACGCCAGAAGAGTTAACCTTGATAGGAATATGGGTTGATTGACCACCATACATTTTCCTACCTTTAACTTGCTTAGCATATTGAACCGGAATTTTTCTTTCAGCACTATTAACGGTGACGATTGCAGCGAAGATTACAAGAGCGGCGATAAGGAATCCTAATAAGTTCCAAGTTGCCGATTGAGACGTAGCAGGGTTTCCAATTTGTCTAATAACACTTAAAATCGAAGTACCTGCTGTTGACAAGATACCTGCGAAGATTAAGAGTGAAATACCATTAGAAACGCCGTAGTCGGTAATTCTTTCGCCGAGCCACATGGTTAGCGCTGCACCTGCAGTATAAACCGCAACTAAGAAGATATAGCTCATAACTAAGCCGAAACCTTCGTTTCCAAAGATTTGGTTAAAGTCAATCGTACCTTCTCCTTGACCACTAAACGCAACGATAATACCGATTGCTTGAACGATTGCAAGGATTAAAGTTAAAATTCTCGTATAAACGTTTATTTTCTTTCTTCCTTCTTCGCCTTGTTTAGAAAGTCTTTCTAACGCGGGAATACCTACGGTTAAAAGTTGAATAATAATTGATGCGTTGATGTAAGGTCCAATACCCATTGCGAAGAATGCGCCGTATTGAAGCGCACCACCCGAAACGGCACTCATTACTTCTAAGAACTTGTATTCGGTAATATTATCAACTAAAAGGTTAACGCCCGGAACGGGAATCATACATCCTAGTCTATAAACGAATAACAATGCGATAGTTATTAGAATTTTTTTACGAACCTCTTTAATCTTGAACGCATTGACAATTGTTTGCCACATTTTGCCCTCCTATAGGGGTTTAGATTTGTTCAGCCGTACCGCCTGCTTTTTCGATTGCTTCTTTTGCACTTGCAGAGAAACAATCAGCCTTAACGGTTAAAGCCTTGGTTAAAGTTCCGTTGCCGAGAACCTTTAAACCTACACCACCCTTAACGAGTTTGATAAGTCCTTTTTCATTAAGAACTTCGATATCTACGATAGAACCAGCCTCGAAACTTTCTAAAGTAGAAAGGTTAACGATACTATATTCTTTTCTGAAATGATTGTTGAAGCCACGCTTTGGAACACGTCTAATTAAAGGCATTTGACCACCTTCAAATCCAGGACGAACTCCGCCGCCACTTCTTGCCCATTGACCTTTATGTCCTTTACCACTAGTCTTACCTAAGCCAGAACCAATACCTCTACCGAGTCTTTTTGATTCTCTGGTTGCACCTTCAGCAGGACTTAAATTTCCTAATCTCATATTAGTTTACTCCTTGAATTTTAACTATACCTAAATCTTCTCTACTTTCAAAAGGTAGCCTACCTTGTCGATCATACCGAGCGTGCTAGCGTTTTCGTTATGAATTTTGAAAGAATTGATTTTAGTAAGACCCAAAGCCTCGATAATTTTCTTATGCTGTGGGAGTACCGCTATCGTACTCTTAACGAGCGTCACTTTGATTTTAGCGGTTTCGGTTGCTTTCTTTTTAGCCATTTTACTTTTCCTCCTTAACCGTTAATTTCTTCTACACTTTTGCCACGAATAGCCGCAACTTGTTCAGCAGTACGAAGTTCTTTTAGACCTTGGATAGCCGCTTTTACACAGTTGATTGGGTTGTTCGTTCCGTGTGACTTAGTTCTAATGTTGGTGATACCAACTGCTTCCATTACCGCACGTACAGGACCGCCGGCGATAACACCGGTACCTTCGTCAGCAGGCATCATTAATACTGAACCTCTGCCGAATTTTCCTATTACTTGGTGAGGAATACTCGTGTTTAATAACGATACTGGGAACATACCTTTCTTTGCTCTTGCAGTTGCCTTATCGATTGCTTCTGGAACTTCTTTAGCCTTACCCATAGCGCATCCAATTTTGCCCTTTCCGTCGCCTACAACAACAAGCGCAGCAAATCTCATATTTCTACCACCCTTAACGGTTTTAGTAACACGGTTTACGCAAATTAACTTTTTAATTAAGCCGTCGTTTTCTTCAACACGCTTAGGTGCTCTGTTATTATCTCTTGCCATTTTTATTTTCTCCTTTCCTATTAGAATTGAAGGCCACCCTTCCTAGCGCCGTCTGCTAATGCTTGAACACGGCCTGTGTAAAGATATCCACCTCTGTCAAATACGATGGTTTTAATCTTCTTTGCTTTTGCTTTCTTAGCAACTAATTCGCCAACTGCAAATGCTTGTGCCTTCTTATCCTTGCCCTCGAAAGTACCCTTGAGTTCTTTGTCGAGAGTTGACGCCGTCACTAAGGTGTTTCCCTTTACGTCGTCAATAATTTGAACATAAATATGGTTTAAGGTTCTGTAAACTGAAAGTCTTGGTGCTTCAGCCGTTCCCTTGATTTTTGCTCTAACTCTCTTATGTCTTTTAATTCTGTCTTGATTTTTATTAATTTTGTTAATCATAGTTTAACTCCCGTTTTTAATAACTTTTCGCATCATTAGATGCACTCGGCAGATGCGCTAAACTTTTAAGCGCACCCACTAAAAGCACATTAAATTTTAGCCTTTCGCGCCGGCAGCCTTACCAACCTTTCTTTCGATTACTTCGTCGCTGTAGCGAATTCCGTATCCGTGATATGGTTCAGGTTCTCTAACGCTTCTAACAACCGCTGCAAATTGACCAACTTTTTCTTTGTCAATTCCGTTTACAACGATTTCAGTTTGGCTAGGACATTCAATGCTGATTCCTTCAATTTCTTCAAGTTCTACAGGATGTGAAAATCCTACGTTCATAACGAGTTTCTTGCCTTGTTTAGAAACCTTCCAACCTACACCGTTTACGATTAAGGTTTTCTTGAAGCCTTCGGTCACGCCTTTAACCATATTTGCGGTTAACGCTCTATATAAACCGTGCTTTGCTTTGGTTGGGCCTTGTTCGTTTGCTCTAGTGAACTTAACCGTGTTGTTTTCTACGGTTAAAGAAATTACTGGATCATATGCTTGAGTTAAAGTTCCCTTAGGTCCTTTAACGGTGATAACCTTGTCTTTTGCCTCAACGGTCACGCCGGCAGGTAAATTGATAATTGCATTTCCTATTCTTGACATAATTTACCTCCTATTACCACACGTAAGCGAGAACTTCCCCGCCTTGATGTGCTTTCTTAGCGTTTGCGCCGGTCATAATGCCCTTTGAAGTTGATAAGATTGCAATTCCTAAGCCACCTAAAACTTGTGGAATTTCTTCAGTACCAACGTAAACTCTTAGACCAGGTTTACTAACTCTCTTTAAGCCGGAAATAACTTTGTTCTTTCCGTCGTACTTTAATGCAATTTTGATAGTTCCTTGAACACCTTCAATATATTCAACACCTGCGATATAGCCTTCTTCTAAAAGAATATTAGCGATAGCCTTTTTGGTGTTAGATGCAGGAATTTCAACTGATTCGTGCTTAGCAGAAACAGCGTTTCTGATTCTTGTAAGCATATCTGCAATAACGTCTGTCATTTTCTAATTCCTCCTTTACCAGCTTGCCTTCTTTACTCCAGGAATCTGACCTTTGTAGGCAAGATTTCTAAAGCAAATACGACAAATTCCGTACTTTTTCAATACAGCGTGTGGACGACCACAAATACTGCATCTGGTGTAGGCTCTGGTGGAAAATTTAGCAGGTCTTAACTGCTTATTTATCATTGCTTTTTTAGCCATTTTTAATCTCCTTTAACCTTACTTATTAGCAAAAGGCATTCCGAGTAAAGCGAGCAATTCTTTTGCTTCTTCGTCGGTGTTTGCAGTCGTAGTGATACAAATATCAAATCCTCTGATGGTTTCTACTTGATCGTATGAAATTTCAGGGAAGATAAGTTGTTCTTTAACGCCCATTGCATAGTTTCCTCTTCCGTCAAAAGACTTGGTAGGAACGCCTCTAAAGTCACGCACTCTTGGCAATGCGATTGAAACGAATTTATCAAAGAATTCGTACATTCTATCGCCTCTTAGGGTGACCTTCATGCCAACGCCTTGTCCTTCTCTAACTTTGAAGTTAGCAACTGACTTTTTAGCCTTGGTCAATACAGGCTTTTGACCGGAGATTTGTTTAAGTTCTTCTTGAGCGATTTGAACGCTCTTGTTGTTCTCCTTAATGTCACCTAAACCTGAGTTGATGGTAATCTTAACAAGTTTTGGTGCTTGGTTAACGTTTTTATAGTTAAACTTTTTCATTAAAGCAGGAACAACTGTTTCCTTATATAATGCTTTAATTCTGTTCGGAGTTTTATCTGCCATTTCCGTTTACCTCCGTTAGTTTGCCTCTGCAGGAGTTTCTGCAGCAGCCTTCTTCGTTTTTCTCTTAGTAGCCTTTTTAACTTCAGCAACTTCTTTAGTAGCGTCTAAGAAAGCACCGCACTTTTTGCAGATACGAAGTTTCTTATCCCCTTCAATTTTGTATGCAACTCTAACTGCTTTGTTGCAAGTTGGGCAAACTACTAAAACGTTTGATGCGTCGATAGCGCCAGATTGGTTTTGAATAGAACTAACTTCTTGAGCGCTTCTAGCCTTTTTATGCTTTTTTTGTACGTTGATTCCGTCAACTACTACTTTGTTATCCTTGGGAAGAGCAACCAAAACTTTTGCCGTTTTGCCTGCGTCCTTACCAGTTATAACTAAAACCGTGTCGTTCTTTTTAACTTTCATGAGTTTTCTCCTTATAACACTTCGGGCGCAAGTGAAATTATACGCATATAATCTTTATCACGAAGTTCTCTTGCTATAGGCCCAAAAATACGAGTGCCTTTTGGTTGTTTTTGTGCGTCGATAATTACTGCAGCATTTTCGTCGAATCTAACGTAGGTGCCGTCTTTTCTTCTAACACCTGAAGTTGATCTAACGATAACTGCCTTAACTACGTCTCCCTTCTTAACAGCGCCACCTGGGGTAGCAGTTTTAACACTTGCTACGATTACGTCCCCGATATTACCGCTTCTTCTAAAAGATCCGCCCAAAACTTTAATACACATTATTTCTTTTGCACCAGAGTTATCTGCTGCTTTTAATCTTGTAAATGGTTGTATCATTTTGCGCCTCCTTACTTAGCCTTTTCGATAATTTCGGCTACTCTCCAGTTTTTATCCTTAGAAAGTTTTCTAGTTTCTACGATTAAAACCTTATCGCCTACTCCACATGCGTTCAACTCGTCGTGAGCCTTGAATTTGTGGGTTTTCTTAACTGTCTTTTTGTACAAAGGGTGTTTGAATCTTTCTTCGATGGCAACTACTACAGTCTTATCCATCTTGTCGGAAACTACTATTCCAACTCTTTCTTTTCTTAAATTTCTTTCCATATTCATCTACTCCCTACGCCTTTGCCTTAATTTCCCTTTCTCTCAAAATGGTCTTAACCTTTGCAATGTCTTTCTTGCAAGTTTTGATTGATGCAGGAT
>JAZOOV010000022.1:0-5464 GCA_045655215.1 Christensenellaceae bacterium | reverse complement strand
CTAGCGCCTTTTCGTCAAGTGGATGAAGACCTACCGTGATTGGTACTCTTCCCACAAACTCAGGAATTAAGCCGTATTTAATTAAATCTTGTGGTTGAACGTCGCGAATCAAAGCGTCCTTTTTAGCGTCGTCACGAACCTTAACGCTACCACCAAAGCCCAAAGAAGAATTTTCTCTTCTCTTAGAAATAATCTCGTCTAGCCCAACGAACGCACCGCCACAGATAAACAATATGTTAGTGGTGTCGATTCTAATGCACTCTTGTTGAGGATTTTTTCTTCCGCCTTGTGGTGGTACGCTAGCAATCGTACTCTCAATAATTTTGAGAAGGGCTTGTTGCACGCCTTCCCCAGAAACGTCTCTAGTTATAGAAACGTTTTCGGTTTTTCTAGCGATTTTGTCAATCTCATCAATATAGATAATGCCCCTTTGAGCCTTTTCTATATTGAAGTCTGCATTTTGAATAAGTTTAAGAAGAATATTCTCCACGTCTTCCCCAACGTAGCCAGCCTCAGTCAAAGTAGTTGCGTCGGCAACGGCAAAGGGCACGTCTAATATCTTAGCGAGAGTTTTTGCTAGCAAGGTTTTGCCACTTCCCGTAGGACCTAAAAGCAAAATGTTGCTCTTATCGAGTTCCACGTCATCTTTTTTAGTGGCTAAACTTATTCTCTTATAATGATTGTAAACGGCTACCGATAAAACTTTTTTCGCCTCGTCTTGCCCAACGATATATTCGTCTAACTTTTTCTTAATCTCTACAGGCTTAAGAAGTTTTATCTGCCCTTGTTCTTCTCCTTTTCGCGCGTCTTCTTGCATAATTTGATTGCAAACTTCAATACACTCGTCGCAAATATAAATGCCGTTAGGCCCTGCTATAAGTCTACGAGTGAGTTCTTTAGACTTTCCACAAAAAGAACAAGTTAGTTGTTGGTTATCGTTTCTCATAAATCTCCGTTTTAATTACGGACGTTTAACAAATATTTCGTCGATAAGTCCGTATTCTTTTGCATCTTCAGCCGACAAATAATTATCTCTATCGGTATCTTTCTCTACCTGTTCGATAGGCTTTCCACTATTCTTAGCAAGAATTGCGTTTAAGCGCGCCCTAGTTTTAATAATGTGGTCTGCTTGAATTTTAATATCACTTGCTTGACCTTGTGCCCCACCTAAAGGTTGGTGAATCATTACTTCGCTATTAGCGAGCGCGTATCTTTTACCCTTAGTTCCACTAGAGAGCAAGAACGCACCCATACTAGCGGCAATACCAATACAAATAGTGCTAACGTCACATTTGATATAATTCATAGTATCGTAGATTGCCATGCCTGCAGTCACGCTACCACCAGGGCTATTGATGTATAGGCAAATATCCTTGTCGGGATCTTTTCCCTCTAAGTAAATGAGTTGCGCAACTATGGTGTCGGCAACGGCGTCGTTAATTTCACCCGTTAAGAAAATTATTCTATCTTCTAAAAGCCTTGAATATATATCATAACTTCTTTCGCCTTTACCCGTATTTTCAATAACGTAAGGAACGACGGTATTTTTAACTTCCATCATTAAAGCCTCCTTGTAAATTATATCCTATTTATCAAAATTTATTACTCAATCGTGTTTTCTTTCTTTAATAAATCGAATAACTTTTTGATGATGATTTCATTTTTGATGTAATCAAGTTGACGAGCATTGAAGTTCTTCTTGATATCAGGAGCAGTTTTGCCTTGAGATTCTGCCATTTCTTCAATTCTCTTTTCAACGTCTTTTTCAGTTGCTTCGATTTTTTCTTCTTCGATAATCTTTTCGATAACGAGTTGTGACTTAACGATTTCAGTTGCTTGCGCTCTATAGTCGTTTCTAAAGTCGTCCATAGTCTTTCCTAAATACATTAAGTAATCTTCAAGTTTTAAACCTTGGTAAGAAAGTCTATAACTCATTTCTTGAACCATATTGTCGATTTGAGATTCAATCATTGCGTCTGGAATTTCAACTTCGGTAGTTTCGGTAATCTTTTTAACGATTGCATCTTCAAGTTCTCTTTGAGTTCTATCTGCGTTTTGCTTTTTAAGTCTTTCTCTAACTTCATCTTTATAAGCGTCTAAACTTTCTGCACCAACTGCGTCTTTAATAAACTCGTCGGTTAGTTCAGGAAGTTCTTTAGTTTCGATTTTGAGAAGTTTGATAGCAAATACTGCAGGTTTACCCTTAAGGTTTTCAGCGTGATATTCATCTGGGAACTTAACGTTGATATCCTTATCTTCGTCCTTTTTCATGCCGATAATTTGTTCTTCAAAACCAGGGATAAAGGTGTTGCTACCGATAACTAAGGTTTGATTTTCAGCCGTGCCACCTTCAAACTTAACCCCGTCTACGCTACCAGAGTAGTTGATGGTGACGGTATCTCCGTTTTCTACTGCTCTATCAACTTCAACCATTCTTGAATTTCTTTCTTGTAAACGAGTTAATTCTGCCTTAACGTCTTCAACTTTTACTCTATAAGTATTCTTCTTGAAGGTTAAGCCCTTGTATTGACCAAGTTTAACTTCTGGTTTTACAGGAACGATTGCAATCATAGTAATTCCGTTTTCTGAAATGTCTTTAATATCTAATTCAGGTTGAGCAATTGCCTTGATTGATGGTTCTTTATCTAAAATATCTCCAAAATAGATTGGGAAAGCGTAATTGATAGCGTCTTCATAGAATAAACCTACTCCGTAAGCGCTTTCTAAAACCTTTTTAGGAACTTTGCCTTTTCTAAAACCAGGCATAGAATATCTACCCTTAGTTTTTTCGTAAGCCTTTTCACCAGCTTCTTTCCATTCTGCAGTTTCTAATTCGATAGTGACTTTAACCGTGCTTTTTTCTGCTTTTTCAAAAGTGTATTTCATATTTATCTCCTAAACTTTTAAATTCTATTTAAATTCTAATTTATTTTATCATAACAAATTGTAAAACGCAAGGTTTTTACGCCAATCATTTACAATTTTGCCCATTTTAATTGCTTTTCAATTTGCTTTCGTGTCCGTTTGGCGAAACCACTATGGAGTTATACTCACCATAGGTGAAAAATCCTGGCTTTGACTTTGGTGGCTTTTTTACGTTTTTCTTTTCGGTATAAACCACTTCGCTCTTCCCTGAATTTCTATCCTTAGAATAATATGCGCATATCTCACTTGCAAAGACGATTACTTCCATAGGCACGTCTTTTCCATCGCTTTCTATTATGACGTGCGAAGAGTGATAGGCTTTAGAATGCACCCAAATATCTTGCTTTTTGCTAGACAGTGTTAAGTGGTCGTTTTCTAAATTGTTTCTACCTGCTTTTATAGTGAAGCCCATAAAGGAATACTCTCTATATTCTACGGCTTTTTCCTTAGACTTTTTGGGCAAGACTTTTTCTTTTATTAACCCACCCTCTTGCATCTCTTCTCTAACTAAGGATAGGTCAAAGTAGTCTTTAGCAAGGTTTATCTCGCTAATTAAACTCTCTAGGTAATTTTCTTCTTCCACTACCTGACTTTTTTGAACTTCTAATATTGTGAGCGCTCTCTTTTGCTTATTGTATTTTTTGTAGTAATTTTCGGCGTTTTTTTGCACGGATAGGTTTTTATCAAGAGTAATCTCCACTTGTGTTTGGTCGTAATAATTATCTAAAACGACCTTTTCTTCGCCCTGCTTTATTCTATATATGTTTGCTAAAATTAGTTCGCCTTTAAGTTTGTTTTCTTCAGCATCTAAAGCCTCTTTAATTCTACTAGAAATTGCAGAGTCTTTTTTCTTTACCTTTTTTAGTTGCGTTGACGCAATTGATAGTAGTCTTTCCCTTAATTCCTTAGTTTTTTTGGCTTGGTTTTTGGTTTTATAATAGTAGTCTTCAGCAAGATATAGTTTATCGAAAAACTTTAGTTCGCCACTTGCGTTTTTATAAGGGAAAGCCATAACGTCAAGCACTTGCTCTCCGTCTAGTAAAACGCAAGGGTTAGCACTTTCTTTACTTGTAAAATCGTTAAGAAAACTATAAAGATTTTCGGCATTATTTTCGCTAGAAAACTTTTCTAAAAACCTACTCTCCACTTCTACTGCCGTAATAAGCGCAAAGCCTTGAACGTTATCTATTATTTTTTTAGAAATCCCTTCACTACTACTTGAAAAAACGTTTATTAATTCTCTATCGTCGGGGCATTTTTTATTATTGCTAGGTGGAAGTGTGTACGGGTGATTTACGATAAGTGGCCTAACGCCGTTATCAAAAAAGTTTACTCCCCTATTGCCACCTAAAACCTTGCCGTTTTCAGTTAAAATAATATTGCTATATCTGCCCATAAGTTCTACGTATAGCGCTTTTTTATTACTATCAAAAAGTTCGTTTGATGGTGAAATATCAAATCTCACTACCCTATCAAATCCCACCAACGAAATCTTATCGATAGTTGCCGAAAGCAAATGTTTTCTAAGAAGCATGCAAAAATTAGGCGCTGTCAAGGGGCTTTGAAATTCCCCGTCGCTAACGCCTATTCTTGGCCAAGCAGGATTAACGTCTAAAACGAGTTTTTTCGTTCCCTTACCCGTGTAGACGGTAATCACCACCTGCTCTTGTCCTGGTTGAACGATTTTATTTATCTTTCCACCCGAAAACAAACTATTAAGTTCTTCACACAAAAATTTAAGTGTAAACGCGTCTTGTGGCATAATGTTATTCTTTTATTTCAAATTGTTTTTGGTTTAAGTAAAATAGCGCTTGATCTTTACTAAAGAAAAGGGTAAGCCTAAACGCCGTAAGATCTTGCTCTTTTTTCCCTAACTTTCTATTTATCTCGTTATCCCCATACTTTCCGTCGCCAACTATTGGGTGGCCAATATAGGATAAGTGCGCTCTAATTTGGTGAGTTTTGCCCGTATATAATCTAACTTGTAAAGTAGACGTTTTTTGGCTAATTTTTACTACCCTATACCCCGTTTTAATATAAACCGAGCCCTTTACTTGCTTATCGTATATTTTAACGGTGGAAGCATTTTTATCTTTTAATAAATACCCTTCTAAAATAGCCTCTTTAATCTTTGGAACGCCAACTACTTCTGCTAGATATTCCTTAATGAAAACGTGATTTTTAAATCCATCTAAAAGTTCCTTTTCGGCAGTGGCGTTAAGTGAAAATATCATTAGCCCAGAAGTATTTCTATCAAGTCTATGGATAAATCCAACTCCCGAATATTTTTTTGATAAATCTTCAAAAACGCTCTCCGAAGTATACCCACTTTTTTTATTGATAACCAAAATATTTTGGTCTTCAAAAATTATCGAGTAAGACTCTTTTACAGTAGGTTTATAATATATCTCAATGGTGTCCCCAACTAAAACGTCCACGTCGCTAGAAACCCTTTTGCCGTTAACCTTAACGTCCTTATTTCTAAGGGCTTTTCTAAACTCTGCGTAAGATAAATCTTCCACAAAATTGAACACTAATT
>JAZOOV010000021.1:0-25828 GCA_045655215.1 Christensenellaceae bacterium | reverse complement strand
CCTAATCAAAAAGGGCATTAAGCACAACGTATTAAACGCGAAAAACCACTCTAGAGAAGCAGATATCGTTGCCCAAGCAGGTAGATTTGGCGCAGTCACTATAGCAACCAACATGGCAGGACGTGGTACGGATATCTTGCTCGGTGGAAACCCCGAGTTCTTAGCCAAGAGAAAATTGCGTGAAGAAGGCGTTAGCGAAGAAATGATAGACCTTGCAACTTCTTTCGTTGCAGATATAGGGGAAGAAGCGCAACAAGTTAGAGAGCATTATCAAGAAGTATATCAAAAGTTTAAGACCATAACCGACGCTGAAAAAGAAAAGGTTATAAACGCAGGTGGACTTCATATTTTAGGAACAGAGCGTCACGAATCACGCCGTATCGACAACCAATTACGTGGACGAAGCGGTCGTCAAGGTGACAAGGGTTCGTCAATCTTCTTTATTTCTTTAGAAGACGATTTAGCAAAGAGATTTGGTGGCGAGAAAATGAACAGAGTATACGAAATGTTCAATATCGACGAATACGAGCCACTTCAATCAAAAATGCTATCTAAAAGCGTAGAAAACGCGCAAAGAGCAATAGAAGGAAGAAACTTCGGTATAAGAAAACACGTGTTGCAATACGATGACGTTATGAATAAACAACGTGAAGTAATGTATGCAGAGAGAATGAAGGTTATAAAAGATGAAAACGTTCACGAAGACATCTTAAAACTAATTCCAGATTTCGTTTCTTATACGGTTAGCACGGTAATTAACAACCAAAATAAGCCTGACACTTGGGATATTGAGGCACTAAATAATATCATTGAATTAAAGTTGTTGCCAAAAGATACCAATTTTGTCACAAAAGAGAGAATTCAAAATTGGGATTACGAATACTTTATTTCAAAATTAACCTTAGAAACCATTAACGTCTATAACGAAAAAATCGATAGATATAGTGAAGAGGGAATCAACTTTGCTGAAGTTGAAAGAATGGTTTTACTAAAGAATATCGACACCAAGTGGATAGACCATATCGACGCTATGGATCAACTAAAGAAAGGCATAAGTTTAAGAGGATACGGCAACGTTGA
The DNA here is from genome assembly GCA_045655215.1 of Christensenellaceae bacterium. Lineage (GTDB taxonomy): Bacteria > Bacillota > Clostridia > Christensenellales > Borkfalkiaceae > UBA1259. The sequence continues at coordinate 24,748 of JAZOOV010000021.1, read as the reverse complement.
TCCTGTTATCGAATATAAAAAGGAAGGCTTTGAAATGTTTGAGGATATGACGGCGGCTATTCAAGACGATACCGTCACCATACTCTTAAAGGCAGAATTAAAGAAAATTCCCGTATTAAAGCAAGAAGAAAAGAGAGATTTCACCACTAATCAAGAAAGTGGAGATCCATCTTTAGCAAGAAAAAAGGCAAAACAAGAAATTGGCAGAAACGATCCTTGTCCATGTGGAAGTGGCAAAAAATACAAAAACTGCTGTGGAGCAAACAAGTAATTTTCCATAAATAAACTAAAGACGGCGAAAAGATGTTTAAAAATAGGCAAAATCTTCATACTCACACAAAGTTTTGCGATGGAAGTTATACGGTAAAGGAAACAATAGAAAAGGCAATAGAGTTAGGGTTTACCTCGATAGGATTTTCGGGGCATGCCCTAACCACTTTTTGTAGGGGCTATTGTCTAGACGAAGTGAGTACCTTGGAGTATATTAAAGAAGTAAAAGCGCAAAAACAAAATTATAAAGATAAAATTAACGTGATTTTAGGCGTTGAGTACGACTATTATTCTAGTGGAGACCTTGATGAGTTTGACTACGTAATAGGCTCGGTGCATTACCTTGAAACGAAAGATGGATTTGTTTCAGTTGATACGAGAACTCCAAAAAAACTTGAAGATATCATAAAAAACTACTTTGACAACCAGCCTATAAAACTAGTAGAAGAATATTTTAGGCTTTTAGGAGATTTGCCTAATAAATTAGAAAGAGTAGACGTTATAGGGCACTTTGACTTGCTACTAAAAAGTAGCGAAATTAAAAAGATATTTGATAACGAGAGTAGTGAATATAGAGCCCTTGCCAAAAAAGCGATAGAGAAGTTAGTGGATAAAGGTTGCTTATTTGAAGTCAATACCGGCGCTATGGCAAGGGATGTTAGAAGCATTCCATATCCAGAACCTTGGGCGTTAAAAACTATAAGAGAATATGGTGGAAAGGTAATAATAACTAGCGACTGCCATAAAATAGACAAACTGGATTATTTTTTTGACGGAGCAGTAGAGTATATGAAGGAAAACGGATTTACGGAAGTTTACACTCTCGAAAATGGAAAGTTTATTGCAAATAAAATATAAAGGCGAATTGTTATGATAAATTTTGAAGAATATAAGCAAAAAGTTAAAGGCTTAAAGCAAATTTTAGAAGAGGCAGGGCACTCTCTTTGACCTAGTAGGGAAAAGAGAAAAACTAGAAGAGTTAAAAAAATTATCGGAAAACCCTGAGATTTATTCAAACATAAAAAAATCACAAGAAATATCTAAGGAAATTGCCTTTTTATCGGGGCAAGTAGAAGTGTTTAATAGGGCAGAAAAAACGATTGTAGATGCGCTTGATATTATAGAACTAGCCATTTTAGAAAACGAAGAATCTCTAATAATTGAACTAGATAAAGAACTAATAAACCTAGAAAAAACCATAGAAGAAATAAGGTTATCTTCGCTACTAAAAGGCAAGTACGATAAACTAAACGCTCTACTTACGTTGCACTCAGGTGCAGGTGGAACTGAGGCTTGCGATTGGGCAGAAATGCTTTATAGAATGTACATTTGCTACGCGGAGAAAAGGGGCTATAAAATAATCGAGTTAGATAGACTAGAAGGTGACGGAGCAGGAATAAAGAGCGTTAGTTTTAAGGTGGAAGGCGAATTTGCCTACGGATATTTAAAGGCAGAAAAAGGCGTGCATAGACTAGTTAGAATTTCACCTTTTGACGCAAATAAAAAAAGGCACACTTCCTTTGCATCGTTAGAAGTAATGCCTGAGATTGAAGACGACGAAGATATAAAAGTAAAACCCGAAGAACTAAGAGTAGACACTTTTAGAGCTAGTGGAGCAGGTGGACAACACGTAAACAAAACCGATTCGGCAATAAGAATAACCCATTTGCCGACAGGGATAGTAGTTTCTTGTCAAAACGAACGCAGTCAAACTCAAAATAGAGAAATGGCAATGAAAATGCTAATAAGTAAACTACTTGAAAAGCGTGAAGCCGAAAGACAAGAAAGAGATAGCGATATAAAGGGCGAAATTAAGAAAATCGAGTGGGGCAGTCAAATACGAAGTTATGTATTTTGCCCGTACACTATGGTAAAAGATCACCGAACGGGCTTTGAAACGAGCGACGTTAGCGGAGTGATGGACGGAGATATACAAGGTTTTATAAACGACTATTTGAGAAAATCGTAATGAGTTATTTTGAGAAAGTAAAAAGCGCGCCGATAAAAAAAGACGCAATCATATTAGGCATAGAAACTTCGTGTGATGAAACGGCGGTAGCCATAATAAAAAACGGCAGAGAAATACTAGCAAACCAAGTTATTAGTTCTATGACCGAACACGTTCGTTTTGGTGGAGTTGTGCCAGAAATTGCATCAAGAGCGCACACTACGGCAATATTAACTGCTGTTGTAGACGCGCTAAACGAGGCAAAACTAACTAAAGATGATATCGACGCGATTGCCGTCACTCAAGGGGCAGGACTACTAGGGGCGCTACTAGTTGGCGTTTCGTTTGCTAAAGCACTTGCGTTTGCGTGGGAAAAGCCACTTGTTCCCGTAAGTCATATAAGGGGGCATATAGCAGCGTCATATTTAGCAGATTTAACCCTAGAGCCACCGTTTATAACTATTTTAGCAAGTGGTGGACATACGGCTATAGTTGAGGTAAAAGATTACTACACTATTGAAGTTTTGGGCTCTACTATCGACGATGCGGTTGGCGAAGCCTTTGATAAGGTTGCAAGAGTTTTGGGACTTCAATATCCTGGTGGACCAAATATTGAAAGGCTCGCAAAGGAAGGGCAAAACGTAGTAAAACTTCCAAAAATGCTAGCCAACAACTATCAGGGTGGAGAGTACGATTTTTCGTATAGTGGGCTAAAGACGGCTGTAATAAATTACGTTCACAATAAAACCGAAAAGGGCGAAGTAATAAATAAAGCAGACGTTGCTAAGAGTTTTCAATGCTCTGCAATCGACGTTTTGGTTGAAAAAGCAATAAAGGCAGTAAAGGAAAAAGGCTATAAAACGGTCACCTTGTCGGGTGGAGTAGGCGCTAACGGGTATCTAAGAGAAAGAATAATAGAAGAGGGCGAAAAACTAAACTTAAAACTAGTTATTCCCCAAAAGAAATATTGCACGGATAACGCGGCAATGATAGGAGCAGAGGGGTATTTACAATACTTAAAAGGCAATTTTGCCGACCTATCGTTAAATGCAAAAGCCGTAGTTCCACTAAGGTAAAAATGATAGAATTTTTAGAAGTAAAAGAAAATAAAGAAGAGTACATGCCCTTGCTTTTAATTGCAGACGAGCAAGAAGATATGGTTAAAAAATATCTTTATAAGGGTAGAGTGTTCGTTTTACTTGACGACGGCGTAAAGAGTATTTGCGTTGTGACGGACGAGGGCAAGGGAGAATTAGAAATAAAAAATATTGCAAGTTATCCTAGTTCTCAAAAAAAAGGCTACGGCAAAAAACTCATTGAATTTATAGAAAATAAATTTAAGGGAGAGTTTAGTAAAATTATCGTCGGCACGGGCAGGGGAACTGACACAGTTAACTTTTATAAAAAATGTGGATTTACTGAAAGTTTTATCGTAGAAAACTTTTTTACGGATAACTACGACCACGAGATTATAGAAAACGGCGTAAGACTAGTAGATATGCAATATTTAGAAAAAATCATATAAAAAAGGAGCGAAATTTTCGCTCCTTTTTTGATAAAATTTGATAAAAATTGACTATTGACTTTCATATTAGAGTATGGTAGAATTTAAAAAAAAGGAGGAAAAATTAATGAAGAAATTTTCTATATTGATATCTGTAATTCTAGCCATTTTGTGTTCTTTCTCTTTTTTTGGTTGTGATAGTGAAGATGTTAACTACATTGAATATGAAAGTGCTTTCACTGAAGAAGAGCATCTAACTAAACTTAATTATTATGCAGATAAGACTTATTCGCAATTAAAGGAATATAATCTTTTAGAAGATTACAAGGTGCATATAATTTATAACATTAAGGGTGAGCCACAATTTTTCTTGATAGAATTGATTGGGTTAATGGATTTACCTAATGGATATGACGACGATAAGTATCCTAACGTGTATTTGGGTGATTACGATATTACTAATTACGATAATATTTCAGATGAAAATATGCCTCAAGAAGATAGAAATAGAATGAAGGAAACTCAACTTTCTGTAGAGAATGCGATAAATGCGGGAGTAGAAAGGATTAATTGTCAAATCTTCGGTGTAATTTATCAAGACCAATATCTTTATTACACTGGGCTTTATGATTTAAATTTGTATTTAGAAGAAACAGATGATGATTTTCCAGAAAGTGGATATGGAGAAAAGATAAAGAGTATTCCGTTCCATTTCTTTGTAGAGGAAATGGAGAAAAATCAAACGTATTTTATGTATTATCGCGTTAAGATAAAGCACTACGTTAATTTTAATTTATTCAAGTATACTCATTTTGTGGAGAAAGATTCTACAGAGCCAAATTTATTAACCCTTAGCGAATATAAGGATAAAAAGATATATTGTGGCATAGATAGGGATACACTTTATTTTGGATATGAGGATGGTGGTGAGATATATTCACTAACCGATATGCCTAAGAATGAGGAAAGTGAAAAAGGTGGTGCAGAAATAGCCCCATATAAACAAAAAATAAGCAAAGAAAATTATCAGCAATTAAGGCTATATAATTATTTACCTAATTCCTACGGCGAGCCATTTAAGGAAAGCGTATTTGATACGCAAAGACAATATTTTTATATACAAGGTAGTGAACTTGTTCCAATAGATAAGATCTAATTTGTTTTAATCGTAAAAAAGGAGCGAAATTTTCGCTCCTTTTTGCTATTAATTTTCAAAGTTTTTATAAAAATAATCTAGGAATTTATCGGCGATAAGTTTTGCCCCTGCGGGAGCGGGGTGAACTCCGTCGAAAAGATAATTTTCCACGCCGTATTTTTTAGATACTATATTAAAATCTTCTTGTAAGGGAATAAAATCTAAGTTATATTCTTTAGCGAGATTTTTTACAATAACGGCAAGTTCTTCTATTTTAGAAAAACGCTCCCAAATAGTTTTGTCAGTTGGGTTAGTGGTCACGTTTCCAGGTAAGGCAAAGGGCTCGAATAAAACTATCTTCGTATCGGGAAGTTCTTTAATGGTATCTTCAATTAGCGCCCTATAAATTTTTTCAAATCTCTCGTTAGTAGTGCCGTTATTGTTAAATCTTGCCCAAATATCGTTAGTGCCTATTAAAATTGCTAGTAAATCGGGCTTATGATTCCAGCAATCTAGTTTTGCCCTAGCATATAGGTCTACTACTCTGTTTCCACTAATTCCACGATTTATAACTTGGTGCTTTCTTGGAAATTTAGTGTCAAGTTCTCCAATAACAAAGTTTGGATAGCCAACTCCGTAAGAAAAAACCGAACTATCTTCTGCCGTTCTTTCTCTTCTCATATCGGTAATAGAGTCGCCAAAAAATAAAATTTTCATACAAAGCCTTCCTTTTTATCGTTAAACTAAATATAACATATAGAAGGAAAAAAATCAATTAAAAGATATTGAATAAATCATATAAATATGTTAAAATAATCTGGAAAAAAGTTTTGGAGAAAAATTTTGCAAAAAGAAAGTAGTAAAAGAGAAAAAATAGGTAAAATAGCAAGCCTAGTAGGAATAATTGCCAATATAATTTTAGCGGGCGCAAAGATTACTTTAGGAATACTCACGGGCGCAATTTCGATTTTAGCAGACGGGCTAAATAACCTTTCGGACTCTGGAAGTAGCGTAATGAGTTTAGTTTCATTTAAACTATCGAATAAGCCTGCAGATAAAGAGCACCCCTTTGGGCACGAGAGAATGGAATATATTCTTTCAATGGCTGTGGCGTTTGTAATACTAATAATAGCGTTTGAACTATTAAAAGAGTCAATCGGCAAGATTATAACCCCCGAAGTAATAGAGTTTTCTATTTTAATGGTGGCAATATTAGGTGGCTCAATAGTTATAAAAATGGGGCTATTTTTCTACAATAGAGCCATGGCAAAAAGGATAAATTCGCAAATACTTAAAGCCACGGCAACAGACTGCCTATCTGACGCAGTTGCAACCTCTTCAGTTTTAGTGGGTATGATATTAAGTAAAGTCTTTAATTTAACTCTAGACGGATACGTGGGAATAATAGTTGCCTTATTTATAGCCTTTTCGGGTATTGGCGTACTAAGAGAAACTATGTCGCATTTAGTAGGCAAAGCGCCGGACAAGGAACTAATAGATAGCATAAGAGAAAGAATTTGCGCGCACAAGGAAGTTTTCGGCATACACGATCTTTCCGTTTATTGTTATGGGCCGAACAAATATTTTGCAAGCGTTCATATTGAAGTGGATGCCGACGTAGACGTGTTAGAATCACACGAGATAGTGGATAAAATTGAGCAAGAGTTTTTTGAAAACACTAATATCGTGTTGACGGGGCATTTAGATCCAATAGTAGTAAACGACGAGCAAGTAAACGAGATGCGTAGGATGCTAGCAGAGTGTGTAAAGTCGATAGAAGATGGGCTTTCCGTTCACGATTTTAGAATGGTGGCAGGGCCAAACTTTACAAATTTAATATTTGACGTAGCCGTTCCGTATGAGTCAAAACTAACAGACCAATATATAATGGAGCAGTTAAAGGAAAAGGTTAATAAACTGGGCTCGCAATATAGATTAGTTGTAAAAATAGAAAAACAAACGATATAGGGAATATATGAAAGTTTTAATAGCGATAGATTCATTTAAGGGGAGTTTAACTTCGTTAGAAGCAGGGCTAAGTGCAAAGGAGGGCGTAAAGAGAGTATACCGAGATGCAGAGGTGTTGGTTTCGCCGATAGCAGACGGCGGAGAAGGTACGGTTGAAGCCTTGATAACGGCTCTAGACGGACAACTTATAAAGGTAAAAGTGCTAAATCCACTAGGCGAGGAAATTGTTGCCGAATACGGAATAGTTGAAAATACTGCAATTATGGAAATGTCCACTTGTGCAGGTATTACTTTAATAGAAAAAGAAAGGCTAAATCCAATGGTTGCCACTACTTATGGCGTAGGTCAAATGATTGAAGACGCTCTAAATAAAGGAGTTAGAAAATTCATAATTGGAATAGGTGGTAGCGCCACTAACGACGGAGGGGTAGGAATGCTCTCGGCGTTAGGCTTTGAATTTTTAGATAAAAATGGAGAAAAAATCTCGTTTGGGGCAAAAGGTTTAAGCAATCTTGCCAAAATTAAAATAGACAATGCTAATCCAAAACTTAAAGAGAGCCAATTTTTCGTTGCATGCGACGTGAAAAATCCACTCTGTGGAGAGAGTGGTTGCAGTAGAGTTTTCTCTAGACAAAAAGGCGCTAAGGAAGAAGATATCGATGTAATGGATAAGTGGCTATCTAACTATGCGGATATAACTAAAACGGTTATAGAGAGCGCCGATAAGAACGCGTTTGGAACGGGTGCTGCGGGTGGCATGGGCTTTGCGCTACTTAACTATCTAAACGCAACCTTGCAGTCGGGCATAGAGTTGGTTCTAAAGGAAATTAAACTCGAAGAGAAGATGGATGGCGTTGATTTAGTAATCACCGGCGAAGGCAAGATAGACGGGCAAACGGCGTTTGGCAAAGCGCCGATAGGCGTAGCGAAATTAGCAAAAAAATACGGCAAAACGGTATTTGCGTTTGCAGGTGCAGTTGACGACGACGCTAGGGTTAATAACGACTTTGGGCTTGACGCAATATTTTCAATAACTCCGTCCGCATGTAGTCTAGAAAAGGCTATGGAAAGTGAGAACGCTAAAAAGAATATGGCCAACACCGTTGAGCAAGTTTTAAGGGCATACAAAAAGGCTAGAGAATAAATAAAAAAGGCTTAGGAATTTCCTAAGCCTTTATTGGTAGTCCCACGGAGACTCGAACTCCGGATTCAGCCTTGAGAGGGCTGCGTCTTAACCGCTTGACCATGAGACCAAAAGTTTTTTAGCAAGGATATTTTAGCACAATATTTTTATAATTGCAACTTTTTTTAAGTGATTTAAAAAAACGACCTGCATTGGCCGACGGAAAAGAAAATAATAACCCGTTTTCTAACAGGCGAACACCTCTCCCAAAGAGTCTGCATCTCTAGCAAAAAATGTTCAGGAATACGCTGAACGAAGAGCCCCGCTTCTAATTGAGAATATGGTTTTCTTTAATATAAATTGTGGATTTTTTTTGCAATTCCTATCGCACCATGAAGGCTAAAATAATTGTAGCATAAAAAAGGGGAATATAGCAAGGAATAATTGACAAATTTGCGTAAATATTATAATATTTTTATTGGAAATATTTACCTATGAAAAAACTATTAAATTTAAGAACGGCACTATTTGTTGCCCTATCAATAATTTCTGGGATAGCGTTCACTTATTTGATATATAGTGAAAGAGTTTTTCTATCCCTTTTAATATTAGTAGTATTCGTAGGGCTAATCGCATTATATATAATTTTATGTAAAGAGGATGGTAAAAGGCTAAAGGGCTTAATTTTATCATCCGTTTTTTTAATTACTGCGCTAATTGGCGTAGGATATACTGCAATTAAGTTTGAAAACTACCTAAATGCAGACTTAGGCAATCACACTTCGTCCATCACGGGAAGAGTAGTAAGCGTAGTTGAAGAAGAAAATTACACGGTCGCCGTTTTGTCAAACGTAGAAATTGGCTATCCGGAAAATATAACGAGCAAGTTTAAGGTTAGAATTATCTTTGATGAAAAGGTTAAATTAGAGTTAGGGGATATTATAAACTATAATCAAACGCTAATAGATTTAGGGCTACTAAATAACGGCAAAATTTCCGTTTACGATATAGGGCAAAGGGTAAAATATTTGTCCTATATAAGTCAAGGCGAATATCAAGTAATAGACAATCAAAAGACCATTTTTGAAAGTGTAAATCTCTTTATAAAAGATACGGCGGAAAGTGGGCTAGACCAAAAGGAATTTTCGGTAGTCTACGCTCTTTTAACCGGCAACGCCGACTATATGGAAGATAGGCTAATTGAAAACTTTAGAGCGTCGGGCGTGGCGCATATCTTTGCCGTATCAGGTCTTCATATCGGCTTTTTGTCTATGGCTTTAAGTTTTGTCCTAGATAAACTTAAAACTAATAAAATCGTCAAGGCAATACTAATTATTTTATCATTGATATTTTATTCTGGTGTGTGTGGTTTTTCGGCATCTTCTCTAAGGGCTACGGTTATGTGCTCAGTAGCGCTTATCGCAGGGCTTTTAGGCGAAAAGTACGACGGAGTTAGTGCAATGGGAGTGGCTTTAATTTTAGTGCTACTAATAAATCCATTTCAGTTGTTTTTTGCAGGCTTTCAACTCTCGTTCGGCGTAGTGTTTTCCATTTTAATTATGGCAAACACGATAGCAAAACTTTTTAGTAAAATTAAAAAGATGCCAAAAAAATTAGCCTATTCTTTGGGCTCGGTAATTTCAGCTCAGCTTGTAAGTATGCCCATAATGATAATTCACTTTGGCAATTTATCTTTGTGCTCGGTAATAGTAAATCTTTTGTTTATCCCAGCAGTTTCGTTTATTTTTATATTCTCTCTCATTTCAGTAATCGTTGCGGGAATAATTGGTGTTTTTGAAGTTTTATTGCCACTAAATTACCTAATGAAATGCTTGGTCTTTATAATCGATGGAATAGACTTCACCGTCTTTTTAGTTGGTGGATTGACAATCGGGATAAGCGTAGTTTTCTACTATCTAGGGCTATTAGTTTTATCGGGATTTGTTAACGTAAAAGGAAAAATAAAAAGATTCACGGCAATAACTTTGTTCTCGGTATTTATTTTAAGTGGTGGAATAGGAAGTATAGTCGAGTTTAAATCATTTAAAATTTACGCAACCTCCTCCACTTCGCTTTGCGCTTCCATAGTAGAGTATAACGGCGATAGCACCCTAATAGTAAATTACGCTAGTGGAAACGTAAATACTTCGGCTCTTAAATCTATTACTCAATCTAAACACGTTAGGGAAATAGACAACTTAATTATTTTAGACGGCGAAACGGATATTCCAAAGTTAACTACTAACCTTTATACTTTTTGCAAGGTCAAAAATATCTACTACTACGGAAAGCAAAATAAAATGCTAGAACAAGTAATAGAAAAGTCCTTTAAGCAAACGAGCATTAGCAATTTTAATGAAGAAAGAGATATTAAACTTTTATTTGACTATGAAATTCTACTTGACGGAAAGGCGCTTGAAATCGAGCATAAAAATAGCAAGGCACTATTTGTCAGTCAACTAAAAAATCTAAGTAGTTCCTTAAAGGAACTAAAAAGAGAAGTGGAAATAGTATTTGCCGTAGACCTAGTAGAAAACGTATTTTCCTACGTGGAAAGTGAAAACGAGTACGCTTATATGCCCGACGCCCAATATAAAAGCGTAAAAAATAGGGGCAATATAGTATATTATTTAAAATGAAATTTATAAAAGAATAAATTTTCGTTGCAAAAAATTTAGGTTAGTGATAAACTATAATAGAGGAAGTAAGCGCTTTGCTTGCAAGGAGCGAGGACTTCATCCGTATTTCAAACAAAGGTAGTAAAATAGGAAATTTGAGTGAATTTTAGTGAGTTTAAAAAAAATCTGCAAGATAATAATATCTCTACCGTGTATCTAGTCGAGGGGGAAGACGGATATTTTAGAGAAAAGGCTCTTGAAATGCTTAAGAGCGCGCTAGTTAGCGAGCCGTCTATTAACCTAGTAAATTATAACGGCGAGCAACTAAAGGACTTAAGTGAAGAGGTAGGTTTTTTTGCGTCACTTTCTTCCTTTCCCTTTATGAGCCTAAAGAGAATGACGGTGGCAACCGAATTCTATCCAAAGCAAGACTTAGTAAAAAAGATTGAAAAACTCTATAGTGAGGGCAGTTTAGAAAGTAGCGTTTTAGTAATCGTTAACGAAAAAGAGAGCGAACCACTAAAAAAACTTTCTTGCGTTTCGGTAGTAAGTTGCAAAAAGGCAGATATTTCCACCGTTTCAAGATGGATTAAGGGAACTTGCGAAAGGGCAGGGGTAAAAATAGAACTTCAAACGGCATCTCTACTTGCCGAGTATTGTTTACTAGATATGGTTAGAGTTTCTACTGAAACGGAAAAACTAATATCCTACGCAATCAAAAAGGGCGAAATCACCAAAGAAGATTTGGACTTAATGGTCTATCGTGATACCGAGTATAAAATTTACGAGATGACCGATTTTATTGCAAAGAAGAACGTGGGGAAAGCCTTAGAAATTATTTTTGAACTCATAAATAAAGGCGAGCCACCCCAAAAACTTCTAACTAGCATATACTACTACTTTAGAAGACTATTGCACGTAGCAATCAGTTCAATGGGCGACTTAGAGTTGTCTAAAGCCTTTGGAATAAAAGAGTTTGCCGTAAAAAAGGCAAGGCAACAATCTTCGTATTTTAAGAAGATTTCTCTAAAGAGAGCAGTTGACGTGCTAGAAGATGCAGACTATAAATTTAAGAGTGGAAAAATAGACGTAGACCAAGCGTTTTACGCATCCTTGTTTAGAATTTTACTTGCAGAATAAAAGGAGAGAATATGAATATTGGAGAAAGACTAAGCGTATTTTTTGATAAAATAAGCGGAAACACCGAAATGCTTATAGCGTTAGCAGTAGCCGTTCTAGTTTTTTCGGTTTTATATTTTTATCTAATTAAATTTTACGTTAATCACGGCGCAAACATCTTAGTATCTTTGTTCGTTGCCGTAATGATAATAGCGGCGGGCGTAATTTCGCTTGCGCAAACTATGGATAGCGCAATGTTTTTAGTAGTTCCCGCAATTTTTATCGTATTGACGGTGGTTTTATATTCGGTGGAAATCAAGAGATTGATTTTAGCAAAAAAGACCATTAAGTTATACGACCTAAAGCACTCTAGCAGGGCGATTGACGGCGAAAAGGTAGAAAAGTGTATTAACGAAATAATCAAGGCACTACAAAACATGTCTAAAAACGACGTGGGTGCAATAATCGTTCTATCTTCGGGCAACGTTCCAGGGCAAATAATAGATAGTGGCGTTAGAATTGAGAGTGATATTTCAAGCGAATTAATTGAAAGCGTGTTCTTTCCAAAGACACCACTTCACGACGGCGCAATGATAATAAATAGCACTAAAATCGTGGCTGCAGGTTGTTTCTTGCCACTTTCTCAAAACGTAGACGGAATACCCAAGGACTTAGGAACTCGTCACCGTGCGGGAATAGGTGTCACCGAAACTATCGACGTAATGAGTTTAATCGTTTCGGAAGAAACGGGTATTATATCGGTGGCAAAGGCTGGAAAGATAACTAGGTACGCCGATTACGAAAAGTTAAAGCAAACCCTTAGCCAATACTATTGGCAAGAACTCGACAATATGAGTATCTAGGAGGAAAGTATGGATAAAGGTAAAATTAAAACCGATTCAAACGAAAATAGAACTAGGGAAGTATGGAAAACCATAGGTGTAATCACCTTGTCGGTATTTTTGGCAGTACTAACGGTAGTAGTAATAAACGTTTAAGGAAACACTTGATTATATGAACACGGGAATAAGAGCAAAGAAAATATTACTTCCAAAGGTGGAAGACTTACAAAAATTTTCAGTAATTGCTTGCGATCAATTTACGAGTGAAAGCGAATATTGGGAAGAACTAGATAAATTCGTAGGGGATAGCCCATCTGCATTAAAATTGGTGTATCCTGAAATTTACCTAGAAAAAGACACCGAAAACACTATTAAAAACATCAACGCCAATATGAGAAAATACGATAGTGACGGCGTGTTTTATCAATTGGAAGAAGGGCTTATCTTAACGGTTAGATCCACGCCTTTCGTAGAAAAAAGAATAGGAATAATCGCTGCTGTTGACCTTGAAGAGTACGATTTTAAGGTGGGTAAAAAACCACTTGTTAGGGCAACGGAAGGCACTATCGAAGAGAGAATTCCACCTAGAGTTAAAATAAGAAAAGATGCTATTATGGAATTTCCACATATAATGGTGCTTTTTGACGACAAGGAAAAAACTATTGCCGAAGAACTCTATAAAAAGAGAGATTCTCTAAAGAAGGTTTACGATTTCACGCTTAATATGGGTGGCGGTAAAATAGAGGGTTATTTTATTAAAGACTACGAGGGCGTTTTAGAGAAGTTCGATAGACTTTTGGATAGCGAAGTTTTAATAAAAAAATATGGCACGGACGATAAGTTTCAGTTTGCAGTAGGGGACGGAAACCACTCTCTAGCCACGGCAAAAACCCATTGGGAAAACGTTAAAAAAGGTTTAACCGAAGAAGAGCAAAAAACCCACCCTGCAAGATATTGTTTAGCAGAGTTTGTAAATATTTACGACGATGGAATATATTTTGAGCCTATATTTAGATTTGTAGACGGAGTAGATAAAGTAGACTTTATAGAAAAGTTAGAAAAAATTCAAGGCAACTTTGAAATTTTTGACGGCGAGAACACAATTAAAAAGCAAGCCGACCTATCACTCCCACAAACCATAAGAACGTTAGATGCGTTTATTAAGGAATACCTAGATGAAAACGGTGGAAAAATAGACTACGTTCACGGGGAAGAAAACCTTAAAAAACTAGTAAAAGATAGTAAAAAGGCAGTTGGAATATTCTTGCCGAAAATGGATAAGGAAGAATTATTTAAGTATGTTTCGCAAAGTGGAGCGTTGCCTAGAAAGACCTTCTCTATGGGTGAAGGCGTAGAAAAGAGATATTATTTAGAAGGAAGTTATATAGTAAAATGATTAAAGTTTGTAAGTTTGGCGGAACTAGTATGGCAGACGCAAACGCAATTAGAAAGGTAAGAGATATCATTAGTAGCGATTGCGATAGAAAGTACGTAATAGTTTCTGCGCCGGGAAAAAGGAATAAAGAAGACATAAAGATAACCGACACGTTGTATTCTTGCTACTCGGAAATTATGGAAAAGGGCAACTGCAACAAGAATTTTTCCCTAATTAGAGAAAGATTTATAGGAATTGTAAGCGATTTAGGGCTTGACATTGATATAAAGGCTATTCTTGACCAAACGGAAAAAGAGATGATAGAGAATAGAAGCGCTGATTTTTGCGCGTCAAGGGGGGAATATCTCTCGGCTTTAATCTTTGCTCGCTTCATTGGTTTTGAATTTGTAGACGCAATTGATATGGTTAGATTTGATAGTGAGGGAAGACTCAATATCGACTATACCGACGACAAAGTTAAAAACGTATTAAAGGGCAAAGAAAATGTAGTAATTCCAGGATTCTATGGCAAGAGTTATGAAGGAAAGGTAAAAACCTTCTCTCGTGGTGGTAGCGATATCACGGGCTCGATAATTGCAAGGGGAGTTAAGGCAGACATATACGAAAACTTTACCGACGTTTCGGGATTTTTAGTATGCGATCCTAGAATTGTTCCAATGGCAAAAACCATTAGACAAATTACATATAAGGAATTAAGAGAACTTTCATATATGGGAGCATCTGTACTTCACTCGGAAGCAATTTTCCCCGTAATGAAAAAGAAAATTCCAATCAACATAAAAAACACCTTCAGTCCACAAGACGAAGGTACTATGATAGTGCCAAACGATAAGTATAACTATCGTGAAGGCGATCCAATTATAACGGGTATTGCAGGTAAAAAGGACTTCACGGTAATCATAATCGAAAAGTCTATGATGAACTCGGAAGTCGGCTTTATTAGAAGAGTTTTATCAGTTATCGAACATCACGGACTTTGCGTAGAGCACTTGCCGTCAGGTATTGACACCTTATCGGTAGTAGTTTCATCGGAGCAATTAAAAAATGGTATTTTATCCGACGTTATTAACGAGATAAGAGAGAACGTTAGTCCCGATTATATTCAAGTAATAGAGAATATTTCGCTAATTGCAACGGTAGGACATGGTATGACGAGAAGACCAGGTACTGCGGGCAAGTTATTTACTTCGCTAGCAGAAGCGGGAATTAACGTTGCTATGATAGACCAAGGTTCAAGCGAACTTAACATAATAATCGGCGTAGCGAATAGCGACTACGAAAAGACTATTAAAACAATTTATAAAGCGTTTATTTAAGAAAAAATTTTTTGTAAGGAAAATGGAGGATATATAAATGGATTACGCAAAAGAATCGTTAAGATTACACGGCGAATGGAAAGGCAAGATTGGAGTAGTATCTAAAGTTAAGGTAGAAACCAAAGAAGATTTATCTTTAGCTTACACCCCAGGCGTAGCAGAACCATGCTTAGCAATTAACAAAGACTACAATAAATCTTTTGAATTAACAGGAAGAGGCAACCTAGTTGCAGTAGTGACTGACGGAACGGCAGTATTAGGATTAGGCGATATAGGACCAGAAGCAGGTATGCCTGTTATGGAAGGAAAGTGCGTATTGTTTAAGACTTTTGGTGACGTAGATGCAATTCCACTCTGCGTAAGAAGTAAGAGCGTAGATGAAATAGTAAACACCGTAAAATTATTAGCAGGATCATTTGGAGGCGTAAACCTAGAAGATATTTCAGCGCCAAGATGTTTTGAAATTGAAAAGAGATTAAAGGAAGATCCAGAAGTAGATATTCCTATTTTCCACGACGACCAACACGGAACTGCAATCGTTTGCGTAGCAGCATGTATCAATGCGTTAAAACTCGTTGGTAAGAAGTGGGAAGATCTTTCAATCGTATTTAGTGGAGCAGGCGCTGCAGGTGTGGCAATTGCAAAATTAATGATTTCAATGGGTGCAAAAGACGTTGTAATGTGCGATAGAAAGGGCATCATCTACAAGGGCAGAACGGAAGGTATGAACGCAAGTAAAGAAGAGATTGCAGAGTTCACTAATAAACTCGGCAAGAAGGGAACTATGGCAGAGGCATTAGTTGGCGCAGACGTGTTTGTTGGAGTAAGTTCACCAGGAGTATTAACCGAAGAAATGGTTAGATCTATGAACAAGGGCGCAATCGTTATGCCAATGGCAAATCCAACCCCAGAAATTATGCCAGACTTAGCAAAGAAAGCAGGCGCAGCAGTAGTTGGAACGGGTAGGAGTGACTTCCCTAACCAAATCAACAACGTATTGGCTTTCCCAGGAATTTTCCGTGGTGCTTTAGATTGTAGAGCAATTGATATTAACGAAGAAATGAAGATTGCCGCAGCAAAAGCAATTGCAGGAATCGTATCTGACGAAGAATTAAATCCAGATTACATTATTCCAGCACCATTTGATCCAAGAGTTGCTAATACGGTTGCAAAAGCAGTTAAAGAAGCAGCAATCAAGAGTGGCTTAAACAGAATTTAATTAAAATTAAAAAAAAGGAACTGATTAACAAATCAGTTCCTTTTTTGTCTTTTTTCCATTTTAAGCCAACTATAAAAGCCGTATAAATCGTTAACTAAAAACACTATAAAACACACGACGACCGAAACGTAGGAAATATCTACCACGCTAGCTAAAACCCATAAAACTATTAACACAACATCGTTTAGTGCGTAAATGAGAGCGAAGAAAGGACTTCTTCTAAAGGTTAGATAGACTGCAATAAAACTCGTTGTTATTGAGATAGTGCTAGGTACAAGGTTTGCCGTGTTAAAGTATTTTAACACAAAATAAAAAAGAAAGGTGACGAGTATAGATAGAAAAAGCATAAGTACAATTTCTCTTGATTTTAAGTGATTAACTCTTACTTCAGGTTTATTTTTTTCGTATGGGTTTCTAAGCCAAGAAACTAGTGCGACGATAGCCATAGGAACGGTCATTCCAAGATAGGTAATCATCTCTCCGTAGTAGTGAAAAGACCAAGAAATTATTCCATAAATTGCCCCGAAAATTATCATTAAAAATTGCCCAAAAGGATTTCCTTTAGCGCAAAAAATAAGTGATGTTGCGCCTATTAAAGATGCGACTAGCGTTAAGTAATTGCTTCTATCGAAAAGCAAGAAGGAAACTAGTATAAAGACTATAGATAAAGCCCATAAAAATATTTCTTTTTTTGAAAAATAACCGCGTAAAATTCTCATAAAATCTCCAAAAAATTAAGCACTTGTTTTAGCGTATCTTCTAAGACCTAACGACACGCAAACAAATGCCTAGCATTTACTACCCGGTGGCAGTTAAAAATATAAAATAATGAATTAAGTAGATAAAAAGTTATAAGATTATAACAATGCTTTTATTTTTGGTCGGAGTGACGGGATTCGAACCCACGACCTCTTGGTCCCGAACCAAGCGCGCTACCAACTGCGCTACGCCCGGATACATAGTGTTATATAAATATCAAATTTTTGTTTCCGTACAAGATAGAAATACTATACAAAACTAAACTTCTAAAGTATTATAGCACTTTAAAAGGCAAATATCAAACAAAAAAACGCGAGCATTATTGGAATAAGGAAAAAATATTATCGCCTTAATATTTTTTAATTAAAGTTTTGTATCTTGAACGATTGACGAGCGAATTTTTTTGAGTTATAATCTTTATAGATTATTTTTAGGAGTAATAGACTTTGAATACTATCGACAAACTCAACGATAAACTAGTAGAAAATAGGTTAGAAGGCTTAAAAGAAGTTCTTGCTAACCAAGAAAGCGCGCCTATTTTTAGAGAAAACGACGCGAATAACCATATTCACACTATCTATTCTTTTTCACCATATTCACCCACGAAAGCGGCGTACATGGCGTATAAATCAGGGCTAACTAGCGCGGGAATTATGGACCACGACTCATTGTCTGGCGCAAAGGAATTTAAAAAGGCCTGCGAAATGCTAAATCTCGGCTCAACTTGTGGTGTAGAAGTGAGAGCAAAGTTTAATAAAGGCTTTGGCAGAATGAATCACCCAGACCAAACTGAGTGTATATATATGGCAGCGCACGGCGTAGCGCTAGCATACGTAGACGAGTTGAACGAATACTTAGGCTATTATAGAGCAAAGAGAAACGAGCGCAACGCAAAGATGTGTAAACTTATCACGGATAAGTTTTCTAAATTTGGCATTACGCTAGATTTTAATAAGGACGTAGCGCCGTTATCACAAACGGAAGAAGGTGGCTCAATCACCGAAAGACACTTGCTATTTGCTCTAGCAGTTAAACTTTCAGATAGATTTGGCAGAACGGAAAGCCTTATAAACTTTTTAGAAAACGACCTAAAACTAGGCGTAGCAGAAAAGATTAAGGGCTATTTACTAGACCAAAACAACGAGCATTTCTTGTACGATTTACTAGGCGTGTTAAAAGCCGATGCAAAATTTTTCTATATTGATGCAGATGAAGAAATGCCTGTAGCCGAAGATTTTATTAAAAAGGCAACTTCACTCGGCGCAATTCCAGCGTACGCATATCTTGGTGACGTAGGGAACTCAGTCACGGGTGATAAAAAGGCTCAAAAGTTTGAAGACGATTTCCTAGAAGAATTGATTATAGAAATCAAAAAGGCAGGCTTTAAGGCAATAGCGTATATGCCGACGAGAAATACGCCCGAGCAATTAAAAAGACTTCAAGGCTTGTGCAAAAAGTACGATATGTTTGAAATTAGTGGCGAAGACATAAATTCACCACGTCAACAATTCTGTTGTAAGGCTTTAGCGTTGCCAGAATACGCGCACCTAATCGATTCAACGTGGGCGTTAATTGGGCACGAATATTTGGTAAACGAAAAGGGCGTAGAGTACGGAATGTTTTCGGCAAAAACAATAGAAGAAACGCCTGATTTACAAGAGAGAATTAAAAAGTACGCACAAATCGGTAGAAAAACCGTTAAATAGAGAAAAATAAAGGGAGATATAAAAAAATGAGTATGATTGACTTAAAAGGTAAAGTAGCAGTAGTGACCGGCGCTAGCCAAGGTTTAGGAGAAGCGCTTGCAAAACGTCTTGACAAAGAAGGTTGCAAGGTTGCAGTAATCGACATCAACTTTGAAGGTGCAAGCAAAGTAGCATCTCAATTAAGCGACGCTATTGCAATCGCAGTAGACGTGACTAAATACGAACAATGCGAACAAGCGGCAAAAACCGTTTTAGAAAAGTGGGGACAAGTAGACGTTCTTATTTCTAACGCAGCAATCGTAAAGAGTGGAGATATCTTCAGTTTATCGCCAGAAGCATTTAAGCTTGTCACCGATATCAACCTTAACGGATATTTTAATACGGTAAAAGCGTTCGCTCCATCAATGCTTGAGAGAAAGAGCGGAAGCATTATCCAAATCAATAGTAAGTCTGGTAGAAAGGGAAGTTTCAAAAATGGCGCATACGCATCAAGTAAATTTGGTGGCGTAGGATTAACCCAAAGTTTAGCATTAGAATTTGCTGAAAGTGGAGTAAGAGTAAACTGCATTTGCCCAGGCAACCTATTAAATTCACCACTATGGGTAAATAGTTTGTTTAAGCAATACGCAGCAAACCAAGGCATCACCGAAGAACAAGTTAGAGAAAAATATATCAACCAAGTTCCAATGAAACGTTCTTGCGAATACGTTGATATTGAAAACGCAATGGTATTCCTAGCGTCAGACCTATCAAGTTATATGACAGGTCAAGCCATCAACGTGACCGGCGGTCAACAAATGTAAAATAGAATAAAAAGATAAAAAAAGACCAATTTTTGAAAAAAATTGGTCTTTTTTACGCTTAAAACACTCAAATTGTTGCATAAACGATATACTGTATGATATAGTAAAAATTAGTTAAAAAAGACAACTGAAGTTTGGTAAGAAATTTATTTTATAGGGAGAACAAACTAATGAAGAAAAGATTTGTTTTGGTGATGAGTATTTTAATGCTTATAGCATCTTTTTCGTTTGCAGGGTGTGAGTTTCCTTTTGGCGATAAGATTCCCACTTTGTCGGCAGAGTCTTTAGTTTTAGAGTACAATTTATATGAGAACTCTGAAAATAAAAAATATAAGCCACAAGATTCATTTGAATTAGCAAATGGAAACTATTATTACGTTTATTATTTGGGTATGGTAGATTGTGTTCCAATAGACCTATCCAACACCGAAAACAATAGTGTATTTTTTGATGGAACGGCGTCAATCACTATAGAACTTTCTCTAAAAGAAGCAGTTGTAGATAGTTCGGTAAAGGAACTAAAAGCCATTGCAAACTCTAGTGTTGAATTAAAGACAAGTAATTACGTTAAGGGATCAGTTTCTGCGGGAGTAGCCGAAATGTTTACGGCTCAACTTGAGGCAGGTATTACAAGTGAAAATTCTATAAGCACGACAAACACTATAGAAGAGTCTGTGCAAATGGCTGTAGAGCAAGAAAAATCGTTTGAAAAAGCCGTAAGATATAACTTAAACGTTAATGAGAGCAAGAGAGGATATTACTTATATACTAGCGTTGCGTCAATGAAATTGTATGAAATGGTAGTGTATAATCCAACTCTTCAAAAAATAGAGTATATGACTTCGTATTGTGAAATAGGAAAGGCTGTTCCAGGTCTAATATATTCGCCTACAACTTTCTTTGATTACGGCGATTACGAGATTACTTTTGAAGAAGAGAAAATTGAAAATTTTGAAAAGCCAGACGTGAAATTAGACGACGAGTATGAAATAACCTTAAACGCTGACGGAGGAGTTATAGAGAGTGGAGAAACCACCAAGAACGTAAAACTAAGTTTAGCGTATGGGGAACTACCTAAGCCAACAAGATTAGGATATAATTTTGCAGGCTGGTATATAGGGAACACAAAAATAGAAGCAGGCTCAATAGTTTCTTCTAATAAAGAATTAAAGGCTCGTTGGGATATAAAAACTTCCGTAGTTTACACTTGGAACGGAACGATATCTTTACAAGATTCTTTTGATTTGGGTTTAGATATAGGCAACGATAAAACCAATGGAATAAATTTATCTGAAGCGTTAGATTTTGCTACGTTAAAGAGCCAAAATTATCGTATGAAAATTACGTTTAATTACAAAGCGCAAACAATGGATTTTTGGTTAACTAAAATATCAAAGTACAAAATAAGCATTAAGGCAAATGGTAGTGAAGTGTACACTTTCAATTGCCAAATTAACGACGACGGAAACACCTATAGCAAAACGGAAAATTCACCATTACTTAGCTTGCAAAATAATCCAGGAACAATGCAAATTAATTTCTCAACTGAAAATATTAAAACCATATATTTAAGTCAAATGACTATGAAAATTGAATTTGTAAAATAGTTTAAAAAAGACTAGCAAAAAGCCCTTCCGTTTGGAAGGGCTTTTCTTTTATAAAAAACACTTGCAAAACACGTAAAAAAGTAGTATAGTAAAAGAGCCAAAATAATTTAATGTGGGTATACACCATGATTACCATTTAGGAATTAGTTTGGCGACTACTGGAGTTTGCGTTTTAGTGCGTTTACTTCGGTAGGCGCACTTTTTTATTTTAAGAGGAACGTATATGAAGAAAATTTTGATAATCTTATTATCAATTTTGGCAGTAATTCTATATTCTCTTGGCTTATCTGCTTGTAGTGAGGGTGGTAATGCAGGTAGTGGGCAAAGTCCACAAAATCCAACGCAACATGTTCATGATTATAAGATACAATCTTCAGACACAATGCATTGGTATAAATGCGAGTGTGGAGATACCATTGGATACGACGTTCACGTTGGTGGAGAAGCAACTTGCAATGAAAAGGCAAAATGCTCAACTTGTGGAGTAGAGTATGGCGAACTAGGAGAGCATACGGGTGGAGAAGCAACTTGCAAAGAAAAGGCAAAATGCTCAACTTGTGGCGTGGAGCAAGGGGAAATAGGAGACCATAGTTATAATCAAGGTAATTGTAAATGGTGCGAAAAAGAGCAATGTGAAGGCTTAAAACTTGAATTGATAAACGGAACTGAGTATGCCGTAACAGGTATAGGCAACTTTGTGGGAAAAGATTTAGTTATTCCGTCAGTACACCTTGGCAAACCCGTTACTAGTATAGTACAAGAAGCGTTCTATAATTGCAGTTCATTAACAAGCATAGTAATTCCAGATAGCGTGACAAGTATAGGTAATTATGCGTTCTGGTGTTGCTATCCATTAACAAGTGTACTAATCCCAAATAGTATAACAAGAATAGGAGATGGTGCTATTGCTTGGTGTGAATCATTAACAAGTATAGTGATACCAAATAGCGTGACAAGTATAGGTAAAATTGCGTTCCGTGGTTGCACTTCATTAGAAGCAATAGAAATTCCCGATAGTGTGACAAGTATAGGTGATGGGGTGTTCAAAGATTGCAATTCATTGCAATATATCGTAGATGGGGGATTAAAATATTTAGGGAACACTACTAATCCATACTTATATCTAGCAGATACTAATTCTACGTCTATAACAAGTGCAACTATTAATTCTAAATGTAAATTTATAGGTAGTTCTGCGTTCTCTGGTTGCAGTAAATTAACAGGTGTAGAAATACCAAATAGCGTGACAAGTATAGGAGAAGGAGCGTTCTCTTATTGCAGTTCATTAACAAGCATAGAAATAGGAAACAGCGTGACAAGTATAGGTGATGGTGCGTTCTATGATTGCGATAACTTAACAATCTACTGCGAGGCGGAAAGTAAGCCAACAGGTTGGGACAGTGCTTGGAACTCTTTATATCGCCCAGTAGTTTGGGATTGTAATAATAATGAAGTGGCAGACAATGGATATATCTATGTAATGATAGATGGATTAAGATATGGTATAAAAGATAATGTGGCTAAAGTGGTAGAACAGCCAACTAATCTAGAGAGAGTAAATATTCCTTCAATCATTACTTACAAAGGAAATTCATATAGCGTGACAAGTATAGGAGATAGTGCGTTCGAAGATTGCGAATCTCTTGCAAGTGTAGTAATTCCTAATAGTGTGACAAGTATAGGTGATTGGGCGTTCTATGGTTGTAGTTCTTTGCAATATAACGTAGAGGGGAACTTAAAATATTTAGGGAACACTACTAATCCATACTTATATTTAGCATATGGTAACTACTATACTACAAGTGCAACTATTAATTCTGATTGTAAATTTATTGGTGATTCTGCGTTCTCTGGTTGCAGTTTATTAGAAGCAATAGAAATACCAAATAGCGTGACAAGTATAGGTAATTATGCGTTCTCTGATTGCTCTTCATTAAAAGCAATAGAAATACCAAATAGCGTGACAAATATAGGTGTTTGGGCGTTCCATGGTTGCGATTCACTACAAACAATAGAAATACCAAATAGCGTGACAAGTATAGGTGGGGATGCGTTCTTTCGTTGCAGTAAATTAACAATCTACTGCGAGGCAGAAAGCAAGCCAGAGGGTTGGGAAAGTGATTGGAATTATTCAAATCGACCAGTAGTTTGGGGATATAAAGGAAAGTAAAGGAAAAAGAGCGAGATTAAATCTCGCTCTTTTTAGTTGTATTTTCACTTGGTGAAAGTGATATTTTTTACTGCGTAAAAAGTTGTGGAATAAATTTAATGCTTTCTTTTTCTAGGCTAGAAAAAGAAACAAAAAGACGTGGGGAGTTGCGATTCTCCCCATACCCCTACAAACGCTTTCCACAACGTATAAAATATATTCTTAAAATTCCCCTTAAAAAGTAAGGGGAAAGGTAATGGTTTATAACTTTAATAGTCGGTGTTTTCGGGGCAGATGAGTTTACAATTTGTCTTTTCAATAATATCTAAAAACTTTTTTGGTGGAAGTTTATCGGTCACCAAATAATCAATTTCATTAAAACTAAAATCACTACACATAAAGGTTTTGTCAAACTTTGTTGAGTCGCAAAGCATAATTAGTTTTTTAGAGTTTAATCTCATTTGCCTTTTGAGTTTAGTTTGCTCGATATCGGCATCGGTAAAACCCGCCGCCGTATCTACGCCAGAGCAAGAAACTAAAGCAACGTCAGCGTGAAATCTCGATATAAAGTCGATGGTATCCGAGCCCTTAATAGAGTTAGAGTGATTTTGAATTTGCCCACCAGCGATATAAATTTTAATTTTATTCGTCTGTGATAAAAGTAGTGCGTTTTTAAGCCCAATAGTCGTCACGGATAAAAACTTTAGGTTGTTCATAAGGGGAATAAGGTATCCCGTAGTGGAACTTGAATCCATAAAGATAGAATTACCACTCTTAATAAGTTTAATGGCTAGAGACGCTATCGACTTTTTAGCCGAAACGTTTTCTTGCTCTCTTATAGCAAGAGCCGATTCTTCGGTGCTAGAGTTAAAGGCAATCGCCCCACCGTGAGAACGTTTTAGTAGTCCCTTTTCTTCCATTTGTCTTAAATCTCGCCTAATAGTAGCCCCCGAAACGAATAGTTCGCTTGCAAGTTCTTCTACCGTTGCAGACTTATTTTTATTTAAGATTTCAAGTATTTCTTCTTGCCTTTCTAAAGTTAACATAAAATTTTCACCTTTTTTCAATATTTTTCATTATTTCCCATTAAACGTTGTTCATTTGTGTTCATTTATGTTTATATTTTATCATAAAAAAATTTATTTTGCAACTTAATTTTTAATATAAACAAAAACGAAAATATATGATATAATATATTCTAGAAAAGTATGGAGGTAAATATACAATATGAAAACCAAAGCGGTAAGACTTTACGGCAAAGAAGAT
>JAZOOV010000020.1:0-29862 GCA_045655215.1 Christensenellaceae bacterium | reverse complement strand
GGAGACTTGAAAATAATACGGGAGATAATCCATATAAAGGTATTACAAAAGACACTTGCAGGGTTGATTTAAGTAAAATTAAAGATAAAAATATTGTTTTAGTTGACGATATTTACACCGACGGTGTTAACGTAATTGAAGATTGTATAGGGTATCTATTTGATTTAGGCGCAAAAAGTGTTATACTATACGTAACGGCAAAAACAAGGTAAAGATTATGAACTCTAACATTTCATTAAAACTTTACAATTTAATAAAAACGGGCGTTATAAAATCTAACGCTCACTTTTGGAAATCGTTTTATAATGAAGATTATATAAATACTTTTCCTTGCGACTTGCAAACAGTAAAGCAAGAACTTAAAGATAGAGGTATAAACGTCATCTGTGTTTTTGATGAAAACTTCCCAAGTGAAAACATTAAACTTAAAAATAGTCAAAAGCCGTTTTTCTTCGCATACAAAGGCGATTTAACGCTACTTAATAACGTAGATAAAAACGTTGCAGTTATAGGCGTTTTAACACCAACTAATGAAATAGTAGAAAGAGAACAAAAAGTTGTAAAAAACTTAACTGAAAAAGAGTTTAACATAGTTAGTGGTCTTGCAAAAGGTTGTGATACGGTTGCACATAGCGAAAGCGTTAAAAACAATGCAAAAACCATTGCTTTTCTTCCTTCAACAATAGAAAAAATTTATCCAAAAGAAAATATTGGTTTAGCAAAAGAAATTATTAACAATGGTGGGCTTATCGTTAGTGAATATGTAAACGAGCCTAAAAACAAATACGAAAACGTTAAAAGATTTATTGAACGTGATAGATTGCAAGCATTGTATTCAAAGACTGTAATATTAATTGCAAGTTATCGCAAAAATGAAGGAGATAGTGGTTCTCGCCACGCTTTTGAAAAGGCTAAAGAATACGGCAAAAAAAGGCTTGTTATGTATAGAGAAAGCGACTCTAACGATTTAACGTTTGGCTTAAATAAAGATTACGTTATGCAAGGCGAAAATATTGTGTCACAAAAAGAAATTGAGGAACTATAGTTGGTTTACGTTGTAGATTTAGACGATACGTTGGGTTTGATGGTTTGGGAAGAGACTTTATTTGCGCTTCAATACAGGAATACGATTATTATTGCAGTCAGGATAAAGAATAAAACTTGTTTGTTGTACGATTGGTTGAAAAAGTTTAAAAGTTTTGTAAATGCTTGACAAACGCTTTTTAAAGTGCTATCCTATCCCCATAGGAAAAACTTTCTTGAAAGTTTTTCTTTATAAAAGGCGAAAAATCGCTATTAAACGGAGGATTTTTTATGAAAAAACTTAGCACACTCATTGCAATTGCATTGGTACTCGTTATCGGTGGTGTTTACGCTGGTTGGACTTACTTCCAAGGCGGAGCAACCGGTGCTCAATCATCTAGAAATCTAGATATGGCAACCGTATCGTATAACGGCGAAAAGGGTTCTATCACTGCTGATACTACTTCTTTAACTATTCTCGTTGACGATATGAGCACGATTGATGCAGACAAGTACGCTCCATATCAAGCAGGTATTCACGGCGCAGGCGAAATTAAAATCACCTTCACCCCTAAGGTAGGTGCAGACGCAGTTGTCACTGCAAATGGTATTAAAATGCAAGCAACCGTGACCATTACGGGAACTAAGACGGCTTACAACTACAATACCAAAGATTACGCAATTTTAGCAGTTAACGCAACTAACATTATTGAAATTAACGGCGGGGTTGCTTGTAAGACGGCTACTATTAGTGCAGACCAAATTTTAAGCACCTTAATTTTCTGTGGTGACGACCTTTCAACTGAAGACGTAGTAGAAGATTTCGTTAAGTTGCCAACTCTTGCAGACAATACTAACTTCAAGACGGCAATGTCTACTTACAGCATTAATATTGATATTACTGAAATTGCATAAGTATTTTCTAAAATAATAGACTAACTTGATACGGCGTGACTTTTGTTGCGCCGTATTAACACTATTTAGGAAAAGTTAATGAAGGAACTAGATTTATACATATTTCTGCTTTGTTTATTTATATTCGTCGTGTTGACGGGGGCGTTTACAGCGTTTATCGTAATAATTGGTAAACAACGTATTCGCATTTTAAATGCAGGTTTAGACGACGAGAAGATCAAGGCAGACGTAGAGAAAAAACTAAATACCAAAAAGTCAAGATGTTCGTTCGGGATTATTGATAAAATTATCTCGGGCGTTATTTGCGTTATTTTGGCAGTAGTTTGTATTATGGCAATTAACACTTCAATCGTGGGCAATAACGTCGTTAAAGGCGCGCCTGCATATAAAGTTGTCACAAGTACCTCTATGAGCGCTCGTTATGAGAAAAACGAATATCTTTTTATGTATGATCTCAAAGACCAAATTCAACTTTTCGATTTAGTCGTATTACACGAACTACCGGCTGAGGAAGATATCAAACTTTACGATATTATCGTTTACGAACATATTGATGGGACGCTCTTAATTCATAGAGTAGTTAGAATTGAAGAGCCCAACAAATATCACCCAGACGAGAGATATTTCCTTTTCCAAGGTGATGCCGTTGCCGGTGCTGACCTTTATCCTGTTAAGTATTCGCAAATGAAGAGTATTTATAAAGGAGAAAGAATTTCTAACATTGGTAGTTTTATATGCTTTATGCAAGCGCCTGCAGGTATTTTATGTATAGGCTTAGTAATATTTGCCCTTGTTGCGATGCCTATTGTTGACAAGAAGTTTTGGAAGATTGAACTTGAAAGAGTTAATCTTATGATAAAGAGCAAAAAATTGCCGTCTAACGCAGTTGACGTTTACGTTAAGCCCAAGAAAGAAAAAGGCAAAAAGAGAGGCAAGCAATGATAAAGAAGATTAGTTATATTTTCGTTGCCGTTATTCTTGTTGCTATTACTTGTTTTTCATTAGGGCAAATAGGTGTTCGAGCCGAGTGGAAATACGCTGGTGCGTCGCCACAATCTATTCGCATAGACGTAGTCACGGCAGTTATGCCGTGGGAGGGCTCAACTGAACTTCCTAACGATAGTAGTGCTGGTGATAGCCACATTGCGCTTGTGACGGCTATTTTAAGTGGCGAATACATTGTTGACGGAAACAAAGTTAACCTTGGTTTAAATACTGAAAATTCTTACCTTGCTGAACAAATTGCCGAGAGAAAAGGAATTTGGTGGAGAGATTCGGATATGCTCGGCAGTATGGATATTTGGGAAGATGAAAATATCGAAAACTACTTTAACTTGAACGAGGCAACCAATAACGTTTCGTTTATTCTTGAATTCCCTGACGGAAGCGACGATACTTATTATCTATACACGACTAGCGTAGATTTGGGGGCAAGAAGAAGTCCAAATATTCCTATTGGAACTAACGTTTATCCCGTATATCGAACCACGCTAAAACTTAACGAAGAGGGAGAGTGGGTGGCAACTATCACTGAAACGGGATACGCTAAGTCTGCTTACTATTCTAACCCGATTTTAGGCTTGGCAGTAGATCCTGCTTTTGACACTAGTTCTTGGACGCCTGGTGAACTTGGCGCTACTAAGGGGAAGGCTATTTACGCTTTTGTTGGTCAAACGGTTGACGTTAGGGTGAAAGATGAAAACGTTTCTACATTCTATCAAGTTTCTTCGTCAAGCACTAAAATATTAACCGTTAAGGTGGCAGATGAAGATTCTTCCGTTGTGTACGTGACAACTTCTAACGGAAATCAAGTTAAAGCATCTTCAGGGGCGCAAGGCAGTAAAACTATATCGTTTAGCGCTAGTAGAAACACCTATTACTATATAGAAATAGTCGGCGATAAGACGTGTTCGTTTACAATTTCCTAAAATAATTTAATAAAAAAATAAATCTCGCTTTAGATTTAAGGCGGGATTTTTTGGTTTTTAATTAAAAAACACAAGATATTGTGTCAAAAAAAAATTTTTAAACAAAATTGGAAACGTTTCCAAAAATGCTTGTAATCTCGTACTTGACGTGATATAATAGTATTGAGATAATCCCAAAGTTTCGGGAAAAGAGGGTTTTTAATATGGCAAATTTATTATTAAGACACGTTTACAAGGTATATCCGGGCACGGGTAAGGCTAAGAAGAACGCTAAGGGCGAAGCAAAGAAGAGAAGCGGAGATTTCGTTGCCGTTAAAGATTTCAGTATGGAAATCAACGACGGAGAATTCATCGTATTTGTTGGACCATCTGGTTGTGGTAAATCTACCACTCTTCGTATGATTGCAGGCTTAGAAGAAATTAGCAGTGGCGAACTCTACATTGGCGACCGTTTAGTTAACGACGTTGACGCTAAGGATAGAGATATTGCGATGGTTTTCCAAAGTTATGCGCTTTATCCACACCTAACTGCGTACGACAATATTGCTTTCGGGCTTAGAATTCGTAAAATTCCAACCCCTAGACTAGATAGTGAAGGAAATCAAGTGGTTGGTATTGACAAAAAGAGAATTGCCGAACTTGAGAAAAACCTTAGTAAGTTAGAAAAGGATTTAAAATCTGCCTATAGAACCATAGACCAATACACGTTGGGTATAGATAAGGCAGAAGTTTTAATCGCTAAACTATATAATGATATAGAGGTGGCAGAAAGCGCAGAGCAATCTTCTACTAAAGAAAAAGTATTAAATCGTTTAAATGTAGCGCTTGAAGATGCTAAAGAGAAAAAAGAATATTATGAAAAGGAAATTCGTTTCCTTGAAGAGCAAGTAGAGTTAAAGGAAAAACGCGTAGAAGAAACGAAAAGAGATTTAGATTATTTCTTCAACAACTTTGTTCCACTATTTGATTACGTTCATATGTCAAAGGAAGAAATCGACCAAAAGGTTAAGTGGGCGGCAGAAATACTCGGCATTGAAGAACTTTTAGATTCAAAGCCAAGCGAAATGTCTGGTGGACAACGTCAACGTATTGCTCTTGGAAGAGCAATGGTTAGAGGACCAAAGGTTTTCTTGCTTGACGAACCACTTTCTAACCTAGACGCAAAATTAAGAACGGCTATGAGATCGGAAATAGTTAAACTTCATAGTCAATTAAAAACCACCTTTATTTACGTGACTCACGACCAAATCGAAGCAATGACTATGGGTACTAGAATCGTAGTTATGAAACTCGGCGTTATTCAACAAATCGATACGCCGACCAACCTTTTCGACTATCCAGACAACAAGTTCGTTGCAGGGTTTATCGGCACTCCACAAATGAACTTCTTCGACGTTTCTATTAAAAAAGATAAAGAAAAATTAAAGGTGACTTTTGCCGATGGACAAACGACTTCTTTATCTCTAAAGACTCTACGCACTATCGACAAGGCTTACTTAGACGGCGAAGAACACCAAGTAGTTTTGGGTGCTAGAGGGGAAAACATCAGCGTTGCCAAAAAGGGCATTCAAACTAAGTTAGTTATTAAAGAAATTCTAGGAAACACCACGCAACTATTCGTTCGTTTAGAAGAAAAGGGACAAGATTATATCGTCACCGTTCCAGATAGAAACGATTTAGTTGCAGGAGATATAGTTAACATCGCGTTTAACGAAAAGTTCGTGCATCTTTTCGATAAGGAAACCGAACTTTCAATTATGTCAAGAGAGTACGGAAACGACTAATTATGAAAAATTGGCTTAAATTCTTCTTCTTTTCTTTCTTTTCGAACAAGCGTTCAAAAGAAGGGGTGAAGAGAGGATATACGAATTTATTTCTATCCTTAATATTGGCGCTAATATATTTGTGTATAGGCGTAATAGGGGCTGACGTTTTGCCGTTTAGTTCGCAATATAATAACGCTACTTCCTTTAAGAGTATGGTTAGAACGGCTTTTTGCGAGCCGGACAGCGTTTACGGAATAGATATTTTGTTTGAAGATGGAAAAATTAAGGCAACCCGTGGTGGTGAATTTGATAACGCACTTATAATTAATACCTTTAACGACCAAAATCAAGCAATTAATTATTCTAATGACGGATATAAACTAGTGGTAGATACTCGCCCTGCAGATTCGCTTGCCGAAGTTGAAGCCTACTGCGTTTCTACCGATAGTGATAAGACGATTGTTTCCTACGAAGAGTATCTAACGTTAAACCAAGTTGCTAGAAAAAACTTTGAGTTTAAGTTAAAGTATACGGGAGAAGAACTTAAATTAGACGATAATTTAGTAGAAGACTTAAAAGCTTATCTAGATGGTGTGAGTAATGAAGTTAAATCGTCTGCTAATGAACTTTTAGGTAAACTACAAAGGGAAGAGATAACAAAAACTCAATACGATAGGGGTATTTACGAACTCTATTTTAGCGAGTATTATCCAAGCATTAGTGAATATGAAACGACGTCGAAAGTGCCACTACTTAGAAACTATTATTTCCACGAACTAATAGGCAAGGGCGAAGAGAAGTTTTTGATGGTGTTTGACGATTGTATGGTCGGCTCGTTTGAAACGGACGGAAAAATTGACGTGTTCTTTTACGGATTTTATTCTTGCTTTTCAAACGGAAAACTAATAGAAGGAAATTTCCCACCGGAAGGTCAAATTAGAGCAGTAGATGATTTTATTAAAAATTCATTTATGGAAACGGTGGATTTAAGCACTTATATATATATAATGAATACAATTAGGCTAGTGCCTATCATTGCTCTTATGGTGATTGTGGTTGCAATGCTAATGCACTCAATTCTATCTCTTAAAGGGGTGGAAACGAGCAAAACTTTCGGCTCTTCACTTAAAATTGTGGGCGTATACCTTTGGTGGACGGGGCTAATTAGCGCAATACTTACCGTGATTATTGCGTTTATGGTAGAGAGAAGTTTAATAACCGTAGTTTCCATAGTAGTATTCTTTATAACATTATTAGTTAGAACGGCAATTTTTATGATTGTTGAAATTAAAGAAAGAAAAATTCAGTTAGAAAAGTTATCTGCTGAAGAAGTTAATACGGAGGCTTAAAGTGATTCTTTGTATAGGCGAAATCTTAGCCGATATGATTGGCGAAGCAAAAAACGGAACTATTACTTACGAGAGAAAGGCAGGAGGCGCACCATTTAACGTTGCTTGTGCGCTAAAAAAATTCGGGGCAGACGTAAAGTTTGTTGGAAACGTTGGCGACGACCTTATAGGTGAATTTTTAGTAAAGTTTGCTAAAGACTTCGGTATGGACACCACTTATATAGGTAAAGATAAGGATAGAAACACTACGCTTGCGTTTGTAGAACTAAGCGAAGAGGGGGAAAGGTCGTTTTGTTTTTATAGAAAAAACACGGCAGACTATTTCTTGCCAGAAGTTAGTGATGAACTTATAAAAAAGGCAGATATCGTTTGCATAGGCTCTCTTATGATGGCAGAAGGGAGTTGCGTAGACTACGCGCTAGACGTTATAGATAGAGCGCACAAACTAAATAAACTCGTTGCCTTTGACGTTAACTATCGCACGGATATCTTTAGAGATACTGATTCTGCCGTTATAACCTACAAAAAAATCTTAGAAAAAGCAGATATCGTTAAGTTTTCGGAGGACGAAGTTTTAATCTTCACCGAAGAGTATATAAATAATGAACTTAAGGATAAACTCGTTTTAATCACTCTTGGAAAAGAGGGTAGCGAGTGGAGATATAAGGGAAAGAAAAATTCTCAAGGCTCGATTAAAGTTAAAGTGGTTGATACCACGGGGGCTGGGGACGCTTTCTTTGCAGGCGCTCTATCAGTTCTAGATAAACTAAACGGAGAATTTACTTTTGACAATTTAGATAAGGCAATCAAGTTTGGCAATATTTCGGGCGCTCTCAATACTACGGGACGCGGGGCAATTGACAACTTACCAACTTTAGAAACCATAAATCAATATATAAAATAAAAAAAGAGAAAAAGAAAAATGAGTAAAAAAATCAAGTTATCACTTTTATCAATTTTAGCAGTAGTTTGCTTTTCGTTGGCGTTTTTAGTTGCGCCAAGTTCGGCATTGGCTGAAGGGACTAGTATGGAAAGCAGTACGGATAGTTTCTTATTGGAAGAAACTACTTTAGAAAAAACCGATAAGTTCGTTTACACGGCAACCGTTTCTTTTGAAAGGGGCGTTGCTGCAGGTTTAGTTTTCGGTGCTGAAGACCAAGATAGATATTGGGTTTTCAACGTAGATAGAGAAGCAAACCTAGTTAAACTTATTTACTTTGGTAAAAACGATTTAAACACCATTATCCCAACCGAACTTTTAACCGATTATTTTATTGGAAACGATAAGATGACCGATAGTGAAAGAAGACTTGTTGGAGATAAGGTTAAAAATATTGAAAAAGTTCAACTAAAAGTCGTTATCACTCCTGAAGACGACGGCGTTTACGCAGAATTTTATGCAGACAATATCCGTAGATTCGGCGTGGATAACGTCATAAAACTAGACGAACTTACCAATCTTCCACAAAACGTATCGTACGAAGGTGGTAAAATCGGCTATAACTGCTTTAATTCAAAAGTAGTGTTTGACGACGTTTACTTTGGTGAAAGCGATTACTCTTATTACACCGAATTATATCGCAACCAATATCATTTTTCGCAATACGCTCATTGGAATAACGACCCTAACGGATTAGTATATTTCGACGGATATTATCACTTATACTATCAACATCACCCATACAATAACTATTGGGGAGATATGTATTGGGGACATGCTAGAAGTACCGACCTTGCACATTGGGAACTCTTGCCTATATGCTTATTCCCAGATGAAGATTGGGGAACGGGCGTAGGATATATGTGGTCTGGTTCGGCGTACGAATATACTTTAGGAACTAGTTCGGTTATCGATAGCCTAAATTGGTTCCCTAACGGAAACGGCAACGGAATTATAGGCTTTTATACTAGAGACGGCGGAATGCAAGACCAAATGATTATGTCTAGTGACGACGGCGGTATGACTTGGACCAAGCGTAAAATTATCGACCAAACTATTGCAACTGGTCAAGACGGAATTTTCCATAAGGTTGCTTGCCGTGACCCTAAGATCTTCTCGGTTGAAAAGTCTGGAGATAAAACTACCGTTTGGGGCATGGCTCTAACCGGTCAACAAGAAAACAGAGTGTGGTTCTTAAAATCAACCGACCTTTTCAATTGGACTTACGCAGGCGAGTTTGACGCTTTTGCTCCAGAGTGCCCAGACGTAGTTCATATGAAGGCAACTGACGGCAGAGAATTTACCATTATTACCTTGACTTCTAGAGAATATATCGTCACTCAAATGTCCTACGACGGAAACCTAATAACCTTTAAGGATAAAGACGGAGGAGATATCGACCAAAGCGACTTCCAAAAAATGGACTTTGGCGCAGACTCTTATGCCGGTCAAACTTTCAGTATTAGCGATAACTTAAGTGAATACTACGGAAAAGTAGTTTCTCTAAGTTGGTTTGCAGGCGTTCCTGCAACTACCGATAGCGGTATTTACGCTAACGCAAGAAAGGTTTGGAACGGAAGTGGTATGACTATACCGGTTATTTGGAATTTAGCGCCTGAAGGAAACGGCTATATTCTAACCCAAACTCCTATCGTAAAGGATAGCAACGCTTTTTCTAAGACTGAAATTTTGAATTTATCTAACCTTTCAGTAGAAAAAGACGGACAAAATATTTTATCTTCTATAAACACACACGTGTTTGAGATGAGCACCACTATTACTAACCCTAACGACGCTGATATTTCAATAAAAATCAACGTTAGTAAAGATGAATACACCGAAATCGGTTGGACTAAGGAAGAAGGATATTTCGTAGACCGTAGATTTACTTCTTCAGCAGGACTAAGCATTAAGGACTATAGGTTTAGATACGTTTCAGGACCAAGAAGTTCGGGAACTCAAAACTTCTATATTCTATCCGATAACGGAGGCGTGGAAGTTTTCTGCGACGACTTTAAGATTCCTTTCTACGTGTTGACGTTGGCTTCACCATATTCTGTTAAGGCAGAGTTTTCAGCAAGTGACACGGTGACCGTGGATAGCCTTAAGGTTAACGAAATAGCGTCCGTTTGGAGAACCTTCGAGCCCGTACAAGGCGAAACGGTATTATACGTTAGTGACGAAGAAGTGGAAATGGACACCGTTATTACTAACGAAAAACTATTAACTGCTTACTCTACTGCAGGTGGAGATATCACTTGGGAAATAGTAGAAGGTGAATCGGTAGTTAGTTTTGAAAACGTTGTAGGTGGAATTAAATTAAAGGCGTTATCTTCAGGAAACGCTAGCATAAAAGTGGCTTGTGGACAACAAGAAAAAACTATTCAAGTTAAAGTATACGGCGGAAATCCAAACAGCGATATTCCGTTTAACTCAGCGGGAATCGTTTCGGGAAGTTGGCTAGTTGATGGAACTAACATCATAGCAAGCACGCCTGCTGGCGACGGATATTTACTATCAACTCAAAGCGCAAGCGACTTTAAGTGTTCAGTTAACTTTGGTCTAGAGGCAATTGCAGCAGCGTTTATCTTTAGAGCAAACGAAGATATGAGTAAATATATAATCTTCAACTACGACAACAACGAAAAGATTGTTAAAATGTGGTCACAAAACGGGGAAATCGGCAGAGCAAGTGCTAACGGAATTGACACTAATAGCATTACCTTAAAGGTAGAAGCAAGTGGAAGCGATATTAAAGCGTACATTAACGGAAGACTTGCAATTACTGCAACCCTAGACCAAGACGAGCCACAAGAAGGCTTATTTGGACTAAACGTTTATTCTGGTAAAGCGACGTTTAAGTCTATCGTAAACGTTATCGATAAATATTCTTACTCAAGTGGGGATTTAACCGTTTCGGGTGACGCTGAGCAAGAAGTAATTACCTTATATAACTTAACTAAAAACAACGAAAAGGTAGAAAAGGCCTTCTATACGGCATCTGGTAGATTCTTTACCATAAGTTCAAGATATTTTGAACTTTTAACCGTTGGAACTTACGCATTTAAGGCGTACACCCACGCAGGTGCTTTTGAATTTACCGTAAACGTGACGGCAATTCCACAAACTATCTTATTAGATACTACCGTTCAACAAGGAGCGAACGCTCTAATTTATCTTGGAAACGTAAAATTAACGTCTCTAACCGTTAACGGAGTGGAAGTTAATAGTGAAGATTACTCTGTTAAAAACAATACTTTAACCTTAAAAGCAAAACTACTTACCGAAGAATACAACACGGTAATGATTAACGACCAAGAAGTGACTATCACCGTAGTTGGTCTTGGTACGAACGCTACTGAAGACGGCAGTTCAAACGTTGGCTTAATTATAGGGCTAAGCGTTGGCGGAGTAGTTTTAGCAGGTGGAGTAGTTGCTCTCATCTTAATATTAAGGAGAAAAAAACTTGGCACCAACAATTAAGGACGTTGCAAAAAAGGCAGGCGTTGGAATAGGTACGGTTTCTAGGGTTATCAATAACCAAAAAGCCGTTGGCGATAAAACTAGAGATAAGGTTTTAGGCGCTATGAAAGAATTAAACTATTCGCCCAACAAAATGGCTTCGCAACTTAGGAAAAACAAAACTAAAATTATCGCCCTATTAGTTCCCGTTATAAGCCATCCTTTCTTTGCAAAACTAGCCTACTTTATAGAAGACGAGGCTGATAAGTTTGGATATACCGTGCTTTTAGTTTCCTCTCAACAAAGAGTGGAAAAAGAAATAGAAATTATTAGCCGTATAAAGCGTAGAGAAGTGGACGGAGCAGTTTTTGTGACGCACTTTATGCACGACGAAAAAGTCTTTAAGGACTGCCCGATAGTTTCTATCGATAGAACTTTTGGCGAAGACGTGCCTTACGTGACTTCTAATAACTACGATGCAACTAAAAAAGCGCTTGAATATATGATTGAAAAAGGCGCAAGGAAAGTTGGCTTTATAGGTTCTAAGCCGTTAGTTGAGTCGGAAGTTATGGATAGGGAAAGGGCTTATATCGACCTTATGAACGAGAAAAACATGCCCGTTCGTTCGGTTAATGAAGTTATTCTTCACGGAGAAGAAGGTAGACTAGTAAATGATTTTATGAATAAATATCCCGAAGTGGACGGAGTTTTCGTTTCAGGATATTCGCTCTCTCAAGTGTTTTATAAAAACGCCGTGGATAGCGGAAAAAAAATTCCAGACGACATGCAAATTATTTCTTACGACGGAGAATTTACGCAATGGGGCGTTAACCAAATCACTTGCGTAGAGCAACCGATTGAAGAAATGGCTAGAAAAATCGTAGACCTACTTATTAAAAAAATACGTGGTGAAAAAACTCAAACAAGAACGGTTTTAGATACTCGTTTCGTTTTGGGTTCAACCACTAAAAAATAGGAAAAAATTAAGTAAACATAAGGAGAATAAAGATGAAAAAACTTTTAACTGCAATTTTATCAGTTATGCTTGCGTTGATTTTATCTTTCGGTATGACCGCTTGTGGTGGAGATCCGGGAGAAGAATCTACCGACAAAGACGGAAACACTATCGTAAAGATTATGTTCCACGTAGACAAGTCTGCTACTGAAGGACAAGCCTACCAAAAGAGAATAAACGCTTTTAACGCTGCCTACAAAGATAAGAAAATTAAGGCTCAAGCAGTGTTCAAGGCTCGTACTGCAGGTGCATCTGGCTACGAAACCGAACTTCTCAACAACCAAATTGAAGGCACGCTAGCAGATATCGTCACTTTCGACGCACCTAACACGGCTGCATACGCTAAGTCGGGATTGCTTTACGACATTTCTAGTTTAATTTCGGCAGAAGACCAAGCAAAATTCTATTCGCTTAATAAATACGACGGAAAATTGTACGGCTTGCCAATTCAAGAGTCAAGCGCAGGTTTTTTCTACAACAAAAAGATTTTTAATCAAGCAGGTGTTAACGTAAGTGGTTTTACTGCTGAAAATCCTTGGACTTTTGAACAATTCAAGGCAGTTTGTGCTCAACTTAAAGGTCATTGTACCCCAGTTGATATGCGTATCGACGCTGTAAAGGACGAAACTGCACCATATCTACTATATTCGTTTATCCACGCTGCTGGTGGTAGTTTTACTGATAGTACCGGCTACGTTGCTAACGGATACTACAATTCTAGTGCAACTGCAAAGGGTTTCCAATTCATTAAAGATTTAATTAC
Organism: Christensenellaceae bacterium; assembly: GCA_045655215.1. Lineage (GTDB taxonomy): Bacteria > Bacillota > Clostridia > Christensenellales > Borkfalkiaceae > UBA1259. Next base: position 16,701 of record JAZOOV010000020.1, on the reverse strand, counting down.
TGCTGGTTATACTTCTTATGAAATCGGCGCAACCGACTTCTTTACGGGTAAAGTTGGTATGTACTTGTCTTCAGGTTGGACTATTCCTGATTTAGACAATAAGTATAAAGAACACTTCAAGAATCGTGACGAATGGGGCTTGTTGCCATATCCTAAGGACGTTGTTGCTGCAAGTGCAACGGGTAGTTGGTCTTATGCAATCACCAACAACCACCATACCGACAAGACGGCTATCGTTGAACTTCTAAAGTGGATGACCTCTGCAGAAAGTTCTAAGGCTATAACCGACGCAACGGGTATGATTCCTGCTCGTAAAGACGTGGAAAACACCTACGCTGTGGGAACTCCAGAATACACCCTATTAAAACAACTTGAACTTTCTGGAAAAGAACGCCCTGTGACCGTTGCGTATCCAACCTTCTCAACTACCTTTAACCAAGTAATCACCGGCTTAAAGACTAGTGAAGTTAGCACTCTATTAGCAGCGGCAACCAACACCTTGCAATTAGAAATGGATAAATTGCAAAATCTTCACGGCTAAAAAATAAAAATTCGCCTTTATTAAAAGGCAAAACTAAGGTAGAAAAATGCTTAATACCACACTAATTATATTAGCAATATTTATAATCGCTTTCGTCGGCTTTGTCGTTTACGACTTAGCCACGGCGAAAAGGCGCAGGGAGGTTTATCGCGCAAAATCAAGTTTAACGGCATACTTAATGCTTTTGCCTGCGGTAGTTCTAGCATTTTTATTTATAATGCTCCCAATTCTTTATTCTTTGGGCTACGCTTTCACCGATTATTACTTATTGAAACCTAACGACATAAATTTTATATGGTTTGATAACTTTAAGGCGTTCTTTAGTGAACTCGCTACAAAGGGAACGCTATACCACGCAATTAAGAACACGATAGTTTTCGTTGTTGGAGTTGTTCCACTTCAAATTGGAACTGCCTTGCTATTATCACTTTTTGTTAATCGTCCAGGCGTAGGAAGCAAAATTTTTAAGGTTTGTTTCTTTGCTCCCGTAGTAATTTCACTTAGCGTCACGTCGTTTTTGTGGCTACAAATTCTAGCGCCTGGTGAAAACGGCTTGCTTAACTCGCTTCTTGGAATATTCGGCGTTGCTCCACACGATTGGCTAAGAGATCCAAATACTGCAATGCCTTGTATTATCGTGCTTAGCGCTTGGCAAGGTTGTGGTTATCAAATGTTAATATTCTTGTCGGGGCTTTCAAATATTCGTAAAGAATTATACGAGGCGGCATCTTTAGACGGAGCAAACGGCTGGCGTAAATTTTGGCTAGTCACTTGGCCGGGACTACGTTCAACTTTCGTATACATTATTATTACCGTATTTATCGGTGCGTGCAGAATTTTAACGCAACCGATGTTAATGACCGGTTATCAAGATCACACCGTCACTCTATCGTACTATATGTACCAACAAGGTTATACTTTCCGTTGGGTAGGTCAATCTTCGGCAGTAGCGCTTATTATGACTATATTTATCGGCGCTATAACGCTTATTCAACGCAGGGTTTTTAGGGAGAAGAAGTAATATGGATAAAAATTTAGTTAAAGATTTACCTAACTTTAGACCGAACAAAAAGCCTGCGAAGAGAACGGTTAAAGCAATAATTTATCACGTTGTTGGAATAGTTTTATCGCTAATATTCCTATTTCCAATAATCTATATGCTTGCAACGTCTACTAAGAGTGAATCGGCGTACGCATCTAGTTTAGGAAGTCTAAACATGTTCCTACCAGACTTTGCAAATCTTGGCACTATGTTTGCTAACTACGAAAGCGTTTTAGTAAACTACGATATTTGGAAATACGCTTTGAACAGTTTTATCTATGCGGCAATAGTTATCGTCTTGAACGTTTTAATAAACGGACTTGCAGGCTACGTTATGGCAAAACTTCGTTTCCCTGGGAAAAGATTACTATCCTTTTTAATCATCTTTTTGATAGTAGTTCCTGTAGAAACGTCAATAATTCCACTCTATTCAATCGTAAAGATTATGCTAGGGTTAAAGCAAGAAATGTCTGTCCTAGGCGTAATTTTGCCAGCAACCATAAGCATATTCAACGTATTCTTGTTTACACAGTTCTTTGAAGGTATTCCAAAAGAATATGAAGAGGCTGCTAGAATTGACGGAGCAAACACGATGGGCGTTTTTGCAAAGGTTATTATGCCTTTATCTAAACCCATTATAGCAACCGTTGCCGTATTCTGTTTTATCGGCGTTTGGAACGATTATCTCTGGCCGTCAATGATTTTACCATCGGCAAACGATGGGTCTTGGCCACTTTTACCAATTCAAACGGCTCTTATGTCAATTCAAAGCATAGAGGGAATAACTACGGGTGAAATAATGGCGTCGCTTATTATAACGAGTATTCCAATATTCATTATCTACGTTGCGGCGCAAAAATATATCGTACAAGGTTTCGGCACTGCCGGACTTAAAATGTAAGAGGAACAATTATGAAATTACAAAAAACTATAGCATTAATTTTAGGTAGCGTTATGCTCTTTAGTTTAACCGCCGGTGGTTGTGGAAACCAAGACGGCGACAATAATGAGCCTAGCACTCTCGCTCTACACTATTCTTTAGACGAAACTTCTGGAAGTTTAGCAAAAGAATCGGTTAGTGGCGAAGATTACACTATAAACTACGTGTTTAACGAGTCGAACGCGGGAAATCTTTTCAAAGAGCCAAACGACCCACTTAGAAGAAAGGGGGTTAAAGGCAACGCTCTTTATATGGACGGATTTTCTAATAATATCGTAAACAAAGAGTTTGAAGCGCCAGAGTCTGCAATCACGATGTCGGCTTGGGTTGCTCCAAGAGTTTTTGAAAACATAGTTCAATACGACGGAGCATCTGACGCTGCAGGGCACACTCGTTTAACTTCTATTATCAATAAAGGCGACATCGAAATGGGCGAAGGATTCTTGTTCGGCTACGGCAGACTAGGTCTTTGGGGCGTTCAACTTGCTCTCTATAACGAAGAGACGGGTGAAAGCGTTGTCGTTGGTTTCTACGATCCAATCAACGCGTTGCCACTCTACGAATGGTCGCACGTTGCCATCACTTTCGACGGCACAAGGGGATATATCGCATTGTTCTTTAACGGCGAAAAATCTTACGAAGCGTTAATTCCAGACCTTCAAGCAACTTCTATTATTTCTACCGAAGAACCTTTACGTATTGGTTGCTACGTTAGTCCACAAATAGAATTTGGTATTAAAAGACAAATGGTTTCGGGCCTTTTAGACGAAGTTAAAATTTACTCTTCGGCTTTAACGCCTAAGCAAGTTGCAAACGAATATAAGGATACTGATTCTAAGGGTGTTCACCCCGAACTAGATTGGAACGACGTTGCGTTAGACAATTCAGTTTACGCAGGAGATAGATATCGTCCTCAATATCACGCTCTTCCACCAGCAGTTTGGATGAACGAACCACACTCACCTTTCTATTATAAGGGAAAATATCACGTTCTTTATCAACATAACCCAGCAGGTCCATATTGGTCGCAAATTCGTTGGGGACACTTGGTAAGTGACGATATGATTCATTGGGAATACGTTAAGGACGCAGTTGCTCCAACAGCAGGCATTTGCCCAGAGGGTATTTGGACGGGTGGCGCTTGCATAGGTCCAGACGGAACGCCTTGGCTAGTTATTACGGCAGGTACTAACTTATACGGCAACCCTAACCACGGTGGACAAAACGTTGCCTTTGCACACGCTGCAGATCCTAACGATCCATATTTAGTTGATTGGGTTGTAGAAGATAAGTTAGTAATTACTCAACCAAACGACAACACGCAAGGTGAAAGAGAACAATTCCGTGATCCTTTCGTTTGGTATGACGACGGCACTTATTATATGATGGTTTCAACTTCTATTCCAGATGCAGGTGGCTCGGCAGTAGTTTACACTTCCGAGAACATGAGAGAGTGGGAGCATAGGGGATATCTCTATCAATGTGACTACAACTTATATCCAGAACAAGGTGCACATTGGGAATGCGTAGTAATGCTACCAATCACCACTAAAGACGGCTCTCAAACCAAATATATCTTATTTGACTGCCCACAATACACCGTTCCAGGATACACGGTTGAGTGCTATTACTGGATTGGAACTTTTGATAAGACTACTTGTAGATTTATTGCAGACGACAACAAGCCAAAACTATTCGATTTAGGAAGAGGAGTATACACCGGTCAAAACGGATACTGCTTCTTAACTGAAGAAGATATGGCAAACGGCAAAACTAAATACGAGCAAGGCAGAACGGTTATGTACGCTATTGCGCAAGGTAAAGACGCAGGTACTGACCAAAACTATACTGCAGGTTGGGCACACAACTTTGCAATTCCACTAGAACTCTGGCTTGCAGATAACGGAGTGGACGTTATTAGAGAGCCAATCAAGGAAATAGAATCTTTGAGAAAGGAAACATTAATCGACTATAAGGGCGAAGGCAAGACTACTAGTGAAATCAATGCAGAAATCTCTTCTATTCGTGGCGACACGTTAGAAATTAGAGCAAAAATTGAGCTTGCTCCAACTGCTCCTGAATATTCTGGTGGTATTTGCGTTAGATTTAATCCAAACGTAGTAGACAATATGACCGAGAGAACGGAAATAACCTTCTCAAATAGGGGTGTTTACGTGGAGAGAAACCAATCTTCTCTACTTGATTACGTAAGTAAACAAGCAAGTCACGTTTGGGATAGAGTTAAAAACGAATATGAAATTACAATCTTATTAGACCGTTCAATGCTTGAAGTTTACGTGGACGGAATAATGAGTTTCACAACGAGAATTTACCCTAAATACGGCAACTCCGATTATTTGAGGGTGTTCGATAACAATGCAAACGTTAAGTTTACCGAGTTTACCGTTTACCGTATGGGTAGCGCTTACACCGACCAAATGGTGCCTGCATACTACGGAAACGTTGGTAATCTTGGAGAGTAGGAGGGCGATATGCGTAAAAAGTTAATAACAATTTTAAGTTTAGTGTGCGCGCTCTTCTTCTCGCTAGGCGCTATAAGTTGCGGAAATGAAGATGGCGAAACGGTAAAGGATATCCTAAACGGTGGTTTTGAAACTGCCGACCTTTCGGGTTGGACTATCGAATACGGCGACGCTTTTAACGAAGATTGCATTTCTTCTGCAAAGACTTTTTCTTATGCAGACGATACTAACAACAACCAACTATCCATTAACCAAACGGGTAATTGGTATTTGACGGGAAAAGGCTTCCACGGAAAATTTTCAGGGGCAAGAACGGGTGCTATTCGCTCAACTAACTTCGTTATCCCTGAAGACGGCGTGGTTAGTTTAAAACTTGCAGGTGGCGCGCTTGCCGTTGGAAAGGGCACGGGCGCTCCTAAAAAAGCAAGAGAAAAAATTTGCTACGTTGGTTTCTATACGGCTGAAGACGATCAACTTATAGCAATGCAAACCAACGAGTATTTCTTAGAACATACTGAAGATTACGTAATTCCAACTAGATATTCTGCAGGCGTTTATAACACCGATAACTTCTATGAATACTTCCTTGATTTGTCGGAATATAAAAACAAAGAAGCGTATATTAGAGTAGTTGACAACGACGATAGTTGGTATTACGGATACTTTGCAGTAGACGATATTAAGATTGGTGAATACGCAGACTCTCAAGACGAGGGCGCGTTCTTCACAAAGACTATCGTTTATCAAACCGAAGTAGACGCTCCTTCAAAATACGAAATCAAAAACGGCGGATTTGAAACGGGCTCTCTTGCAGGTTGGACTATCGTTGAGGGAGAGGCTTTCTCTAACGAAGGCGTTAACACCGAATCAGTTTGGTGGAACGAAAACATCACCTATTCTAGAGATGGAAACTACCACTACGGCAAGTATATGCCGTCGGCAAAAGGAATCTTGCGTTCTTCTACGTTTGAACTTGGTGGTTCTGGCTACGTCACTTATAAACTAGGTGGTTGTGCTGACCAAGGAAGAACCTACATTAGATTTATGGTAGTTCGTGACGGAGAAGCCGAAGAAGTTGCAAGATATTCTAACTTCAAGTATTGGAACTATCAATTCCCATACGTTCAAAACGGAATGAGACTTCTAAATATGGTACAATACTACGCAGACCTTTCTGCTTATATCGGCGAAACTATGTATATTGAAGTAGTTGACGATAACGATTCACAAGAAGAATTAGGTTGTATCGTTTTAGATAGCGTTCAAACTTATTGGGAAGAAAAACCTCTATGGATAGATAGCGAATCTTTCTTAGCAGTTTACGACGGAGATACTATGCTAGAGAGCGAATATCAAGTAGTGAACGGCGGATTTGAAAGTGGAGATTTAACCGGTTGGACTTTAGAAGGTCAAAAAATCGGTAAGGTGACCAACGCTCACGGTTGGTGGAACGAAAACTTCCCATACAACAAAAAGGGACAATATTTGTTCTCTGGTATCGTTGACGAAGGCGCAGGCGTAGTTGAATCTAACAAGGGTACGCTAACGAGTTCAGCATTTAAGGTTGGTGGAAGTGGATATATAACCTACCTACTCGGTGGTGGTGGAAACCCATTAGAGTGCTATCTCTCGGTTATCGATGCTACAACTGAAGAAGAACTCGCTAGATTTGCTAATAAAGGATTTAGCGATTTAGGTACGGGGCTCATAAATAACGGAAGTTATCTTGCAAATATGATTTGGTATAAGGCAGACCTTTCAGCGTTTATGGGAAGAACGTTAAAACTTCGCCTAGTGGATAACGGGGCTACCAACTGGGGACTTCTAACTGCAGATAGTTTCGTCACCTACTATAAGAGTGAAAGTGGCGTTCCTGCAAAGGCTAGACTTGCAGTTGATATTAAACCTGAACCTAATCCTGATGAAGTTCTTGGCGAAAACAATATTTACCAAGTTCTAAACGGCGATTTTGAGACGGGTGATTTAACCGGTTGGACGCTTATTGAAACGTCAGGTCCTATTGGATACGTTTCAGGACAAGACGTTTTCTGGAAAAACGCTAACAAGCCTTACAATAAAGACGGAAATTATTTGTTTACGGGTATAGAAGACGTTATGGGCTCTATGGAAGGGGCAAAAGGTAGCCTAAAGAGTTCAAACTTCACCGTTGGTGGAATAGGATTTATCACCTTCAAACTTGGCGGTGGATATAATGAAGAGTGCTATATTGAAATTCGTAGCGCTTCAAACGATACGCTTCTAGCAAAATATCACAACGATAATACGGATAACAATGAAGGTTATATGTTCCAATATAAAGCAGACTTAACTGCATTTATGGGACAGGAAGTTTATATCGTAGTAGTAGACAACGCTGAAAATGCTTGGGGTTGTCTAGCAGTAGATAGTTTTATAACTTATTATGAACAAAGCGAGAATTTGCCAATGGCAATTCTCGCCGAGAATAAATTAAACGTTCAATAAAGGAGGAAAGAAAATGGTAAAAAATACCTTGCAAGCAGTAAAAGAGACGACTAAAAAGACCAAAAAACCATACGAGCCTTTAGAGTTTGAAACACTCACCTTAAGTGAAGACGTGATTTTAGCGTCAACTTTCGACACTAAAGGAACTTACGACGGCGATGGCGATTGGATCATTTTCGACGGCAAATATTTATGATTAGAAGAAAAATATTTGCGCTACTAGTCGCAGTACTTATGCTTATTTGTTCAGTTTGCGCGTTTACTTCGTGTGGTGGAGAAAATCCTCCAGGAGATCAAGGTGGAATAGAGTCGCCGGGGCAATCTCCTGAAGATCCAGATGAACCAGAAAACCCAAGTGAACCAGAAAAACCTAGTGAACCTGAAAACCCAGAAGAACCGGAAAATCCGGATAATCCAGATAATCCCGACAACCCTGATGACGAGGGTGGGCAAGGTGGTTTTACGGGCAATTTACCTAGTAGACCGAACAGAGAAGATTCGTACGAGGCTAACTAATTAAAAAAATAAAAAAAGAAGGCAAAATAAGATGAAAAAGTTAATTATTAAAAACAGAATTATCGTATTATTAGTCGCTCTTACCATCGCGTTGTTTGCCACTGCTTGTGCTCTTAGTATGGGCACGGAAAACGGCTCAAACTCTTACGTGACGGGTGGTGTTTACACTGCTTTTGCAGATGAAGTAAATGAAGAGAGCGAAAACACTCTTAAAGAGTTAAAGGCAAAAGTTTCTACTGACGGAAAATACCTTTTACTCGTGACTGCGTTTGACGACACTTTCCTTAAAGAAGACGGACTTTACTACATCGGTTATAAATACACCTTTAACGGAGTAGAAATCGACACTACGCAACTACCTGGCGCAAAAACTGCAACCTATTACGGTGCAATTAGTCTTAACACTGCAAGTGGGATGACTACTTACGGCGCTAAGGATATTTATTCTAACGACGCATACGAAAACTACGGTTTAATCGTATACGAAATTGAATTTGAAACTAATTATGAAAATGAAAACGGATATATTGAAAATCTCTATGCGTTCATTACTGAAGTTGCTGAGGACGGCAACGGAGGATTTGGCGTTGTTGATTCTGTAGTAGGTGATAACTACTTAGATAGAGAACAATATAAACTATATAACGGTGGCTTTGAAAACGGCTTAGACGGATGGAGCAAAGTTGGCAATATCGGCGATGTTGACACTGCTACTAATTATTGGCTAAACGACCCTGAATCTGCTGAAGGTTTCGCTTTCGGCATGGACGGCGAAAAGATGTTCTCTGCATACGCTCCAGGCGCGGTAGAATCGGCAGTTGGTACGCTAACTAGTTCAACCTTTACCGTTGGTGGCTCGGGCTTTATGACCTTCAAACTCGGCGCAGCAAGAGACGGCAACTACGTTTACGTAGACGTTGTTGATGCAGATAGCAAGCAAATTCTTGCTCGTTATTATAACGGATTATGGCAAGAGAGAACCGAAGACGTTAAGAGTGGTTGCACCTTAATTTCTTACAAGGCAGACCTTTCTAACTTCATTGGCGAAGAGGTATTTATTAGAATTAGCGATAACGCAGATAGTGGCTACGGCTTATTCTTTGTAGATAGTTTTATTACCTACTACGCTCAAGAGCCAAATGGATTTAACGATGCTACCCCTGTAAATTATGCAGTTTCAGGCACTATTTACGACCTATTCAACGGCGGATTTGAAATGGGCGACGTTCAAGGTTGGTGGAACGTAGGCGAAATTGGTCTTGTCACCAATGCAGACGGATATTGGAGAGATAACATTGCATACGGCAAGAACGGAACGTATCTCTTCACCGGCGTAGAAAGTTTCGGCGCTGACACTATGAGAGAAGGAAACAAAGGTTCTTTAACCAGTTCGCTATTTGAAATTGGTGGAACGGGTTATATCTCGTTTATGCTTGGTGGTGGTGGAAACGAATTCTGCTACGTTCAAGTAATTGACGGGGCTACTAACGAAATTCTTGCAAGATATCGTCAACAAGCACAACAAGACGCAAAACTTATTCAATACGTTGCAGACCTTTCTGCCCATGTTGGAAAGACTGCAAGAATTCAAGTTATAGACTACGCTACGAGTGGTTGGGGGTGCGTATCTTTCGATAACGTTGTGACCTACTATGCATCTAACACCACTCTTCCTGAAGCAATTACGGCTAACAATATTTTTAGCGGAGTTTACGAAGTTGCTAACGGAAGTTTTGAAAGCGGACTTGACGGCTGGACTATGAATATTACCGAAGCAGGCGCTCACAATACTTTAGGTTGGGTAGAAAGCAGTGAACACGACGCTGGTTGGTATACTAAGAACGACGGTAGAAAAGACGGCAATAATTTATTTACCTTCTGTAGACCAGACGGCACTAACTGTGAAAACACTAAGGGAACTCTTGATAGTTCAACTTTCACCTTAAAGAAAGACGCTTACGTTTCATTTAGATTCGGCGCTGCAGGTACTCGTGACGTACACGTTCAACTCGTTAGAGCAGACGGAAGCGTTATTGCAACCTTCTATAACGAAGCGCCTGGCAAGGTTAACACCGAAATGTTTGCTTACTACTATCAATACACCGGTGAAACTGCAGATTGCTTCTTTAGAGTAGTAGATAACTCAACTAGCAACTATGGTTGTTTTGTAGTAGATGACTTTAGAGCAAATTTAACTGTTGCTCCAGAAGGCTTTATTGCGGCTATTCGATAATAAAAAATAAAATCTAATAGTTTTCCCCTTGTCTTTTTGGGCAAGGGGAAGACAAAAAAGCGAGAGACTAAATATGACTATACTTAAAACAAAACAACCCGCTTTTCATATAACAGGCGAAAAAGGGTGGATAAACGACCCTAACGGACTGGTGTTTTTTAAGGGCAAATATCACGTATTTTTTCAACATAACCCAAATGACGTTCAATGGGGGCCAATGCATTGGGGACACGTCGTTAGCGAAGATTTAACCCATTGGGAATATTTGCCTAACGCTCTAATTCCTTGCGACGAGTTCGATTCTTTCGGTTGTTTTTCAGGCAGTGCAATAGAATACGACGGAAAACTTTGGCTTCTATACACGGGAGTAGTGGAAAATCAAGGTGGCGAAACGTTTAGACAACTTCAATGCCTAGCAGAAAGCGAAGATGGAATAACTTTTAAAAAGCACGGCATAGTAATTGGCGAAGATAAACTTCCCGCTGAATACGAGCCTTGGAATTTTCGCGATCCAAAAGTTTGGCGCTATAACGAATACTTTTGGTGTGTAGTTGCGGCAAAAAAACGTGACGGAAAGGGTAGAATTTTACTCTTCAAATCTTCAAATCTCTTTGATTGGGAATTTATTGGCGACTTGTTTAATAAAGACTCTAGTGGCGAGATGATTGAGTGCCCAGACTACGTAGAAGAGTTAAATCTTTTACTTTCGAGCGAACAATTTCAACCCAAAGAAGAAGGGCATTTTAACGTGCATACTTCTCGTTGGCATATAGGTAAACTTGATTACGAGAGTGGACTATTTAAGGAAAAGGCTAGGGGAACTATGGACTACGGCTTTGACCTTTACGCACCACAAACGATTAAAGGGGCAAACGTAGTAATCGGTTGGCTCAATATGTGGGATAGAAATATTCCGTCTAGTAAATACGGCTTTGCAGGTATGCTAACTATTCCAAGAAAAGTTGTAGTTAAGGAAGGTAGGTTATATCAAACCCCTATCGTGAAAACTAAAGGTGGAGTAGAAAAGGTCGTTAACGGATTGCTAGAAGATAACGTTAAAAAGGGCGTTATTACTATTAAGACAAAAGGGCTAACTGAGTTTAACCTTAAACTTCGCGAAAAGGGTGAAAACTACACCGAACTTTGTTTGTTGGATAACAAATGGGTGTTTAATCGCTCCCGTTCGGGAGAAGAGATTAAGGGTGTGGAAACGGATAGCGATTCTTTAAACGGAATACGCCGTATGCCTTGTTCTACTAATGAAGAAAAAACGCTAACTATAGTTATGGATGAGTTTTCAGTAGAAATATTTGAAGACGGCAACGTTTTATCTTCTACCATATATCCACCGGAAGATGCTGATAAGTTAACCCTATCGGTTAAAGCAGAATCTTGTTCGTATCTAGTTGAAGAAGTGGAATAAATAAAAAAATAAACACCGACTTGAAAAAATTCAAGTCGGTGTTTTTATTTTAAGTTTATTCTTAAATTCTCTTTGCTAAAACGCTATTTTCGTAGTCTTTAACTTCTTTATAGAAGTCGTCATTTAAGCCAAGGCGCGCTAGATATTCTTCCCAAACGTCGAACATAGGAAGAGTTTTAACCTTTTCGTTAAGGTGCATTAAAAGGGTGAAATCTCCATTTTCTTGAGCGTCTTTTAATAGACCATTTGGAATTAGTAGTGCGTATAAAAGTGCCTTTTGCATAGAGCGAAGTCCAGTCACCCAAGCGTAAATACGGTTTATAGATGCGTCGAAGTAGTCTAAGCCGATTTTTACCTTATCTATAGCGTCGTTTCTAACGATTTCTTTTGCAATTTCCTTTAGTTCGTCTTCAAAAACAACAACGTGGTCACTATCCCAACGAACAGAACGAGTCACGTGCAAAGCAACGGTATCGTAGAAAGCGAGAAGTGATGGAATTTTGTCTGAAACGGTTTCGGTTGGGTGGTAGTGTCCGTTATCTAATAGACAACAAATGCCTTTTTGAGAAGCGTAGTTTTGATAGAATTCGTTGCTACCAACCGTATAACTTTCAACGCCAATACCGAAAACTTTACTCTCTACCGCAGGGATAACCCACTTTTTATCGTAATTTTCTAAAATCTTATCTAGTGAATCTTTTAAGCGTAGTCTTGGCGACAATCTATCTGCAGGAACGTCTTTATATCCGTCTGGAATCCAAATATTTACTAAGCAAGGCTTGTTAAACGCTTTTCCTAGTTCACTTGCAATTTCCATTGAACGCTTGCCGTGTTCAATCCAAAATTCTCTAGTCTTTTGGTCTGGGGAAGAAAGGGTTAATCCGTCTTTAACCATAGGGTGCGCAAAGAAGGTTGGGTTAAAGTCAATTCCGTCAAGCCCTTCTTCTTTAGCAAAGTCAATCCACTCCTTAAAGTGCTTGATAGAATACTTATCTCTATCAATTTTGCCCGCATCATCACCTAAAATAGCATAACTTGCGTGTAAATTTAAGCGTTTTTTACCAGGCATTAAAGAGAGTGCTTTTTTAAGGTCTAAAAATAGTTCTTCTTTATTTCTTGCCTTGCCCATATAGTTGCCCGTCGTTTGAATTCCTCCAGATAAGGCGCTGTCGTTGTCAAATCCTACAACGTCATCTCCTTGCCAGCAGTGAATAGAAATGGGAATACTAAGTAATTTTTCGATTGCGTTTTCGGTGTCAATGCCGTATTTTGCGTAAATTTCTTTAGCACTTAAATATCTTTTATTATCGCTCATATTATCTCCTTTAGTTTGCAAAACTTCGCAGTCAACTTCTTGCGTGCTATAAAAAAAGTATAACAAAGAATAAAAGTTTTGTAAAGTATAAAGTAAAATAAAAAAATTTTTTTTATCACTTAATATGTTTTTTTAAGAAAATCAAGACTTTTATGTTTTTTATATGTTATAATAAGGAGAGATTTTTGATGGATAAAGATGAAAAAGAAAAAGTGGATAAAATTTAGGCACAAATTCACTAGAAGGATTATTTATCCTTTAGTGTGGCTTTACGTTAAGGCAAAGTCTGGTGCTAAGGTAAAAAAATTTAATAGAAAAGAAAAAGGCCCTTACGTGATACTTTTTAATCACCAAACGGGGTACGACCAATTTATTATAGCAATGAGTTTCAAGTTTCCAATTTATTTTTTGGCTAGTGACGACGTGCTTTCAAACGGCTTTTACTCTAGGGTGCTAGAATATTTTGGCAGTCCTATTCCTATAAAAAAGAACGTGACCGATATGAACGCCGTTAAAACCTGCATAAAAGCAGTAAAAGAAGGGGCTACCATTGCAATTTCTCCTGAAGGGAATAGAACTTATAGTGGGGAAACGTGCTATTTTAATCCGTCAATCGTTCCACTCGTTAAAAAACTTGGCATTCCACTTATTATGTATAGAATTGAAGGTGGCTACGGAGCGCTTCCAAGATGGGCAGATAAGGGCAGAAAGGGAAACTTAGTTGGCTACGTTAAAAGGGTAGTTGAGCCTGAAGAGATTGAAAAACTTTCTAAGGAAGAACTACACGAACTTATAAAGAAAGAACTATACTTAAATGAATTTTCGCTAGGTGGAAAATATATCGGCAAGAAAAAAGCCGAATATCTTGAAAGGGTTGCCTACTATTGTCCAAAATGCGAACTCACCGAGTTTGTTAGCAAGGGCGATACTATTAAGTGCAAAAATTGTGGGCTAGAAGTTAAATATGAAGAAGATAAGACACTTTCTTCATTGGATAAAGAATTTCCTTATAAAAACTATCTAGAGTGGTACAATGCTCAATGCGACTTTATAAATAAACTTGACCTAGTAGAGAAAAAAGAGCAACTTTTTTATACGGACAAGGCAAAACTTTATAAAGTAGTTCCAAGAAAGAGAAAATATTTATTAGAAAAACAAACTTCTATTAGTCTTTACGGTGGGAAAATTTTAACAAGTAAGGGCGAAGGGAAAATAGAACTTTCGTTTGAAGAAGTTTTAGGGGTAAGCGTTTTAGGCAGGAACAAACTAAACGTTTACTATAAGGACGAAGTTTATCAATTTAAGGGCGATAAACGCTTTAACGCCGTTAAATACTTAAATTTTTATCACAGATACAACAATCAACTAAAGGGGGCTGACAATGAGTTTTTGGGAATTTAGCACTTGGGGTGGAATAAATCTTATTTCGGTAATTTTACTTTCGCTACTCGTTGCAAACGTAATTAAAAGAAATATTCCGTTTTTAAGAAGATCGTTAATACCGACTTCGGTTCTAGGCGGTTTACTGCTACTTATCGTTTCTTCGGTGTTCAATTACGGCTTTAATATTGATATTTACGCCGGCGACTTTATGAACGGAGCGGGAACTAACGGGCTAGAAGTTATAACCTACCACGCACTAGCACTTGGATTTATTGCAACAACCTTTTCTACCGTTCAATCAAAGAAATCTAAAAAGAGAAACGTGGAAATTATAGACACGGGCATCACAACCGTCACAACCTATCTAATGCAAGCCGTTTTAGGTATGGCAATCACTCTTATTGCCGCTGTATTCGTTCCATCAGTTTGTGGATATAGTGGTATATTATTGCCTTTCGGCTATGGTCAAGGAACGGGACAAGCGCTTAATTGGGGCACTATTTATGAAACGGACTACGGATTTACGGGTGGGGCTAACTTCGGCTTAACAATCGCTGCGCTTGGATTTTTATCTGCATCTTTAGGTGGCGTTATCTATCTTAGCATACATAGAAAGAGATTTACGGAAAAACTCGGTAAAAAGAGTGAAGGCGAACTTGAAATTGGACAAATTCAAGCAAACGACGAAATTCCAATGAACGGAAGTATTGATAAAATCACTTTCCAAATTGCTTTTGTGGTTATCTCGTATTTTATCGCATACTTAATAATGTATGGCATTGGCGAATTACTTCCTGGATTAAAGAACTTGCTTTTCGGCTTTAATTTCTTGTTCGGCGTTATTGTGGCTACAATCTTTAAGGGGATAACCAACTTCTTAAAGAAGAAAAACGTTATTCGCCGTCAATATATGAATAGTTTCCTAATGCAAAGAATAGGTGGATTTTTCTTTGACGTTATGATTGTTGCCGGAATCGCTGCAATTAGAATTGAACTTCTAAAAGATTATTGGTGGGTGGTTGCTATTCTTGCAGTAGTTGGGCTTGCTTCCACTTACTTTTACAATTTATTCGTTGCAAAAAAACTTTTCGGCGAATATTACGACGAACAATTTTTGGCAATGTACGGAATGCTCACGGGAACGGCTAGTACGGGTATGGTATTGCTTCGTGAAATCGATGCAGAACTCAAAACTCCGGTTGCAGAGAATCTCGTGTTCCAACAACTTCCTGCAATAGTTTTGGGCTTTCCAATAATGCTACTAGCAAATCTTGCTCCAACTGACCCAATACTTACTATGGGAATTTTAGGCGCAATGTTTGTAGTATTAAATATCGTCCTATTTAGAAAGTTTATCTTTAAGAAAAAGGCAAAGAAAACTGCCGAATAAAAAATGTAAAAAGGAAAAAGGTCTACCGATTGGTAGACCTTTTTTGATTGGCTTTAAGCCTATTTTATTAGAGTTTGTTTCTTTGAATTTTTCCACTTATAGTTTTAGGAAGGTCGTCTCTAAACACGATAACTCTAGGATATTTATATGGAGCAGTGTGGTCCTTAACGTACTTTTGAATTTCTTTTTTCAATTCTTCACTAGGTATAGTGCCTTTGGTTAGAACGATACTTGCTTTTACTACTTGTCCCCTAACTTCGTCCGGTGCGGCTGAAACGCCACATTCTAGAACGTATGGGAGTTCCATTATAACTGACTCAATTTCAAATGGTCCTATACGATAGCCACTAGACTTAATAACGTCGTCAACACGTCCAACGTACCAGAAGTAGCCGTCTTCATCTCGCCAAGCCGTGTCGCCCGTGTGATATAAGCCGTCGTGCCAAGCGTCGTGAGTTTTTTCGCTATCTCTATAATATTCTCTAAATAGTCCACAAGGAACTTCCTTGTCGGTGTGAATTACGATTTCGCCAACTTCACCGGGAGCAACCGTCTTTCCGTCTGCATCAACGATATCCACGTCGTATTGTGGATTTGCCTTGCCCATAGCACCGATTTTTGGACTAGTGCCGTAAAGATTTGCGATTGCAAGGGTGGTTTCCGTTTGACCAAAGCCTTCCATTATCTCTAAGCCCGTTGCTTCTTTAAACTTATTGAATACTTCAGGGTTTAACGCTTCTCCAGCCGTAGTCATGTGGTGGATTGAAGATAGGTCGAACTTAGATAGGTCGCCACGAATTAACATGCGTAGCATGGTAGGTGGAGCGCAGAAAGTGGTGATGTTGTATCTAGCGAACATAGGGAGTATATCGTTTTCGTCAAACTTGTCGAAGTCGTAAACGAATACTGCGCCTTCGCAAAGCCATTGTCCGTATAGTTTGCCCCAAAGAG
>JAZOOV010000019.1:0-5604 GCA_045655215.1 Christensenellaceae bacterium | reverse complement strand
TTTTATGAATACGGCAGTTCTTTCAAAAGAAGAAAAAAGGACTAAAAAAGCGCTTAAATATTATAAGCGTAGACACCTAAGAAATTTCTTCATTTGGCTTTGGGGCGTAATTTCTTTCGTTCTAATCACGGTTGGTGGAATAGCAATCGTATTAGGTGCAATCCCCGCAAAAACCCTTTTTGGCGAAGAAAAGGCAGGCAAGGCTGCAGAAGGCTCACTACTTGAAGTTGCTATGAATATAGATAACTTCACTTTTGGAGACATTCCTTTTGCAAAAGATTTAGTTGACTCTATTACTAATACCGAAATAATAGGTGGAAAAACCCTTTCGACCTTTATTCGCTTTAAGGTAGACGATATGGACTCTCTAAAAATAACCGAGTTTGTAAATAAAATCGGCTCTAACCCTGGCGAAATGGTGGAAGTTATCGCATCAATTGACGGCGTTGTTGGCCTCGATTCTCTTGGCGACTTTAAAAACCTAAACGCTTTCTCTACCTGGGAAGAAGTGACTACTGAAGTTGACGTAGAGAGCGAAACTTTCGTTCCCGCCCTTTACTACTATTTAGAAGACGGCGAATACGTTAGAGCGTTTAACGACGACAAGAGTAGAATTGCTCCAGATAGTGCAACTCTTTACTATGGAGCACTCGCATACGTTCCAATTCCACAAGCACTAAACTTAATTTCCGAAAGACTTGGTAGAGAAAAGATAATTTCTCTTATTTCTGGTCTAGGTGGCGCAGAGTTTGACGACGATAGCGTGTTAAATAAAATTATTGGCGACACCACGGTTAGTGGCGTTGGCGAGATATCTTTAGACGATATTAACCTAAACGTTCTTCTTCCAGAAGAAGGCAACGATTCGCTATACTCTATCTTGCGTGGCGCTGCAGGGCTTAAGACGACTGACCCTGTGACCGTAGCATCACTCAACGGACTAGATATGACTAAGGTTAATCTTTCGGGCTTCTTAAACCCAGAAGAATATGAAGTTCTATTTAATCTTTTAACCGACGCAACGGGTAAACCAGAAAATAAAATCACTATTGCAGACTTAAGCAAGATTGATATATCAGACACTAAACTTTCCGTTCTTTTAGGCGAAAAGAATAGTGATAATGAAACCCTATATAATATTTTAGAAGACGTGACGAATAAAACGCCTAACCAAATAACCATTAACGACCTAGCAGGTTTTGACTTAAATGGCGTTAAACTAACGGCTCTCTTCTCTATTGAAGAAAACCAAACCATCTATAATATGCTAGCAGACTCTTTCCCAGGCGTTGCTAAGAAAGACCTCACCATCGAGCACTTACAAAACTTCGATATGGACACTATGAAACTCTCGTCCGTATTAGATCCAACTACTAACGCAGAACTATTCGACTTCTTGTCGGATAACCTACCTGGAAATCCTAATATCGACGAAATTAGCATAAACGACCTAGCAAAGTTCAAGATGGATAACATTAAACTTTCTTCAGTATTGCCATACTCAGGCAACGAAACCACTTATAAAATGTTGCTTTCTTCTCTAACTGATAAGACAAAAGACACCTTAGCAGTAAAAGACCTAAACGATTTTAACCTTAACGAAGTTAAACTAGAAGACGTTTTAGGCACTAGAACGGATAATTTATATAACGTATTGCGTCAAGCGGCAAAACTTGGCAGTAGCGAAGCGTTAACTATCGGCTCGCTAACCTCTTCTAATTTTGATATCGGCAACGTAGAACTCTCTACCATAGTGACCGACTCAGGCGATATGTTTAAGATTTTAAGAGAAGCAACCAATAAGAGTGGAACTGCTCCGTTAATTATTAAAGACCTTTCTTCTTTCGATATAAAGAAGATTTCGCTTGCAACCGTTCTTCCATCACCTGAAACTCATCTTAAGGATTTACTAGAAGACGCTTGCGATATTCACCCTTACGAAAACATTAAGTTAAATCACTTGACAGGAGCAACCTTTAATATTGATAGAGTATATCTATATCATATCTTATCGGCAGACGCAGGCTTACAAGAGATTTTAGAAGACGTTTACTCCTTACCATATAACGAGATTAAGTTTGGTCACATGCATAATGCGGACGGCTCTACTCCTTTTGATATCACCAAACTACACCTTGCAACCGTGATTGAAGGTTCAACGGGCAACCAAATTTTAGATACGCTAGTTAAGGATAGTTCGGTCACCATTGGAAATCTTGGCGACAAGTTAAACGCACTATCTCTCTACGAAGTATACGGCGAAAGTTCGTTCACCACCAAAACTAGCGAGGCAAAAGACACCACTAGAAAGTTTGTTAAGAGTGAAGAAGGTGGAAAGGTAGTATTTACTCAAAGTTCGTCTGGCACTTACTACATTAGTAAAAATGCAGGCGTATGGCTACTTTTAGGCTTCACGGGAAGCGACAAGGTGGAAGGTGCACCAAGTAAATACGTTGAGTCTACCTTGACCATTTCTTCAATGCAAAACGGCTCTACCCTATCAAGCGCCCTATCTAATTCAACCATTAGAGAACTTATAGACGCAGGAATCGTCACGGCAAATATCACCACCCCAAGCATATTAGCAATGACCATCAGCGAAGCGATTGAATCACTCGAACATTAATTTTTAAGCATAATGAAAAACGCTACCAAACTTTTGGTAGCGTTTTTTATTTTTATTTTTATTAAAGTTCGCTATTTTTAATTCCACAATGCCAACTCTTAAACGGCTTAGCGATAGCCTCTGAAACGTAGCAAGTTCCCTTGCCGAGTCTCATAATAGACGCAGGGCATTGCATAGAGATAGGTCCGTAAAGTTCAAGCCTTGAAATCATTCTTTGCCAAGAATCTCCACCAGGATTAGTAAAACTATGCACTTCTACTCTCTCTTTTGCGTTAACAACGTCGTAAGGTCCAATTGTAGCAGCCTTTGGTGGAACTGCCCAAACGTCGCCCGACGCACCCATTGGAGCAAATAAAGAGTTTTCACAAACGGTTAATGGATCTTCTATTACGATACCCGACTTAATTTTACAAAACTCTTCTAAGGTGTCTGCCTTAAATTTTTTAGAGTTAGGATCGATAAACGCCGTATGTCCCGGCCAACCGGTTGCAGAATAAATAACGTCTGCCCCACCTAAATCTTCTATCATCTTAGAATAAACGCCGTCACCCTTATTATCATTGTTAAAGGTGTGCCAATGCGAAATATCAGGGCGTAAATCTTCACGAATATTCTTATAGAAGTGATTGATAAACGAGTAGCCTAAACCTGCGCCGTAGGTTAGTGGAGCAACGTTTCCGTCTTCATCAGCCCACTCGTCCATAGCAAACGCATCAACGTTTCTTGCGCTTACGTTAAACTTGTTTAGCATTTCGGCAACGGCAGAATAAGTGCCTGGCCATTGGTTAGGGCAAATTATGGTTAAGTGCTTATCGAGTTTATCGCTTTCGTAAATTCTATGGAATAGGTCGATAACCATACATTGAACAGGGTCTATTACCACCTTAACGCTGTATCCGTTTTCGTTTGTATATTCCATATCTTCCCTTTTAATGTTGCGAACTCTCTCTAGTTCTTCTAAAGGAAGGTCTTTATGTGGCAAAAAAGTTGCGGGCTTAAATCTAAATTCGTCGTATAATCCCATATTTTCTCCTTAAATTAGCATTATTAGGTTTATAAATTAACTTCTTCTCCGTTTAAGAAAATCTTTTTAATATTAACTGCGTCATCCATAATAAGTAGGTTAGGAATTTTGCCTTTTTCAATGCTTCCGTAATAGTCGTCAATTCCCAAAACTTTAGCAGGGTTAAGCGTTGCGAATCTAACGGCATGGCAAAGACCGTATCCCGTGTGTCGCATCATGTTTCTTACTGCAGAATCTAAAGTAAGCCTACTGCCCGAAACGTATCCCCTATAATCGTAGTTGATATCAGGGCCGTATCCAATTCCGTCTTCAACGCAGTTAGTATAGTCTCCACTTTTCGTCATAGAGTCGGTAATTAAAATCATACGTTCAACGCCCTTAGTTCTAACAATCATCTTAATTAGGTCGGCGCAAACGTGAATGCCCGTATGGTCGCAAATAAGTTCAGCGAACATATCAGGGTTATATAAGGTATACTCGTCTGCCCCTGCACCCATAACGCCTTGAGCAAGACCTTTTGCCTTGCCTGAATCTTGGGTGTGAGTTTGCAAGGTGATATTATACTTTCTAACCTTTCTAATTTGCTCGGCAGTCGCCCTAGTATGCCCTAAAGCGAACACTACGCTTGGATATCTTTCTCTAACGTAGCCTAAAAAGTTTTCTATTCCCACTCTTTCAGGAGCAATTGCCCAAACCTTAACGAAATCGCCAAGGGTGTCAACTAACGGCGCAAACTCTTCTTCCTTTATATCGCCGTTCCAACGGATAAACTTTTGGTTGCTACCAAAACCCGACATATACGGACCTTCCATATAAAGCCCTAAAATGATTTTGCCCGCCCCTTCCTTAGATGCTTTTTTAATCTTATCTGCACCTTCTAGCATTTGTTCTAGATTCATATCGTAGTAAATGGTAGGAAGAACGGTAGTTTCGCCGTGTTTTAGAAAGTGTTCGGCGCATTTAAGGGGTTCTTTAACGAAAAGATAATCCATAGAACCGTGGTTGTGAATATCGATAAAACCGGGCGCAGTATATAGCCCGTTTGCGTCGATAATCTCGGCATCAGCAGGAATAACGACCTTATCACTTTCGCCGAAATCAATAATTTTTTCGTTATCGAAAACTATTGCTCCGTCGAAAATAATTCCGTCTTCTAGAATTAGTTTAGTGTTAATTATGGCTTTCATATTAAATACCTTAGATTAAATCTTTTGCCTTCATTCCGTAGAACCAATGGTTAATTGGAGTGCCTTGCGCTTCAGCAACGTAGCAAACGCCCTTGCCAAGACGAGCAATAGAAGAAGGACAATCCTTAGAAATTTCTCCGTATAATTCCATACGAGAAATCATTTTTTGCCAACCGTTAGGGGTTGCGCCGTCGTGAACGATACAACGTTCTTTAGCGTTAACAATATCGTAAGGTCCAATGGTAGCCGCTCTAGGTGGAACAGCCCAAAGGTCGCCTGCATTTCCAACTTGTGGCATAAGTGAATCTTCACAAACGGTGATTAAACTTGGGGTGACAATGCCAGACTTAATTTTGATAAAATCTTCTAAAGTATCTGCTAATCCCTTATGTTCTGGAAGGTCAGGGTCGATAAACGCCATGTGGCCTGGCCAACCGGTAGCAGAGTAAATAATATCAGCGCCACCTTCGTCTTCAATCATTTTTGAATAAACGCCGTATTTTGAGTTTTCATTGTTAAAGGTATGCCATTGAGAAACGTCTGGGCGTAAATCTTCACGGATATTGCCGTAGAAGTTGTGCATAAACGAATAACCTAAACCTGGCGCGTAAGTAGTTGGGCAAACGTTTCCGTCTTCATCGGCAAATTCGTCCATAGCAAAAGCGTGTACGTTTCTCATGTTGATATTGAACTTGTTAATCATTTCAACTAATGAAAGATATCTTCTAACTCAAGGGTTAGGGCAAATCATAACTAACTTTTTGTCT
>JAZOOV010000018.1:0-13442 GCA_045655215.1 Christensenellaceae bacterium | reverse complement strand
ACTTGCCATTGCTTATATTGGAATATTCAAAAAATACTACCCAGACCATTTTATTTTGGCAACCGTTTTATCAGTTCTTGGTCTAGAAGGTCCGTTCATTTTTGCCGTTAGAAACAAAAAGGCTGTAAATTACCAAGAATATATGCGTTCAAAATACTTTAGTTCGTTTGGCGCGTATTCGCAAAGACCTTACGAGCCTACTAGAGAGCAAGAGAGAAAACGCCCCGAACCAAATCCGTTTGCCGAATTTGACGAGAATTCTTCTAAAGAAGACCCTTTTAAAGATTTTGATAAGGACAATAAGGACTAAGTATAATGAAAAGTGAAAATATCGTTGCAATTTCCACGGCGCTCGGCGCAAGTGGTGTTGCCGTTATTAGAATAAGTGGCGATTCTCCGTTAGACGTTGCCGAAAAAATGTTTTTTCCATTAGAAAAAATTTCGGTTAGAGAATTCGAGCCCAATAAAATGTACGTTGGTGAAATTAAAACGGACAAGTTTTCCGATTTTGGAATGTGCGTTTATTTTAAAGCACCAAAAAGTTTTACGGGGGAAGACACTATTGAATTCCACTCGCACGGTGGAGTTGCTATAACCAAGGGAATTTTAGAAAAAGCCCTATCTTCTGGGGCAAGGCTCGCTAACAACGGCGAGTTTACTAAGCGCGCTTTTATTAACGGCAAGTTGTCCCTTTCTTCTGCTGAAGGGCTTATCGACATGATAAACGCAGAGTCGGTTAGTGGCGTAAAGGCAGGATATTCTCTCTATAGAGAGAAGTTGACTAAAAAAATTACTTCTTTGCAAGATAAAATAACCGAAGTTTTATCTAGCATTGACGTAGACATTGATTACCCCGAAGAAAATTTAGATAAAGTTAGCGAGCAAACGCTTACCAAAAATCTAACTTTCGTCATAGAAGAGATAGATAAACTTCTCTCTTCTTTTAAGACGGGACAAACGCTTAAAAACGGCGTTAACGTAGCGCTCGTTGGCAAGCCGAATACGGGAAAATCATCTTTATTAAACGCTCTCCTTCACTACGACAAAGCGATAGTTTCGGATATTGCGGGAACTACTAGAGATATCGTTGAAGGCTCCCTTGACATTAAGGACGTTAGATTTAACTTCTTCGATACGGCGGGAATTAGAGAAAGTGGAGATAGAATTGAAAGTTTAGGCGTAGACCTTTCTAAAAAGATATTAAACCAAGCCGATTTAATAGTGTTTCTATTGGATTTAGCCGATTTTGATAAAGAAGACCAAACTATTTTAGAACTCGTTAAAGACAAAAACACTCTTATCGTCGCTAATAAAATAGATAAAGGCGAGGGGAAAGGCAACGCTTCACTTAAAGCCCATATTAAAATTTCTGCTCTCACGGGAGAAAACGTAGAAAAATTAAAAGATGCAATTTACGATAAAACGATAGGTGAGGGCATAGACTATAACGGTGACTATCTAGTTGAACAAAGGCATTTTGAGGCGTTAAAGAACGCAAAGGAAAAACTTTCGTTTGCACTTTCTATGGTAGAATTAGCGCCACTTGATATAGTTGCAATCGATATTAAAGACGGTTGGGATTACCTAGGTGAAATTTCAGGGAAAACTGCAACCGAAGAGATTATAAACGACATCTTTTCAAGATTTTGCGTGGGAAAATAAAGTTTATTTGGGGGAATTTTTATGGAAATTTGGCAAGCGATAGTATTGGGTGCCGTTCAAGGATTTTCGGAATTTTTGCCGATATCTAGTAGTGGACACTTGATTTTATTGCAACATTGGTTTGGTATAACAGAAGGTGTAATCTTCTTTTCAGTAATGCTACACCTTGGAACTTTAATACCCGTAGTAATAGTTTTGTGGAAGGAAATTTTAAGTCTATTTAAAAAGCCTTTTTCAAAGTTTTGGTGCTTGGTTTTAGCAACTATTCCAGCGGGAATCGTGGGGCTAATCTTTTCAAAGGCAATTGATTTAGACACGCTTTTTGCCGAACATATTTGGCTACTTGGAATAACCTTTTTATTGACGGCGGGAGAAATGCTCTTTTCAGAAATTCGTGCAAAAAAGATTAGTTTAGATAATGGAATTAACGTAAAGAGTTCGCTAATAATGGGTTCAGGTCAAGCATTAGGCGTGTTGCCGGGACTTTCTAGAAGTGGAACGACCATTACTTTTGGTACTATTGCAAAAGTTAATACTAAGGATAACGCAAACTTTACCTTCTTAATGAGTATTCCAATTATTTTAGCGGCAGTTTTAATGCAAGTTTTAGACGGAATAACGGGGGCTGGATTTGGTGGAATTGACCTTTTGCCACTCGCTTTTGGTGTTATAACTTCTATAATTACCGGATATATTTCCATTAAGTTTATGCTTAAAATTATTAAAAAGGCAAACTACAAGTGGTTTTCACTTTACTTAGTTTTAATTTCTATTTCAACGTTTATTACGGCGTTTATTTAGAAAATACATACACAAAAGGAGTACAAAATGAAAAAATTTATTGGAGAGTTCAAGAAATTTATAACTCGTGGCAACGTGGTTGATCTTGCTGTCGGCGTTATTATCGGCGGTGCGTTCACGGGAATCGTTAACGGATTATCTAACTACGTTCTTAAACCACTTATCAACTGGGTTTTAGCCTTGGTTTTAGGCAAGGACGGGCTTAGTGGCGCTGTCACCGTATTGAGTCCAGTGTATGATGAAACCACCCAACTTTTAGACCTAACTAAGTCAATTTATATCGACTGGGGCTCGTTCATAAGTGCAATTATTAACTTCTTTATCGTTGCTTTAGTGCTATTTTTAATAGTAAAAACCATCAATAGAGTTCAAGAAGGCAACCAAAAGTTAAAAGATGAACTTGCAAAATTCAAACTAACTAAAGAGGATAAAAAAGAATTAAAGGCACGTGGAATTAAGAGATACGAAACGGAAAAAGTTCAAGCATATCTCGATGAAAAGAAAGCCCTTATTGAAAAGCAAAAAGAAGAAGAGGCAAAATTAGCAGAAGAAAAGGCAAGAGAAGATAGACTAAATAATCCTACCACCGAAGACCTACTAAAAGACATCAAATCTCTTCTTGAAAAGACTTTAGAAAAATAAAAAAACAAAAAATTAACCCCTTTCATTTTTTAATGAAAGGGGTTTTTGTTTTGCGTTAATTATGGTAGAATAGCGATTGCAATTGAGCAGTAAATTACTAGTGATAATACGTCTACAATAGTAGTCATAAGGGGGCTAGCGACAACGGCTGGGTCTAACTTAACTTTTTTTGCAAGTAGTGGGAGAATACAACCAACTAACTTCGCCATAACTATACTTATTACGCATACGCTTGATATAACTAGGTTTTCGTAAATAGAAATTTGGTTATACAAGTTGTCTATAAGTAGAATTTTCAAAAAACACACAACTCCGACTGCAAGACCTACTAAAAAAGCAACTAAGAGTTCTTTTAAGATTACTCTAAATATATCCCTAAAGGTTATCTCGTTAACTGCAATAGCACGAATTATGGTGACCGAAGTTTGACCACCTGCGTTTCCCGCAGCGCCCATCAGCATTGGCACGAAAGCCGTTAGCACGGTGGATAGATTTTTTTCGTATCTCGCTAAAACCATACTCGTAAAGGTAGACGCAACTAAAAGTAAAACTAGCCAAGGAATACGAGATTTC
Organism: Christensenellaceae bacterium; assembly: GCA_045655215.1. Lineage (GTDB taxonomy): Bacteria > Bacillota > Clostridia > Christensenellales > Borkfalkiaceae > UBA1259. The sequence continues at coordinate 9,764 of JAZOOV010000018.1, read as the reverse complement.
CAAATAGAGAAGATAGATTGCTTTAGATAGGGCTTTTCACTAGGTAAAATTGCCGCCATCCTTTGAATATCTTCGGTGGCTTCTTCTTGGATAACGTCCACAGCGTCGTCGACGGTGACTATGCCAACCAAACACCCTTCCTTATCTACTACGGGAAGAGCCAAGAAGTCGTACTTAGAAAACTTAAAAGCAACGTTTTCCTTATCTTCTAGGGTAGAAACGGTTATAACGCTAGTGTCCATAATATCGCCGATTTTGTCCGTGTTGTCGGCTAAAAGCAACTCTTTAACGGTAGTCACGCCTACAAGGTGCTTTTTGTTGTCGGTTATATAGCAAGTGTAAATGGTTTCTTTATTAGGTCCTATCTTTCTAATTCTTTCAAACGCGTCTTCAACCGTGATGTTTGCTGAGAGTGAAACGTATTCTAAGGTCATAATAGAGCCTGCTGAATCTTCGGGGTACTCTAAAAGGGCGTTTATACTCTTTCTGTCTTCTGGTGTAGAAGCCCTTAAAATTCTCTTAACTACGTTTGCCGGCATCTCTTCGATAATATCTACAGTATCGTCCATAAACATATCGTCTAAAACGGCCTTTAATTCCTTATCGTTAAAGGAGCGAATAAAATCTTCTTGAGTGTCTGAATCTAATTCGATAAAAACGTCCGACGCTTGTTCTTTAGGGAGTAGCCTAAAGAAGAAAATTTGCTCTTTAGCGTCTAAATTGTTCTCTATAAAAGAGGCTATATCGGCAGGCTCGGTGTCTAAAAGGGCTATGCGCAAATCGGCAAACTTTCTACTTTCAAAGCAATGTGCTAAATGTTCGTATAAAGCCTCTAACTTTTCCGTCATACCTAAAACCTCCTTTTTTACAAAATAAAAACACTTGCTGATAATTCGGCAAGTGCAAAAATCTTTTTTAAAACCTAAAAAAGTTTAACCATATCTGGCTTTAGTATCATAGGGCGGTGAAACTACGTTAGATTACGCCTTGCTTTCGACGAAATCTTTTGACCTGCTAATCGTGTCTCCACGATTTCGCGGTAGTAGTCCGTATCCCTATGGTAACCTTACCTACCGGATTATCTTACGTTGTAAATTTAGTTTACTATTCTTTTTTTCCCTTGTCAATGATATTGACTAAATTTTTTTATTTTTTTACTAATTTTCGCCTTTCTCTATGGAATTGGCTATAATTTTTGGATTTTTGTCCTTAATTATTCTTATAAACTCATCGAATTCTTGGGCTTTTATGACTATTCTAGTATACGCTTGGTCGCCAAAATATGCTACGAGAACTTTCCCTTCTTCAAAAACGGTAAACTGAACGATTTTGTCTATATCGTAAAAAGTTTTTATAAACCCAAAAGTCAAAACTATTTTGCCCTTTTTTAAGGAGTAGTTGGAGTTAAATAAAACTAGCAAGATAAACGCCACGAGAAGTAGACAAATTACTGCTAGGGCAATATATTTAATAACGCTATCAAAGGGTGGAAGGTCAATTATAGAATACACGTTAAAACCTAGCGCCGTTAACCCGATAAAGAGTGTGACTATAAGTAAAATTACAATATATGCGTTAAATTGAAATCTAAATTTTTTCATACTTTAATTATACCCCCAAAATACTAGTAAAATCAAGGGAAAAGGAAAATAAATTTAGAATTAAAAAAATCCTTTTGGCATAGATATTAAAAAAGGAGAATAAAATGAGTTTTATCGACGAAATTTACGGGCACTTTACAAGTAGTTTGCAAGGATTTTTGCCCACCTTTAAGGCTAGCATTATAGGGGATAACGGCGCGTATTTTGAGAACGTAAAAAAGATTATAAGCCTAAGCCCAAACCTTATTATTTTAGGGCTAAAAAGTAAACTCGTAGAAGTTTCTGGGGAAGAGTTAAAAATAAAAAAATATTGCGAAGGAGATTTGCTAATTTGCGGAAAAATAAAGGGCGTAATATTAAAGTAGAAAACGTTTATTCGGTCTTTAGGGTAAAGGGTATAAACTTTGAAAGACTAATCAATAATCTTAAAAGGGAACAAGTTGAGATTAAAAATCTCAAAATAATAAGTAATAAAGAAATAGAAATAAGCATAAAAGTTAGTTCATTGCAAAAATTTTTTGCAATTACCAATAATTTATGTTATAATGTAGTTAAAATTAAAGATAAAGGGCGTATGCTTTGGTTATATAGGCTTATCTTAAACCCTTTCTTAGCCGTGGGAATAGCCTTGTTTTCTTTAATTTTGGCCTTTTCTAACGACCTAATTTTAGGCGTTTCATATTCTGGAAACGGCAACGTCTACTATAGAGAAGTAGAAGAGTATTTGCTAGATAAGAAGGTGACTACTTTTTCTAGGTTTTCAAGTATTGAAGAGTCCACTTTGGCAGACGATATTTTAAGGGAAAGTAAAAGATTTTCTTTCGTCACCTGTAAAAAAAGGGGCAACTACTTAGAGATAGAACTAATCTTAAAGGAAAACGACGCGAATATAAAAAACAATACTCAAAAAGAGTTAGTTTGCTCTCTAGACGGAGTGGTGGATAAAATTTATCTCCACTCTGGAACGGCGTTAGTTAAAGAAGGCGACTTAGTTAAAAAGGGAGACCTTTTGGTTGGGGGCTACGCCATTATTAAAGATAGGCAAGTGGAAGTTCCCGTTAAAGCCGTAGTTTCGATAAGAGTGAAAAGAGAATACGTCTACGTCTTTCCAAACGCAAGTAAGGAAAACGCCGAGATTTTCGCCTTAAACGAAAGGGAAAACGGCGAAATTATAGATATAAAAGAAGAGAAAATAAAAGAGAAATATTACTACAAAGTAAAGGTAGAGTACAAGGAAAATTTATACACGGGGTAAAGAAATGAAAAAAACTTCGGATAAACTTTTGAAATGGAATAAAAAAGACTACGTCCTTAACGTTGCGACATATTTACTTAATTTCGCGTTGTTAGGGCTTTTGTTCGTGCTTATGTTTTACTTGCAAAGCAAGTCGGGAAAGGTGGATTTCACCGATTTAAGAACAAACGTAATCAAGTTTTTTAACTTTTTAATTTTACTTTTCTTTACACTTTTTATAGTCTTTTTGTATTTCTTCTTTGAAGAGCGAGATTTTTTGAAAAACGCAGTCAATTCCGAAATGATTTTTTTAATCATAGAATTGTGCTTAGCAATATGTTTCGTGTTCGGTGAATACGTAAACTACTATTTGCGTCCATTAGTTTTAGCAACTATTTTGGTGTTGTTTTTAACTAATAGTAGAACGGCAGTTTTCACTAACTTTATTTTCTGTATAATAATTTTCTTGTTCGACGCGTTTGCTGGAATGATTAGCACTTCGGTTTCGTCTTCTAAAACCACCTACGATTATCTATTGGTTTTTGCAATGGGCGTTTCTTCTGGAATTATTGCCGTTTATTGCTTAAAGGAAGTTCACTCTAGAATTAGACTTTTCGTGCTAGGCTTTTTAATTTCCTTGCCAAGCGTAATTTGTACGGTTATTCCAATAACGGGATATGGGGACGCAAATGTCGTTCACGACCTATTATCTAGCGTTGCGTTCGGCCCACTCTCAGTCACTTTGTTTACGGCGATACTTCCTTTCTTTGAGTTTTGCTTTAACAAGGTTTCAAGTTTCAAACTTGGCGAACTGACCGATCATAAGTCTAGAATAGTTAGAAAAATAATATCTAAAGCGCCGGGAACGTTTAACCACTCGATAGTAGTTTCAAATATTGCCGAGGCTTGCGCAACGGCAATTGGGGAAGACGCTCTTTTAGCGAGAACTTGCGCCTACTATCACGATATAGGTAAACTTCGTCGCCCCGAATACTTTAAGGAAAATCAGTTGACCGAAAAGAACCCGCACGACGATTTGACCCCGGAACTTTCAGCCAACATAATAAGCGCGCATGCTCAAGACGGATATACTTTGGCATTAAAGAATAGACTTCCAAAAGAGATTGCAGACGTTTGTAGAGAACACCACGGTACAATGCCAATACTATTTTTCTACGACAAGGCTAAAAAGTTTACCGACGGCGAAGTTGATATTGCAGAATATTGCTACGCAGGTCCTAAGCCACAAAGTAAAATTGCCGCAATCATTATGATTGCAGACGGCTGTGAGGCAGTTGCTAGAACGCTTACTGATAGGTCTAGAGAAAACGTTAAAAAAGCCGTTAAAAAGATAGTTAACTCAAGAATGGAACTCGGTCAATTTACCGATTGTGAGATAACGCTTAAGGAATTAAACATCATCATCAACACGGTAGTAAACACACTCTCCGGCGTGTACCACAACCGTATAGATTATCCAAAGGTTAGTTTGGACGGAATAGATTTAGAAGCCACCACTACCGACGAAACGCTATAAAATTAAGGAAAAATTATGGGCAAACTCAAGATTGAAAGTTTAGAAAAAAAGGTAAAAACTAGAAAGATAGCTAAAGCCGTTTACACGGTTTTAGAGCAAAAGGCAAAACTTAAAGCCGAATTAGTATTCTTAAAAGAAGAAGAAATGCACGCTTTAAATAACACCACTAGGGGAGTTGATAAGGTGACCGACGTTTTATCGTACCCTAGTCTTGACGGAATTAAGGGGGCTATACTAGAGCCAAGTAATTGCGTGACCGAGATGGACGGAAGATATATCTTTTTAGGTTCAATCGTATTATGCGAAGAAAAGATAAGAGAGCAAGCAAAAGAGTATGGCAACACCGAGATTGAAGAGAGAACTTATCTTATAATTCACGGATTGTTGCACCTATTTGGGTACGACCATATGACCGACCAAGATAAAAAGGAAATGAGAGAAAAGGAAAAGCAAGTTTTAGCCCTTTTGGAGAGTAAAAAGAAATGAATTGTGGGACAGTTGCTGTAATAGGTAGGGCTAACGCTGGGAAAAGCACCCTAATTAACGTTATGGTTGGTGAAAAAGTTTCAATTGTTTCGCCAAAACCACAAACTACTAGAGAGAGAATTTTAGGCATATTAAACGGAGAAGATTTTCAAATAGTATTCGTGGATACGCCGGGTATTTATAAAGCCGAAAGTCTACTTAATTCATATATGCAAAGAACGGTGGAAAGTTCTACTGAAGACGTGGACTTGGTGCTTTTTGTTGTCGACGCACACCAAGGACTTGGGGATAAGGACAAGCAATTAGCCTTAAAGTTTTCTAAATTAGATATTCCAACCGTTATAGTTTTAACTAAGATAGATATAACGCCTGAAAACTTGCTTATTTCGGAAATAAAAGAACTAGGTGAAGTTTGCGAAAACGTAGTTCCCGTTTCGGCAAGAAAGGGCAAAAACCTTAAGGAATTAAAAAAGGTTATCGTTTCTCTTCTTCCCGAAGGGGATAGACTTTTTGACCAAAATATAATATCGGATAGGTCTGAAAAGTTTATGATTAAAGAAATTATGAGAGAGAAGATTTTGCTTAAGTTTCAAGCAGAAATTCCACACGGCGTCGCTATAATCGTAAACGAGTTTAAGTTAAGAGAAAACGGAAAAATCTACGATATTAGCCTAGATATCGTATGTGAAAAGCCTAACCATAAGGCTATTTTGATAGGCAAAAACGGGGGCGCTATTAGAGAAGTTTCTTCTTTTGCAAGGCAAGAAATGGAAAAGTTTTTAGGCAAAAAAGTTTTCTTAACCACCTACGTTAAGGTTGAAGAAGATTGGAGAAATAGCGCATACTTACTTAAAGAACACGGCTACGGCGAAGAAGTTTAGGTTGAATAATAATTTTTCCCTTTCGCATACTAAAAGTGGAGGGGAATATGAGAAAAGACGGATTTGATTTTACTAAGCCTGAAGATTCGGCTTGGGAATTATTTGAGAAGACGGGAGAAATTTCCTACTATCTACTTTATAAAAAACTAAAAGAGAAGTAATTATGGAAGAAAAACTAACGGGAATAGTACTAAACGGCATATCGTATGGGGAAAGCGATAAAATTCTTTCCGTTTATACGCTTGAAAAGGGTATTGTTTCCGCTAAAATAAAAGGTGTAAAAAAGGCGGGAGCAAAGTTAAAATTTGCATCTGAGCCTTTTTGTTTTGCCGAATTTATCTTCTCTTCTAGGGGGGATAAGAGAACGGTTATAGGGGCGAGTTTACTTGAGAGTTTCTATCCAATTAGAGAAGATATAATCAAATACTACGCAGGGGCAACCGTGCTAGAATTTGTTCGTCATTTTTCTAAAGAAAATATCGTTAATAGAGAGTTTTTTGTATCTATTATCGACTGTCTAAAAGAGTTAAGTTATGGAGATTTAGAAGCAAGTTATGCTTTGGCGAAATTTTTGATTATTGCCCTAAAACACACGGGCTACGCCTTGAATTTTACAGGTTGCGCTTGTTGCGCTAGTGAAATTAATGGGAGAACTTACTTCGACTATAATAACGGCGGTTTTTATTGCGAAGAGTGTTTTAACGGGGTCGGTAGAGAAATTAACCCACTAACGCTACGAGAACTAATGAAAATCGAGAATGGCGAGCCGATAGAGGAAAAGCCCGTAAAATCACTAAGGCTTATAGACTATTATTTGGTGAATAAAACGGAAGAAAATTTATCTTCACTAAAGGAATTGCTAAAAATAATATATTAAATATATTAAAAGTTGAAATATTTTACATAAATGGAAAAAGATGGCTTGAAAAGGGTTGATAAATTTTTAAATTTATTGTAAAATGAATAGGTTGAAAGACAAAACTAATTTGGAAAAAATATTTGGAGGAGTATTCAATGAAATACGTATATCTATTTAGCGAAGGCAACGCTTCAATGCGTGAGGTTCTCGGTGGAAAGGGTGCAAACCTTGCTGAAATGACCAAGATTGGTCTTCCAGTTCCACAAGGTTTTACCATTAGTACCGAGGCTTGTACTAAGTATTATGAAGACGGCAAACAAATCAATGCTAGTATTCAAGCAGAAATTATGGAAAACATCGAAAAGATGGAAAAGATCACCGGAAAGAAATTCGGCGACAAGGAAAATCCACTTTTAGTTTCAGTTCGTTCAGGTGCAAGAGCATCTATGCCAGGTATGATGGACACCATCTTAAACTTAGGCTTAAACGAAGAAGTAGTTGAAGTTATTGCAGAAAAATCAAACAATCCAAGATGGGCTTGGGACTGCTACAGAAGATTTATTCAAATGTATTCTGACGTAGTTATGGAAGTTGGTAAGAAGTATTTTGAAGAACTTATCGACAAAATGAAAGAAGAAAAGGGTGTCACCTTTGACGTTGATTTAACTGCTGAAGACTTAAAAGAACTTGCTAACCAATTCAAAGCAGAATATAAAAACAAATTGGGAACTGACTTCCCAAGCGATCCTAAAGAACAACTTTTCGGCGCTATCAAAGCCGTATTCCGTTCTTGGGATAACCCTAGAGCAAACATCTACAGAATGGATCACGATATCCCATATAGTTGGGGTACTGCAGTAAACGTTCAAATGATGGCTTTCGGTAATATGGGTGATGATTGTGGTACGGGCGTTGCATTTACCCGTAATCCTGCTACCGGTGAAAAGGGACTTATGGGCGAATTCTTAATGAACGCTCAAGGTGAAGACGTTGTTGCCGGTGTTAGAACCCCAATGCCTATTTCTAAAATGGCAGAAGTTTTACCAGACGTTTACAATCAATTCTTAGAAATCTGCAAGACCTTAGAAAATCACTATAGAGATATGCAAGATATGGAATTCACCATTGAAAAAGGCAAACTCTATATGCTTCAAACTAGAAACGGTAAGAGAAGTGCTGCCGCTGCTATTAGAATCGCTTGCGACCTTATCGACGAAGGTATGATTACCGAACAAGAAGCATTATTACAAATCGACGCTAAGACTTTAGATATGTTATTACACCCAACTTTCGACGCTGCTGCACTTAAGGCTGCAGACAAGAACAACGTTGTAGGTAAGGGTATTGCCGCTTCTCCTGGCGCTGCTGCAGGTACTATCGTATTCACTCCAGAAGATGCAGTTGAACAAGGCAAGGCAGGCAAGAAAGTTATTCTAGTTCGTCTAGAAACTTCTCCAGAAGATATCGAAGGTATGAAATACGCTCAAGGTATCTTAACCGTTCGTGGTGGACAAACTTCTCACGCAGCAGTTGTTGCTCGTGGTATGGGCACTTGCTGTGTATCTGGTTGTGGAGACATCAAGATGCACGAAGAAGAAAAATACTTCGAATTAGCAGGCAAAATCTTCCGTGAAGGCGACGACCTTTCATTAGACGGCTCAACCGGTAGTATCTACGACGTTGCAATTAAGACCGTTCCTGCAGATCCAAACAGTGGATACTTTGGAAGAATTATGAAACTTGCTGATAAATATAAGGCTATCGGCGTTAGAACTAACGCAGATACCCCTGCAGACGCTGAAAGAGCCGCAGAACTTGGCGCTCAAGGTATTGGTCTTTGCCGTACCGAGCATATGTTCTTTGGACCTGGCAGAATCGACAAGTTCCGTGAAATGATTTGTGCAGAAACTGCAGAAGAAAGAAAGGTTGCTCTCGACAAAATCGAGCCAATGCAACAAGCAGACTTCGAAGGTCTTATGGAAGCACTTAAGGGCTACCCTGTGACCATTAGATTCCTAGATCCACCTCTACACGAATTCGTTCCTACCGACGAAGCAGAAATCAAGGCTTTAGCAGACGCTCAAGGCAAAAAGGTTGAAGATATTAAGGCTATCATCAGTGGATTACACGAAACCAACCCAATGATGGGACATCGTGGTTGCCGTTTAGCAGTCACTTATCCTGAAATTGCTGAAATGCAAACTAAGGCTGTTATCAAGGCTGCTATCGCAGTTTCTAAGCGTCACCCTGATTGGAATATCGTTCCTGAAATTATGATTCCATTAGTTGGCGAAGTTAAAGAACTTGCTTACGTTAAAAAGACCGTTGTTGCTACTGCAGACGCAGTTATTAAAGAAGAAAATGCAAACATCAAGTATCAAGTTGGTACTATGATTGAAATTCCAAGAGCAGCGCTAACTGCAGACGAAATTGCTAAAGAGGCTGAATTCTTCTGCTTCGGTACTAACGACTTAACTCAAATGGCTTTCGGGTTCTCTCGTGACGACGCAGGTAAATTCTTACCATCATACTACTCAGCAAAGATTTACGAATCAGATCCATTTGCTAGATTAGACACCAACGGCGTTGGTAAACTTATGGATATGGCAGTTAAGATGGGACACGATGCAAGAGCAGATATTCACTGCGGTATTTGTGGTGAACACGGTGGTGATCCATCATCAATCGAATTCTGCCACGCAATCGGCTTAGATTACGTTTCTTGCTCACCATTTAGAGTTCCAATCGCTAGACTCGCTGCTGCGCAAGCAAACATTAAAAATCCTAGAAAGTAATTTTTTAGAAAATTAAAAACGCTCCGAAATTTCGGAGCGTTTTTTCATTAATGTTTATAAAGTTTATTGTGTAGTTTATTAATTTTTTATAGGGCTGATAAACAAGCCGCGCAACTAGGCACTACTATTACCCAAAAGGCTATTACCGCAACTAAAATCCAAAGATATGAATTTCTAGTTTTTTTCTTTTGAGCGTCTTGCGTTGTACTCGGTCTTTGCGAAGAAGTGCGTTGAGTATTTTCCGTCTTGGTGCTAGTATATTTAGTGATATTTTTTTGCTTTTTATACTCTTTTTGTCTCATTCTATGTAGACCAGGTAGTTCTTCTATAAATTGGTCTACGTCTTTATAACCCCTAATAGATTCTAATCT
>JAZOOV010000017.1:0-2009 GCA_045655215.1 Christensenellaceae bacterium | reverse complement strand
ACGCACGATGCTATTTTTAATAAAAATCTCTTAAATCCATTTAGTTTCATTATTTGATAGGTCCTAAAATGTTATTTTATGTAAGATAAAACTTTATTTATAACTTGTTCAATCGTCATAAAAGAAGTGTCTATTTCAATAGCATCATCAGCCTTTTTAAGCGGGGCAAAATCTCTATTTTTATCGTTAAAATCCCTTTGTTCAATCTCCTCTCTTAACGCCTTAAAATCAACGTCATGGCCTTTAAGTTTAAGTTCTTTGAATCTTCTATCTGCCCTAACGTCAACACTCGCAGTAATGTAGAATTTAAACTCAGCATTTGGTAAAACGTAAGATCCAATATCTCTTCCGTCTAGCACACAAGAAGTACCTGCTGCAATTTTTCTTTGCATGTCAACCATTTTTAATCTAACCGGTTTAAGACTTGATATATTAGACGCAGCCATAGAAACTTGTGGCTCTCTAATCTTTTCCGAAACGTCTTCACCATCTAAATAAGTATGTTGTGCCCCGTCAATATATTTAATATCTAAGTCGATATTTTCTATAAAAGTATTAACGCCTGCCTCATCAAAAGTATCAATACCTAGTTTTAACGCTTTAAGAGCAGTCGCTCTATACATAGCGCCTGTATCTAAATAAAGAATATTAAGCGTGTTAGATAACTTTTTTGCTATAGTGCTTTTACCACTACCTGACGGACCATCAAGTGCTATTGTAATCAATTTTTCCATAAAATCTCCTTTTTATACTATTATTATAACAAAATAGTATATTTAAATCAAGCGTTATTGCCTGCCAAATGCCCGGTAGAAAAGGCTATTTGCATGTTAAATCCACCGGTAAAAGCATCAACGTCAATTACTTCTCCACAAAAATATAAACCCTTAACTAATTTACTCTCTAAAGTTTTAGGGTTGATATCTTTAACCGAAACACCACCAGAGGTGATAATAGCCTCCTCAATTGGCCTTAGTCTTTTTATTCTAAACTCTAGATTTTTTAAAGCATTTATAATATTAAATCTTTCTATCTTCGTTATTTCGGCGCATTTTTTCTTTCCTGAAACGTTTGCCTTGTCTAAAACTACGTCAACTAGTGAAGACGGAACTACTGATCGCATTATTATTGACAAATTTTTATTATTATTGTCGGCAAAAAGCCTTATAAACTTAGCGTCTAATGTTTCTATAGTTAAAGCAGGTTTTAAGTCAATTATAAATTTTGCGTTCTCTAGCGAGCATTTTGTTAAATAACACGATGAAGACAATACAATGGGGCCAGAAACACCAAAGTGAGTAAATAACATTTCCCCAAAATCACTATAAATTATTTTATTGTTTACAATCGCTGTAATTGATACGTTTTTTAGTGATAATCCCTGCATTTTTAAGTGATCGCTACCAAATAGTTCAATTCCAACTAACGAAGGCTTAGGATTAACGATTTTATGCCCTAATTTTTTTGCAAAAACGTATCCATCACCCGTACTTCCGGTTGAAGAATAGGATTTACCACCCGTCGCTATTACAACTGAGTCACACTCAATTTCATCAAATTCTGTAATAACTTTTTTAACTTTGTCATTTTCACAAATTACGTCTAAAACATTGGTGTTAAGCCTAATATCGACACCTAATCTTCTTAATTCTTTTTCCAAGTATTTCGTCACGTCACTTGCCTTGTTGCTGGACGGAAACACTCTCTTTCCACGTTCCAGAGTTAAATTAAGCCCTAAATCTTCAAAAAATTTCATTGTGCTTAAAGAAGAAAACCCAAAGATACTACTATACAAAAATTTGGGATTAGAAATCACGCTATTAAAAAACTCTAACGGTTCAACGTCGTTAGTTAAATTGCATCTTCCTTTTCCCGTTATATATATCTTTTTACCGAGTTTTTCGTTCTTTTCTAGAAGTATGACTTTATTATTAAGTTTTGCAGAAGCGATTGCGCACATCATTCCTGATGCACCACCACCAATTACTATTACTCTTTTCATGTTTTTC
>JAZOOV010000016.1:0-29646 GCA_045655215.1 Christensenellaceae bacterium | reverse complement strand
ATAATCTTCTTTTTTTATTTTCCTTAATTCAATTATATAATTTCCACAATACAAGCAAGAAGTGATTATGATTAGTGCCATACCAATCCCTGCAATAACGTAGAATAAAACAATGTCGATTTCGGCAAATAACAAAAAGATAAAAAAGGCAACGTAAAGATAAACGGTAGTCACTTTTCCAAACCATTTTGCACTGCGCATTACTCCCGTCCTCTTGCTTACTATATACCCTAAAATCGCCTTTATAACTTCAAAAACGACGAACACGCAAATAAAAGTGAGCATAAAAGGATATTTATCAATAAGACAGCAAATAAGCGCCCCTTGAGTCAATTTATCGGCAAAAGGATCAAGCATTTTGCCCAAATCACTTATCATGTTAAATTTTCTAGCAATAATTCCATCCAAAACGTCAGTTAGTCCCGACAAAACGATTACTGCACCTAAAAAGTATAAGTTGCCGTATACTTTATATGACACAAAAATCAATGGAATTAGCAAAATTCTAAACAAAGATAACAAATTTGGTATTGTAAATATCGCGTTTCTTTTGTCAGATTTCCCCATTACTTCTCCCCTAAACATTATTCAGGTAGTTTCATATCTCCTTCTTTAATCCAACCTTTCTTTCTCATAAATTCGCTAATAACGATATTAAGAATTGCAGGCAAAACAATCATTAATAAAATTATGCCGATTATTCCAAGTGTTCCCTCTGTGTATTTAAATAAATCGAACACACCGACGAAACCACTAGTTCCCATGCCACCGCCAGAACTTCCACAATAGAGTTTAAACACACAAGTTGAAAGTGGACCTAAAATTGCGCTTGAAATAATCATTGGTAGCATTATAATTGGCTTTCTCATAATGTTTGGAATTTGTAGCATACTCGTTCCAACGCCTTGAGCAACAAGACCACCTACTCCGTTTTCTCTAAAACTTGCAACGGCAAAACCAACCATGTGGCAAGCGCAACCAACGGTAGCAGCGCCACCTGCCAAAAGTATTGCGTTATAGGTTTCTAAAGCAACCTTTCCGTCTGCATAACCTGTAATAACAGGCGATGCTACTGCAATCCAAATAGCAGCAGAAGACGTTGGCATAGTTAAAACTATACCCATAATAACCGAAATCACAATACCCATTACAAAAGGAGTAGCGTTAGTTGCAACGGCAATTAAAACTCCAAGTTGATTTACTAGCCAAATAAATGGGAAAGAAACGAAAATTCCCGCAAAACATAGAAACATTGTTCCTAGTGGAACTAGCAATATATCAAGTTTAGTTTTGCCAGCATAAAGTTCAACTATTTCAACTACAAGCATCGTGACAACGTACGCGCCGATTGGGTTTCCAGGAGCACCCATAGTTAGAGCAGTAAACCCTGCGCCACCGACCATCATTTTATCGGCAAAAGCGCCTACCATACCGGCAACACCCGCAGAGAACACTAATAGTTTCTTTTTGCCAAGAGAGTGCGCAATTCCCACACCTATTCCAGCGCCCATCAACGATTTAGCAATATTTGCAATCATCATAAGAGTTGCGCCCACATAATTATCGCCTATCCAACCGGCAATTTGAGCGAGAATTGTGCCCGCAATAAGCGTGACAAATAATCCTTGAGCCATGCCCGAAAACGCTGTTATAAAATATCTTTTTGGTAATTCTTTAAGATATTTTACAATCTTTGATTGCTTTTCATTTACATTTGCAACTTCTTCCATTATGGTATTATCTCCTGTAATTTATTTTCTACTTGATCGCATGAAGTTAAATAATACTTTATGCCGTTTTTTTGCACCAATTTATCACTTCTAACAGACTTTCCGTGCAAGTGTCCGTAAACTACTGCGTCTACTTTATTTTTTTCAAATATTTCAGTAAATAATGAGTTTTCTCTCTTTACGTTAAACGGTGGATAATGCACTAGGGCAATTACTTTATCGCCATCTTCCCTTATTTTATTCACCGAATTAAAGGAAAGTTTTAGCCTTTCTACTTCTCTTAGATAAATCTTTTCATCTCTTTGGTCAAAGTCGGGCGAGCCTGGAACTGCCCAGCATCTAGAACCACATATAATATAGTTATCGATCTTTATGCAGTCGTTTTGAAGAGCAAAGGTGTTTTTTGGCAAAACATCTCTAACCTTGCCTATACCACTCCACCAATAATCGTGATTACCCTTAATTAAAATCTTTTTTCCCTTAAGATTTTCTAAAAGTCTTAAATCTTCCTTGGCGTCGTCAATACTCATTGCCCAACTTATATCACCACCGATTAAAACTAAATCGTCTTCACTAACTTTAGATTCCCAATCGGCAAATATTTTATCAAGATATCCCTCCCAATTTCCACCGAAAACATCCATAGGTTTATTGGTGTTCGTTGAGATATGTAAATCGCTAATTGCATATAATTTCATAAGTTAATTATAGCACGCGACTTTTATTTTTACAAGCAAATGAAAAATAAAGTTTCCTTTAGGTAAGTCAAACTTAGTATTTTTTTATATTATAATGTATATAATTTGAAACAACCTTGAAAAATTGTTGACTTTTATATAATAATGTAATACAATAAACTCAAATTAAAACATAATAGAGGCGCGGTTCTTATGATAAACGCAAACGGGCTTAAAGTTTTGCGTGGTAAAGGAAGAATCGCCGAAGAGAATAACTCGCCAAAGTTATTTGTCTGGGCGTATGCGAAATACGTATACGACTGTCGCTTAATTTTTAAGCGTTGCGCTATTGAATATTGAGAAATTATTTTAATTCACGATATTTTAATAGTATCGTGAATTTTTTTTACAAAGGAGGTTAGTTATGCTAACGAAAAAGAAGTTTTTCACACCAAAAACTATTACCCTATTGATTGCATCTGTAATCATACTAGGCGCATTGATAGTTTTAACTCAATCAGGCGTTGTACACACTTCGCAAACTTGTACGCTCTGTTCTGGAACGGGCGCAATTTTAGGTGAAGAGTGTAAAATTTGTGAAGGCGTAGGATCGGGAACGGGCTCTATTTGGGCGCTACTACCACCTATTATCGCAATTGCTCTTGCGCTAATTACTAAAGAAGTTTTTAGTTCACTATTTATCGGCATCTTATCAGGTGCAATTTTAGCGGCAGATTTTTCGCCGTTAAAAACCGTAGACCACGTTATAAATACCGGTTTGATTAGTGCAGTTTCGGACACGGCAGGTATATTCGTATTCCTTATCGAACTCGGCATCTTGGTTGCACTCGTTAATAGAGCAGGTGGAAGTAGAGCATTTGGCGAATGGGCAAAAACTCACGTTAAATCTAGAGTCGGCGCGCAAATTTGCACCTTTATTTTAGGTATTTTAATCTTTATCGACGACTACTTTAACTGCTTAACCGTAGGCTCTGTTATGCGTCCTGTCACCGACAAACATAAAATTTCTCGTTCAAAACTCGCTTATCTAATTGATGCAACTGCCGCTCCTATCTGTATGATAGCACCAATTTCATCTTGGGCTGCCGCAGTTTCAGAATACGCCGCTGAGGGCGAAGGATTTAGGTTGTTTATAATGGCAATACCATTTAACTTCTATTCGCTACTCACCTTAGTTTTCGTTATTGCTTTAATCTTAATGAGATTTGATTTTGGTCCAATGAAACAACACGAAATCAACGCTCAAAATGGCGATTTATTCTCTGGCAAACAAATAGTTAGTGAAGAAGAAACTCCTTGCGAAAAAGGTAGAGTATTCGACCTAATTATTCCAATCGTATTCTTATTAGTATTCAGCATTTTCGCTCTAGTTTACGTTGGTGGAATTTTTGAGGGCGCTCCTTTTATGAACGCATTTGCTGATACCGATGCTACGGTTGCACTTCCTTGGGGTGGTTTAATCACCTTAATTGCAACTATAATTTATTTTGCTTGTAGAAACATAGTTAGCGTTGGTGAATCAATGAAAGCTCTTCCTAAAGGATTTATTGCAATGGTTCCAGCAATCTTTATTTTAACCTTTGCAACGGCTCTTAAAAATATCACGGGTGAACTTGGCGCTGCTTTCCATATTGGAAACATGATGGCAGGATTCCCTTTCACCCTATCGCAACTACTCCCTGCAGTAATTTTCGTGGTGGCTTGCATACTTTCTTTCTCTACGGGTACAAGTTGGGGCACTTTTGGTATTTTAATTCCTATAGTGACTGCTATGTTCCCAAAGGCAGAACAATTGTCAATTATGATAGTTGGCATGTCGGCTTGTCTAGCAGGCGCTGTTTGTGGTGACCACTGCTCACCTATTTCAGACACCACGATTATGTCGTCGGCAGGTGCTGAGTGTGAACACTTAAACCACGTTTCTACTCAACTTCCTTACGCTATTTTCGTTGCTATAATTTCTTTTGTAAGTTTTATCTTTGCAGGATTCGTTCCAAACGCATTAATAGCATTGCCCGTTTCCTTCGTAATATTATTGGGCTCTCTATTTGCATTAAAATTCTTCACAGAAAGAAAAAATCTTGCAAAATAATATTTAAAAAATTAAAGGCACGCTATTTAATCGTAGCGTGCTTTTAATTTTAAATAATTTATTCCGGATACATTGGCAATTCAAAAAATCCTGCACAAACTTCTTGCGTATATTCTTGACATGGTGGAATTGGAGTATACCCGTAAGATGGAATTAAGAGTTCCACTTCCATAACGATTTTAAGAATTATAGATACGCAAGCGTCAATTGTAAATTGATTATCGCCCGTGTAATTGCCAAGTGTTGACACTAAAGATACAACCGACTCTACCGTATATGGCATAATTGATGCAGACGGAATATTTAAGATTACGTCTTTTGTGACGGTCACTGTGGAAGTCGCCACTCCCTCTACTCCATTAGCATCTGTATAAGCAACGGAAACCGGAATAGTCACGTCGGCTTTAACTCTTGCTGAGTGTGGTCTTTCTGCCAACGGCTCTATAAGTAGATTGCTAATAGTTCCTTGTGAAACCGTACTTTTTGCGCTTATAAAAGTTAATGGATATGTAGGATTTGACGGAGTTAAGTTGGTTATATTTAGAACTATATCGTTAATTTGACTTTGTTGCATACACGCGTCGAACACTTTTTTTGCTTGCACGCATACTTTTTCACAAAGTCCGCTCAAAGGATTTCCATTGATTTGCCCCGGACATCTATCAGATTGGAAATTACAGAAAAATGACATTTTTATCCTCCTTTTTTTCTTCTATTTCAATATATGATTTAAGTAGGGGTTTATGCCACTTTTTTGTCTAACTTTATTTAAAATGAAAAAGAGAGTTTTTAACTCTCTTTTTTTTTAGAAATTATAGCCTAGTTCGATTGCCTTAATGTTTTTCTCAAGTAATTCTGCTTTTTTTGCGGGAACCATTTGAGTTAAACAATTTTTAATTTCTTCCAAAGTAAATATTCCCGTTTCTTTAATAAACTTTCCTAGGATAATCATATTTGCTAAACCTACTATTGCATTATCACTTGCAAGTTTAGTTGCGGGAATTCCAAAAACTTTTAAGTCTTCTCTCTTTGCGTCGGTATTAACTAAAGAACTATCGTAAATAATGTATCCGTCCTTTTCAGTTTCGTAAAAATATTTATCTAACGACGGCTTATTCATTGCAATTAAAACGTCAGGTTTATCGACGATTGGAGAACCTACTGGAACGTCTGAAATAATTACGCTACAATTTGCCGTACCACCACGCATTTCAGGACCGTAAGATGGAAGCCAAGAAACTTCTTTATTTGCTTTTAATCCGGTGTATGCTAAGGCTTTACCCGAAAAGAGAATACCTTGTCCACCGAAACCTGCTATCAAAATTTTAGTAGAATTCATTATTTCTCCTCCTTGTATTTATCCTTATAAACACCTAAAGGATAATATTTTTCCATATTTTCATTAAGCCAAGAAAGTGCTTCCTTAGGCGACAAACCCCAGTTAGTAGGACAGGTTGATAAAACTTCTACTAGTGAGAAACCTTTGCCCTCTATTTGATTCTTAAAAGCACGCATAATAGCCTTTTTAGCCTTTCTAATATTTGCAACGTTATTAACTGCAACTCTTTCTAAGTAAGATGCTCCGTCAACTTGAGAAAGCATTTCGCATACCTTTACAGGATATCCAACAACGGTGACGTCTCTGCCGTAAGGTGAAGTTTGAGTCACTTGATTTGGCAAAGTAGTTGGAGCCATTTGTCCACCAGTCATGCCGTAGATTGCATTATTAACGAAAATTACCGTGATATTTTCGCTCCTTGCAGCCGAGTGAACGGTTTCTGCCGTTCCAATTGCAGCAAGGTCTCCGTCGCCTTGATATGTAAATACAACGTTATCTGGGTTTGCTCTCTTTGCGCCCGTTGCTACTGCAGGGGCTCTTCCGTGAGCGGCTTGAATCATATCGCAATTAAAATAATTATAAGAGAAAACCGAACAACCTACGCTCGCAACGCCGATAGTTTTTCCTAAAACGCCGAGTTCTTCTAAACATTCGGCAACTAGTCTATGAATAATGCCGTGCGTACATCCTGGACAATAGTGTAATTCGTTTTCCGTTAAACCTTTAGTCTTTTCAAAAACTACCATTGTTTTGCCTCTCCTTTTTCAATTTTTTCAAGTTCTGCAATAACTTCGTCTGGAGTCATCAACACACCACCTGTTCTTCCGTAGAAATATACGGGCTTAGCACAATCGATTGCAAGTTTCACGTCGTCTACCATTTGTCCCATGTTAAGTTCTACCGACAAGAAACTCTTAACCTTTTTGCTTGCCTTTTTAAGCGCGTCTTTTGGGAACGGGAATAAAGTTATAGGTCTAATCATACCAACTTTTATACCTTTCTTTCTCGCTTCCGTAATAGCGTTTTTACATATTCTTGAAGTAATACCGAAAGCAACGATACAAATCTCTGCGTCTTCCATTAAGTACTCTTCGTACATAACTTCATCTCTCTCGATAATCTTATAGCGCTCGTATCTACTAATATTCCACTCTTCAAGTTGCGCAGGAGAAAGCGACAGTGAGTTTATAATATTTCTTCCTTCGTGGTTATTAGTACCAGTTGTTGCCCATGGTTTAGCGTAGTCGTTAACAACGCCCTTATCTAAACTTACAGGCTCCATCATTTGCCCCATAGTTCCGTCTGCTAAAATCATAGCGGGAACTCTATATTTATCAGCCAAATCAAAGCCCTTAAAAGTTAAGTCCACCATTTCTTGAACTGATGCAGGAGCAAGAGTAATAAGTTTATAATCTCCGTGTCCACCACCTTTAGTTGCTTGGAAGTAATCCGATTGTGATGGTTGAATACCACCAAGTCCTGGTCCACCTCTTTGAACGTTTACAATAAGCGCTGGAAGTTCACAACCTGCAAGATATGAAATACCTTCACTCTTTAGTGAAATTCCAGGACTTGAACTACTAGTCATACATCTTTTACCACAAGACGCAACGCCGATAACCATATTGATTGCGGCGATTTCCGATTCGGCTTGCAAGAAAGTTCCACCAATTTTAGGCATACGCTTAGACATATAAGCGGCAACTTCCGTTTGTGGCGTTATAGGATATCCAAAATAGTAATTACAGCCTGCCATTATTGCTGCTTCGGCTAACGCTTCATTACCTTTCATTAAAACTTTTTCTGCCATAATTCACCTCTATCTCTCCACTTTAATTACCGTATCAGGACACATGATTGCGCACGAACCACATCCTATACAAGCGCTCTCGTCGGTCACACCTGCTGGGTGATAACCTTTTTGGTTAATTTCTTCTTTTTCTAGAGCGATTATTTTCTTTGGGCAAACGGTTTCACATAAACCACATCCCTTACAACGCTCTTTGTCAAAAATAACTTTTGCCATATTTTCTCCTTTATAGCCAGTCTCCGTATTTTATACAGTCAACAGGCAATACGTTTTTTATATCTTTAATTTTTTCTACTAAGTGTCTTTCAACCGCCGTGAATTTTATAGGTAAATTAAGTTCCTTAGATAACTCCAAGCAAAACTTATAACCTTCGTAAATTTCCTTTTCGGTAGTTTCCTTTCCCAAGTTAGAATTATTTACTATGCCCGTAAAAGCAATTCGGCTTGCAATCTCAATCTCTTTTAATATCTCCTTAACTCCCTCAACGTCTCTCGTTTCAGGGCGATATTTATTGACGACGAGCAAACAATCATAGTTGTTTTCTTCCTTTATCTTAGAAGCAAATCTTCCTAGGGCTAGCGCCCCTCTATCGTCCCCACCGACGTCGACTACTGCAAAACTTTCCTTATCGTCCACCATTTTATACGACTTTGAATTCATTGCAGGAATATCTACGTTAGTTTCGGCAAATGGTGAAACAACTAGTTCTACACCCGACTCTTCTAAAATAGAAATTGCATCTACCGTTCTATAATAGGGGTTTACTATGTCTAAGTCGTAAATACTAACCTTTTCTTTAGTTTTTTTTAGTGCCTTAGCATAGTTTACGGCAACGGTGGTTTTTCCACTTCCGTAATGCCCCATTACGAGCGTTATTCTTTTATCGAACATTAAACTTTTACCTTTAAGCACCAATTTCTCTTATCTTCAACCTTGCCCCATTGAATACCCGTCAACTCGTCGTAGAGTTTTTGAGTTAATTCGCCGATTTGGTTGTTTGAAATAACGTGGTCCTTTCCGTCATAGAATAGGTGTCCAATTGGAGAAACGACTGCTGCCGTTCCCGTTCCCCAAGCCTCTTCTAGTTTGCCAGTCTTAGCAGCCTCAAGTAAATCGTCTACTGAAATTAGAGTTTCGCTTACCTTATATCCCCAACTTCTTAAGATCTCAATACAAGATTTTCTAGTAATACCAGGAAGAACTGAGCCGGTCAACTCAGGAGTATAAATCTCTCCGTCAATCTTGAACATAACGTTCATTGCGCCAACTTCTTCAATATATTTTCTCTCAACGCCGTCAAGCCATAAAACTTGAGTAAATCCCATTTCTTCGGCTCTCTTACCTGCTCTTAAACTTGCCGCGTAGTTTCCACCACATTTAGCGTAGCCCGTTCCACCACGAACGGCTCTAACGTCTTGATTTTCAATGCTAATTTTAACTGGATTTAATCCCTCGGCATAATAGTTTCCAACAGGCGACAAAATTATGAAAAATTTTGCGTTGTGAACGGGGTGAACGCCTAGTGCCTCGTCGTTTCCAATCATAAACGGACGAATATAGAGTGAAGTTCCTGGTTGGTCAGGTATCCAATCGTAATCTAAGGTTATTAAAGTCGTTAGCGCTTCAATAAAATCGTCTCCGTCAAGTTCAGGCAAGCACAATCTCTCAGCAGAGTCGTTCATTCTCTTTAGATTTTCTAACGGCCTAAACATTTGATAGCCGTCTGCCGTTCTATAAGCCTTCATACCCTCGAAAATTTCTACGCCGTAATGCAATACGGTTGACGCAGGGTGAATTGGAATATAGTCAAATGGTACGATTTTCGCGTCGTGCCAACCTTCTTTAGCCGAATAGTCCATAACGAACATATGGTCGGTAAAATACTTACCAAAGCCCAATTTAGTAAAATCGGGTTTTTGTTTTAACACTTTTGCTTTTTCAATTTTAATTTCCATATCTATCACCTTTTACTCCATATTTTTAATTTTTTCTACTGCGTCTTCACGCATTTTATATTTCAATATTTTGCCGGCTGCGTTCATTGGGAATTCCGTGACGAAAATAAAGTATCTTGGAACTTTATGCTTTGCCATGTGTTCATTTCCGTATTGGCACATTTCTTCTTCAGTTGAACTTTCGCCCTTGTTTAGAATAATATAAGCGCAAGCCTCTTCTCCATATCTTTCGTCGGGAACGCCTACCACTTGAACGTCTCTAACCTTGTTGTGAGTTAAATAAAACTCTTCAATTTCTCTAGGATAAAGGTTTTCTCCACCACGAATAATCATGTCTTTAAGTCTACCCGTCACTTTATAGTATCCGTCGGGAGTTCTGCAACAAATATCCCCACTATGAAGCCAACCATCTGCGTCAATAGTTTGTTCTGTTGCCTTAGGCATTTTATAATAGCCTTTCATAATGTTATAACCCCTAGCAACGAACTCTCCGTTAACTCCGTCTGGCACTTCTTCTCCCGTTTCAGGATCGATAATTTTGCACTCAACTCCAGGGAACGCACTACCTACCGTTTCAACTCTATGGTCGATATCTTCGTTAACTTCACCCATAGTGCAACCTGGCGACGCTTCCGTTTGACCATAAACGCTTATGATTTCTCTCATATTCATTTGGTCGGCTGCCCTTCTCATTAGGTCGGGTGGACAGTTTGCGCCTGCCATAATACCCGTTCTTATATACGAGAAGTCTGTCTTAGCAAAGTCGGCGTGGTTAAACATTGCAATAAACATGGTTGGAACGCCGTTAAAACAAGTGATTTTCTCACTGTTTATACAAGCAAGCGAAGACTTTGGCGAGAAATACGGCATTGGACAAATAGTTCCGCCATGCGTCATCATATTAGTCATTGATAAAACCATACCGAAACAATGGAACATTGGCACTTGAATCATCATTCTATCAGCCGTAGAAATATCCATTCTATCGCCTATAATTTTACCATTGTTTAAGATGTTTCTATGCGTTAACATTACTCCCTTAGGAAAGCCGGTAGTTCCCGAAGTATATTGCATATTACAAACGTCGTCCGGCTTGACTAAAGATGCTCTTCTTCTCACTTCTTCCTTAGGAACTAAAGTGGAGCGAGCAGTAAAATCATTCCATTCTAGGCACCCATCCATATCAAACCCAACGGTGACAACGTTTCTTAAGAAAGGAAGTTTTTTAGCATATAAAGGTTCGCCTTTTTCTAAATCTTTTAGTTCGGGGCAAAGTTCTTCTATGATTTCTTTATAGTTTGAATCCTTGCAACTATCAATCATAACTAGAGTATGAGTATCCGATTGTCTAAGCAAGTACTCTGCCTCGTGAATTTTATAAGCCGTATTTACGGTGACTAAAACTGCGCCGATTTTTACCGTTGCCCAAAAGGTTAAAAACCATTGTGGAACGTTAGTTGCCCAAATAGCAACGTGGTGTCCCGCTTCTACGCCGACTGAAATCAACGCCCTTGCGACCTTATCAACGTCTTCTCTAAATTGAGAATAAGTTCTCGTATAGTCTAAAGTGGAATACTTAAACGCATATTGGTCTGGGTATCTATCAACCATTTCGTCAAGCACGTCTGAAAAGGTTAAATCTATAACGTCGTATTTTTTCCAAGGGTGAGTGCCTGTTTTATCACGATTATAGAAAACTTCCTTTTTGGCTGGCACTGTTTGATTAGTTTCAAGATAACTCTTGAAGTGCGTCAATAAAATATCAACCGATGAAATATTTGAATCCATAACTGAAATATATCCGTCGTAATTTAGAGAACGCAAAGCGTTTACAAAATCTTTAACGGGAAGTTCGCCGTCACCAATCAAGCAGTCTTCCCCATTAGCCTTATCTCCTAGTCGAACGAATCCAATATACGCACCTAAAATTTGAATAGTTTTATCGGCAGACTCCCCTCCGTTAAAGAAGGTTTCCCTAACGTTCCAACAAACCTTTACGTTTGCAGATGCGAGTGCGTTTATAATTTCTAAAACTTTTTCGGTATTAACTAATTCGCCAATAGTTTCAATTAAAACGTCTACGTTTAATTGTTTTGCCTTAGCAATTACCGGATTAATCACCATTTTGATTTCTTCAATAGAAACTTTATTAAGCTTAACTACTAATCCGTTTGCCCCTGCTCTTGAACAATATTCTAGGTATTCGCAGATTTTTGCTGAATCGGCATTTTTATCTATATTTTCGGGATAATTTAACACGGGAATAGAGATTTTTCTATTCACCAACTTTCTCTTAGAATCAACCGTCATTGAAGAGCGGAAGATACTATCTGTGTGCTCGTTCTTTTCTTTTATAGCGTCGAAGATTTCCACCCCGTCGTACCCATAACTTTGCACGGCATTACAAAGGTCAAGAAAACTTGACGTCTTTATATATTTATCGCAAAATGAAAACTTCATAATTATTTTTCCTCGTACACAATCTTGTTTATTGCGTTGATGTATGCGCGAATACAAGCCCCTATAATGTCGGTTGATACGCCGTTTCCTGGATAAAGTTTACCGTTGGCTCTCAAACGAATAATTGAAGAACCTACTGCTCCTCTACCTTTAGTGACAGCATGCACTTGGAAATCGTCAAGTTCGTAGTGATGGCCGATAATTTGCTCTATTGCGTGGAACGCCGCGTCAATAGGACCGTCTCCCGTAGAAACGCCCGTCAACTTCTCGCCGTCTTTTTCTAGCACTACGTTTGCAGTTGCCGAAATAATATTACTGCTATTTACTACGAAACTTACCAAATGATAGGTTGATGAAACTTGCATTGCGTTGCTAGCAACGATTGCTTCGAATTCTTTTATATCAATGGATTGCTTTTTATCAGTCACTCTCTTGAACTCTTCGTAAACTTTGCCGTAGTCTTCGTCAGATAATTCGTAGCCTAATTGCTTAGTAATCTCTACGATATCTTCTAGACTTGCGCTTCCTTCTACCACACCTGAAACCTTAGTATTTTCTTGATTCTTAACTTCTATATTTTTACCTACTTCGGCAAAAATAGTGTTGGTTTTAGTTAAATCTAATTGAAGTTGTGCTCCTAAATCGAATCTCTTTTCTCTAAATAGATTTGCTAATTGAGAAACACTAACGTAATCTCCAATAGAAGAAGTTTTAATACCGTCTGCCCCTGCCTTAATAGAATCAATAACCAAACTTACTCCAAGAGAAAGTTTATTTGAAGGCTCGATAAATACTAATGCGTCTACACTCTCTTTTACTTCTTTAATTAACTTTTCGTATTGTTCTCTTAATGCCGTGCCTTCGGTGTCGGCAAGAGTAATTGCCGTCGCTCCGTTTTCTACTGCAACTTTTGCGCAAGATTTTATAAACCCATCTTCTGCCCTAAAAGCGTCTACTGCAACGAACTCTACGTTCTCACAATAAGATTTTGCAGTCTTTGTTAGTAGAGCAATCTTATCTAGCATTGCGCTTGACTTTAGGTGATAAAAATATTCCATAAGAGTAGTAGACGTAGGCATAATTACTTGTAGACAAGGTTTTACTGCACTCTTAATGCAATTAAATGCTTTTTCTACGCTCTCAATACTATCTCCAACTGAGATTTTAACGGTTGTGTCTTTAATTGAAGAACTTATCGTACGACAGATAACTTCTTCTTCCTTTGAATCACTAATAAACGGCAGTTCTAACGCGTCAACCTTAACTAAATCTAGACTTTCAGCAATAGAAAGTTTTTCTCTAAAGGTTAACTTTTGTTCCGTTTGACTTAGTGCTCTCAAAGTCACGTCTGATACGATAATGTTTTTCATTGTACAACACTCCTTAAGTATAATTATTAAAAAATCCCCGACTAGTAAAAGTCAGGGACGATTATCACCGTGGTACCACCCAAATTATTGCAAATTTCTTGCAATCACTTATTTGCTTTTAACGGGGCTAACCGTAAACGACTACTGCAATTACGTTGCGTAATCGGCTCGCTTTTCACACTATCTTTTACTAATTAATAATTATATATAATTATTATATAACATAGTGCATTTCATTGTCAAGCAAATAAGTTGTCTAATAGGATTGCCACTAATAGCCAAGTAAAATAAAAAAGTCCTAAACTGATTTCAGTTTAGGACGACTTTGCCGTGGTACCACCTAATTTTTGCCATATAAATATAGCCACTTAATTTGCTTTTAACGGGGCTAACCGAAAACGATTACTATTATTTCGCCGTTTCCACTCCGGAGTGAGTAATTACGAATCTTTGGTTGACTCTCACCACCCGTCAACTCTCTTAACCCCAACGCGCAATCTATTTCCATCATAGTGTTTATATGAAATTTGCCATAATTATAGCACTGTGATTTTTCCTTGTCAAATATTTTTAATCAAATTCTTAAATTTTTAACAAGTTTTTTATATTGGTAGATAAAATCATACTTTTTTCTTCTTCTGTTAAGGGAATTTCGTTAAATCTCTTCAACTCTCCAACAGGGTCCCACATAGGAAAATCGGTGGCAAAAAAGAATCTATCCGCTCCTAATAAATCTATAATTTCTCTTGCTCTTTTTGGCGAGATAAACATTAAACTTGAACAAGTGTCAAAGTATACGTTTTTTAACCCCTTATATACTTCTACTTCACTCCACTTTCTGTATCCCCCAAAATGCGCTGCTATAAAATTTACGTTTGGATATTTTTTTGCAATTTTTACAAGCCTAAAAGGACTAGAAAAATCATATCTATCGTCTCCCACGTGGAATAAAATAGGAAGTTTATTTCCAATCGATCTATAAAATTTTTCAACGTTTTCATCGTCAATATAAAACTTTTGAAAATCAGGGTGAAGTTTTACTCCCTTAAACCCATTTTTCACACACCAATCAACTTCTTCACCTATCTCTTCTTCGGTTAAATCTTGATGTAGCGTCATAAAGCCTATAAACTCGCTATGAAGGTCAATCTCCATTTTGATAAATTCGTTTATCGACCTAACTTGATGTGCTTTAGTTGCACACGAGTGTACAACGTATTTATCCACACCCGCCATTTTACCTTCTTCAAGTAATCTCTCTGCCGTTCCAAGCGAAGTTTCCATTTCAATATCATAAAAATCACCTATCGCTTTAGTCGCTTTTTCGGCTATTTTTTGTGGATATATATGAGCATGCGCGTCTATTATCATCTCGTTTCCTTTGCTCCTTTTATAATCATTTAGTAAATTTATTGAGCCAAGAAGTGTCTGCCTTCCACTCCATTTGACTTCTTCTCCTATGGTCGATATTAGCCTTGTTTCTATCTTGTCGCATCTCAGCATACGTACAGCCGTTAACTCTCATGTAATGGTCCTCTGCTTTCTTTTCGTCCCCTAAAAGTGCAGTTCTTTCTATGTGAATAGCCGAGTGACAATCATGACAAATTGATATAACGTCCTCTAGTTTTTGAACGCCTTTTTCTTCGTCATAACTCCACTTTTCGTGTGCCTCTAATCTTGCCGTTTCTCTTCCACAAATAGCACATTTGCCTTTTGCTCTAATCTTAGCGTCCTTTTTTATTATTTCCCAAAGATTTTTTGGAAGAGCCGATCTAAGATTTGAATACCAACAACTATCCGGCACTAATTCAAAATTTAATTTTTTCATACTACGCCTTTCTCGACTCGTGGCAAATCAAATATAAAATTTGATATTCTTTTGAAATATTGTTGACTAACTCTAACGCTGTCCTTAACTTTTCGTCGTCAAGATTAACGAAAGGATCGTCTAGAATAATAAAAGGTTTATCGTCTGCAAATAGCACTTCTATTAGGGCAAACCTTTTGCAAATTTCGATTAAATTTCTATAGCCTTTACTATAGTAATTTATATCTTTTGCCCCCGAAGGCTCGTTTATTGTCACCTTAAAATCCACGTCGATATTTGCAGAAAGTTTTTCCCCTGCAATATTTTTTAATTGTTTATTTAAACTATTCTCAATCGGCGCTCTATACTTAATTTTAAGATTTTCATCTGCCTTTTTTAAATAGTCTAGGGTTAAACTTAAAAGATCAAATTCCCTTTGGCTTTCTTCTAAAAGTTCTGTAGCCTCAATTAGTTCTTCTTCATATTCGTTTTTCTTTTCAAGTTGAACTTCTAATGACTTTATTCTAACTTTTTTATCTGCTAAAATCGACGCTTTTTCCGAATATTCTCTACTAACTTTGTCTAATTTTTCTCTTAAACATGATAAATCTTCTACCTCTTCGTCAAGATTGAAAATTTGCTTTTGAGATTTTAATTCTTCTATTGAAATTGATAAAGCTTTTAATCTCTCAAGATTATTTTCATAGTAAATTAAAAGGTTTTTTATTTCTTTAAGCGCTATAGAATATTCACTATTGTCAACCTTAAATTTTAGAACGTAGGCATCTAGCATAGATTTAGTTTTTTGATAGATACTTAAATATTCTTCTAAGTCTTTTCCTTTGCTTTCAATTAGAGAAATCACCCCACTATTTTCTTGTTCTTTTTCTTTTGCTTTAGGCTTAGTAATCAAACAAATTATAGTAGAAATTACGCCAATCACAGCAACGGATAATCCAGTGAAAATGTTTATAAATGCTAAAATAATTCCTAAAGCACTAGCACCAATAGAAGATATTAACCAAGGTAAATTCACGCTCTTATTTTGTGTTATTTCTACGGGCTTTTGGCTTAAATTCTTTAGGTTTTCAATATCTTTTTTTAGTTCGGTAATCTTTATGGAAAGTTCGCTTAATTGCCCTAATAACGTAGAGTAGTCTTCCACTCTCTCAGCACTTGCAAGATCACCGCTTAATTTTTCTAAAATTTCCCTATTTTCAGCAGAAAGTTTTTCATACTCTAAAACTAATTTATCGTAGTTTTGCTTTTTAACTTTGTTAGCTTCCTTTTCACCTGCCTTAGTAATTTTAGCGCCTATAAGTTTTTGCTCGTTTCTTAAAGCGTCAACTTCTATTTCTAGATCTTTTTCTTGTTTTTTTAAGTCTTCAATTGTGGAAGAAAAGTTTTTTAAGGCAAGTAAATCTTCTTTAATTTGGAAAATTCTACTCTTTAATAAGCTAATTTCACCTTTATCTCCCCTGCTTTTTAACTCTTTTGCCCTTTCGTCAAGCATTTTTAGGGCTTTTTCATAACTTTCGGTATCCTGAATTTCATACGTTTCGTTATACTTTGCCGTTATACTCGCATTACTTTTTATTTCAAAATCTTTTTGAGTAAAATAGGTGGTGGAAATAAAGCCCTCTTCGTCTATTTGGAAAAAGCGCTTGCCTAAATCTTCGGTGTTGAAGGTTTTTCCCGTTTCTACGTCAGTGACAACAACTGAGTCTTCCTTTTCTTTAGTGCCGAAAAATCTCTCTATTTTATAAACTCTACCCTTTTTCTCTACGACTAGATATCCACCAAAACGCTCGGTAGTATTCCATGGTCTAAACTTTTTTCGCTCGTTATCGGCTATACTTTGCTTTGAATCGTTTAAGCCGTAAAACATTGCCTTTATAAAACTTGCAAGGGTACTTTTTCCCCAGCCGTTTTCTTGGTTTATGGTGGTGATGCCCTCGTTAAAGTTTATCTCGTAATCTTTTATCTTTCCAAAGGAAGAAATATAGCATTTAATTAGTTTCATAATTATTCCCCCTTTAGAGCGCTAAGCCCTTTTCTTAGAACTTGCATTTTAGTTTGCTCGTCTAGTTCGCTTGATAAAACTAGCCTTACAAACTCACCCCTAACCGACTTGTCGTTTTCATAATCGCTAGACGTGACTAAAATTGAAGTCTTATCGTATACTTTCGCGTAAAAATACATCTTGTTTAAGGCGTAAGTTAACCCTTCAACGTCAACGTCTAAATCAAGTTTATGCTCGCCCGCTAGCACCACTTTGACAATGCTATCTGGCGATATTTTATTTTCTAATAAAGTTAGAACGTTTTCTCTAACTTGGATAAAGTCTTTTAATCTATCAACCGAAACCTTTACTTCAAAAAGTTCTCTAGAAGAAAATTTAATAAATTGATGGGTTAATTTGCTCTCTTCAACGTCGATTAAAACAAAGCCCTTTTCCCCTAATTCGTCAAACCCACGTCCGTCTAGACAACCTGAGTAAACGTATTTACCACGATAGTCAATATCTCCAACAGAATAAGAGTGATAGTGACCTAAAGCGAGATAATCGACGTACTTATCCTTTAGCGACGGAATACTTATAACTTCTGCATCTTCTTTTGCCTTATAGCCTGCAACTTGACCGTGCATAGTGACAATATTAACCTTTTCTTTATTGAGTTTTAGATTGTCGTACACTACTCCTTGATTATAGTCGCTTAGTATTATGCCGTTTATACAAACGTTGCCGTAATGAAACTCCGTCCACTCATCGCTAAAGCATTTTAAGTTGTTTGGGAAAATGTCTTTATTTTGCAAGAATCCATTTTGCTCGTGGTTTCCAGGAAGATATAAAAAATCTACCATTTCTGCCTTTTTTATAGCATTTAAAACTCTCGCTAGGGTTTTAGAAGTGATTTTTTTCTTATCGAACATATCTCCCGCAATAATAACTGCGCTAACAAAGTTAGACACGGCAAAAGAACATAGTCTTTCAAAGGTAGAAATTAATTCTTCCTTTCTTAGACTACGTTTTTCTTTTGGTAGTTCGTTGATTTTTGAATCTAAGTGGATATCAGAACAATGTATAAATTTCATAATTATTCCTTATTTGTTTTTGCCGATAAAGCGTATATCGGCATATTTAAGTTTCTAAACTTTTTCTCGTATTCCGTTTGAATATTTTCTATTTTTCCACTTTCAATATCGCTAGAAATATCTTTTACGATAAATCCGTTTGTTTCAAATTGGCTATACGAGTACTCAAAAAAATCCTTATCGTCGGTTTTTTGTAAAACCTCGCCCCCATCGATTAGGTAATCTTTATAATCGAGAATAAGTTCGGTTTTAGTTAATCTTCTATTTTCGTAAGTGCCAGCAGGATATGGTGGCGAAAAGTTAAGAAAAATCTTACTAATTGAATTTGGCTTAATATATCTAGGCAAATACTCTGCTCCACAATTAAAAAACCTAACGTTTTTCACTTGCTCTTTTAAGCACTTCTCCGCACCCATTACTATTATATTTTCCAAAAGTTCTACAGCCAAGTAATTTTCATTAGGATTTTTCTTTGCACACTCTAATATAAAACCTGCCTTGCCACAACCTATCTCTAGGTTTACGGGATTATCGTTTGAAAAAAGTTTATTAAAATCTATATAGCACTTGTCAAGGTTTGCTAGTTTTACGTTTGGAATATCTCGCTTTGCTACAAGAAGTATTTCTTTAACTCCCTCAAGCCTTTCTGCAAGGTGTTTTTTCTTTCTAATTCTCATAATTCTTCCGTATAAATTTGTTTTTTTAAATTGTAGCACATTTTCAAAAAAGTGTCTATTTTTTACGGGCTTTTTTACTTGCAAATTTATTTTTTCTATGTTAAAATTTTATAGTATTAAGTAAATAAGTTGTTTCACTTGTACGGAAACTAAAATTTAATATTTATATAATACTTTGTATCGGGGTGTGGCGCAGTTGGTAGCGCGCTTGTCTGGGGGGCAAGAGGTCGCGTGTTCAAGTCACGTCACTCCGACCAAAAGAAAAGACGGCTAAAAGCCGTCTTTTTTTATTTTTAGAAATACGCTTCTGGATCTACGTTATAACTATCAGTAGCAATCTTTACAACGTCTATTATAGAAAGTATGTAGCCTATGCCAAAACATATACTCATAAGTATTTTTACAACACCTTTTTTACTTTCACCCATCATAAAGTTATGAACACCTAATCCACCTAACAAGATACCCATTATTACCATAGTGGTTTTATCTTGTCCGTTTAGACCTTTTGCTTTTTCTTGTTCAAGTTTCCCCGTTTGCTCTTTAACTTCTTCCTTAGTTAATTGAGCACCACAATGAGAGCAAAATTCTGCACCTTCACCTACTTCCTTTCCACACTTTTCACAAAACATTTTTCCTTTCTCCTTAGTTTAATCTTTTTATTTCTTAAATAATTTTTTCATAAATGCAGGAAGTTCTCTGCCCTTTGACTCTTCCTTTACTTCAGGTTCTTCAAACACTTCTGGCGCTATGGGAGTTTCTTCCACCTTAGGCTCTTCTACGGGAACGCTAACTTGCTCTTCTTTTTCCCTTTCGGCATTTGCAATTTTTAGAAGTGGCAAACTATCTTCTTCCTCTTTTTTAGGCTCTACAGTAGCCCTTTTTAATATGGTTTCACGTCCTGAATCATTTGGCAAAAAACCGGTAGCAATAACGGTCACTTTCAACTCGTCTACCATATGTTCGTCAATGGTTGTACCAAATATGATATTTGCTTTTTCGTCTATAATACCTTGAATCAATAGAGCAGCTTCGTTAGCCTCGCCAAGAGTTAAATCTTTGCCACCACTAACGTTGATAATAACCGACTTTGCACCCTCGATAGTAGTTTCAAGCAATGGGCTTGAAACGGCTTGTCTAACTGCTTCGATAACTCTATTTTCACCCTTTGCTCTACCAACTCCCATGTGCGCAAGTCCTTGATTTCTCATAACGGTATTAACGTCTGCAAAGTCAAGATTTATAAGTGATGGGGTTGCAATTAAGTCAACTATGCCAACTATGCCTTGTTTAAGCATATCGTCTGCCACCTTAAAAGCATCCATCATGGCAATATTATTTGGTAAGAATTGCAATAATTTATCGTTAGGAATTATTACTAGGGTATCTACGTATTTTTTAAGATTTGCAATTCCCTTATTTGCGTTTTCATTTCTAACTCTACCCTCAAACGAGAAAGGTTTTGTCACAACTGCAACGGTTAAAATACCGAGTTCTCTAGCAATTCTAGCAACTACTGACGCAGCGCCCGTTCCCGTACCACCACCCATGCCTGCGGCGATAAACAAAAGGTCTGTCCCTTTAAGTGCGCTTGCTATGCTATCCTTAGATTCTTCTGCGGCGGCCTCACCTACGTTAGGATCGCTACCTGCTCCTAATCCTTTAGTTAAGATTTCGCCTATTTGAATACATCTTTCTGCCTTTGATAGCAACAACGCTTGACTATCGGTGTTTACTGCAATAAATTCAGCACTTGAAATGTTTGATTCAATCATACTATTGATGGCGTTGCATCCACCACCACCAATTCCCATAACTCTAATTACTGCTGAGTTTGCTTTAAAAGTTTCTTGACCGTACATATTTTTTCCTCCATCACAAAAGTGATTTGTATATATATTTTAAGTTGATTTTTTAATTTTGCTCGGCAACTAAATCTAAAAGTGATAACACTGAAGACTCCGTTGGCTTATCCATTAAAGGCACGTCTGGAACTAAGATTTCAGTTATTGTGCCAACTCTACTTGAAACGTGTTCTTTCGCCCCACGAAGATATGCTATTCCCCCTCCCGTTATCATTAACGGAACGTATTCTGGAATTGCGTAGCCCGATAGTTCCATTGAAGTAGAAATATTTTCACACAACACGTCTAATGTATTTTTAACGAGTTTTATAAGGTCTTCTTCTGGAAAATACTCGCCGTCTAGTTCAATTAAAGTATAGTTGCCCGTTTCAGCCTTAGTTAAGTTGATTTTTTTCTTTAACTCTTCTGCTTTAGAAAAATCTATCTCGTATTTTTCGGAAATTGCGGCAGTTATGTATCCACCACCGTAATCAAAAGAGTTTTGATATAAAATTCCGTCACCTTGAATCAAGGTAAAGGTGGTTGAAATATACCCAACGTCCACCATCATTGCCGTTTTATCTCTCGTTTCGGCGTCAAGTAAAAACATAGCCTCGGCAAGTGACGACGACACAAATTCCACGTCTAAATCACCCGTTGAAATCAAGGTTGGCTTAACCGTTTCGATAAAGTAGTTAGAACAAAGAACGAAAGAAAGTTTTCCCTTAAGTATTGCACTAACGTTTCCAACGGGGTTAGCAAGCCTTCTATAATCGTCTAATTCGTAAACGATTGCCGAACGATTGATAAGAGTATACTTTGAAGATGGCAACACGAACGCAGCGTCAAACAAAACTTCTATATCTTCTTCGGTGATTTTTCTTTTTTTCTCAAAAGAAATTTGACTATCTTTAGTAATAACTTCGGTAAAGTCTCCCGGAACGCCAACGTAAACGGTGTTTATATCCTTTTGCGAAGCAAATATAAATTCCTTTGCTTGATATAGCGCTCTATTTAAACTTTCAGTATCAATAAAAGCCTTGTCGTTAAATCCATCATATTCAATTTCTTTTCTCGCCTTAAATAAAAAGGTTCTGTTTACTCCCCTTTCACCAATGGCTACCGTCAATTTTGACGAGCCTATGTCGATTATGGCGCTCTTTCTCTTTCGCATATAAATACCTCTTTAAGTATTCTTCCAAATAGGTTTTATTTGTCCATCGTCTAACTCTACAATCATTATTTGATTATATGACTTAATAAAATCTACGTCGCATTTGTCATAACTTTCAATTGCTTTATTGATTTTTGCCTCTCCGTTTATATCGGCTTTAGTTATCACTATATCTACACCCGTATAAGTGGAAAACACCACGTCTCTCACTTCACCGGCGCTTAAATACTTTATCGTCATTTGCTTTATGCTATCGGTTAGATTTGCGGACTTTGACATTTCAAGCGAAGAATTAAACATTTCTTGTCTATCAGTCTTAATTTGCTTGCCTATTTGAAGTTCTTCTATAACGTTAATTCCTTCAAAACTTAAAAGAATCAAATCTCTATTGGCAATATCTCCTTGTCCCTCTCTAATAACCACCCCTTCTTCGTCAAGAAGATATAGGGTTTGGTCACTTGCCACTTTATACACGGGCAATCTCTCGATTATAACAACTTCAACGTAATTAGGAAATTTTTTCTCTACAGATTTAACTTTGATAGTTGGATAATCTTTTTCTATCTCATAAACTTCTTCTTCGTTAAAAAATAATAAATTTCTACCTTTTAGCTCGTCAAGTTTTTCTTGAATCTCTTGGCAATCAATTTGATCAGAAACCGAATATTGTGTTTCAATTTTAGTCACGTTAAAAAGAATATAGCACGAAAGTAATACTGCTATAAAAAACGCAACTGCTATTAAGATTAAAGGTATTTTTTTACTATTCATCTATCGTTCCTTAACTTTTTTTATATCTATGCCGAGCATATTTAGTTTTTTATCAAATTCGTAATATCCACGCTCTACGTGGCTAACGTCAAAAACTTCCGTTTGCCCCTCTGCGTTAAGACCTGCTAAAACTAGTGCAGCTCCGCCTCTTAAATCTTTTGCCCTAACCACTTCTCCGTGAAGTCTTTTTACTCCCTTTATAGTTGCAGTATCTCCACTAACTGAAATATTTGCACCCATCTTATTTAGTTCTTCCACGTATCCAAAACGATTTTCAAAAATCCTTTCGCAAATAGTAGACTCGCCTTTTGAAACGCTAGCAAGCACGCTTATCGGCGCTTGCAAGTCGGTTGGAAATAACGGAAATGGCCCTGTGGTCACGTCGAAGGCTTTTAAGCCCTTTATAAATTTCAAGTATATTATATCATTTTTTAATATAATTTTACAAGTGCTTTCGCAAAATTTACCTATTAAAGGTAAAATATTTTGTGGGTTTGCGTTGATTAATTCAATTTCCCCTCCCGTCAAAGCGCCGGCAAGCAAAAAAGTGCCCGTTTCTATCCTATCCGATAGGGGCAAATATTTTGTTCCGTGAAGTTTTTTTACTCCTTCAATCGTCACGCAATAACTATTAAATGAAACCTTAGCGCCCATTGAATTTAGCATTTTGATTAAATCTAAAATCTCTGGCTCTTTTGCGTAGTTATGTATTTTAGTTATTCCCTCGGCTTTTACACTCGCGAGAATTAGATTTTCCGTCGCTCCAACCGACGGAAAACTTAAAGAAATTTCCTTGCCAATTAGTCTATCGGCATAGCAAAAAATTTCTCTTCCGTCGTCGTTTACTTTAACCCCCAACTCCTTAAGAGAATTAAGGTGAATATCTATTGGGCGCTCACCTATTTCGCACCCTCCTGGATAATTGAGTTTTGCCGTTTTACATCTTCCCATTAACGCGCCAAGCATAAGCACCGAAGTCCTTAATCCCTTGGTTAAATTATCGTCTAAGTGACAACTAATTAAGTCCTTGGAATTTATTATCAAATCATTGCCGTCAAATCGAGTTTTTACGCCTAACTTATTTAGTATTTTTAACATGCCCAAAACGTCTAAAAGTTTTGGGCATGATTTTATCACGACTTCTTCGTCCGTAAGCACCGACGCAGATATCATTGGAAGAAGGGCGTTTTTTGCACTCTCAATCTTAACGCTTCCACTAATTTTGCCACCATTTATAACATATTTTTCCATAATATTCTCCCAATTTTTATATATCATATTATGGAAATTTTTCCTAAAAGGTTAAATTCGTGTTTGTTGAAACGTTATACAAAACCCCCATTTCAGTCATAAAAATTATTATCGACGTATTCCCACTAGAAACCAACGGCAAACTGAGTCCTGTCGGTGGAATACTCCCTGTCACAACTAGGGCATTGACAACCGTTTGTATGCCGAAAATCATAGTGATTCCAAGTGATGTAATAAAGGCGAAAACGTCTTTTGATTTTGACGCTATTCTAAGCCCCCTAAAAATTATAAAACCTAATAATAAAAAGAAGAAAAATAAGCCAACAAACCCCACTTCTTCACCGATTACCGACAATATAAAATCCGACTCGGCAAATGGCAAAAACGCGTACTTTTGCCTTGAATTAAATAACCCCACGCCAAACCAACCACCAGAGCCTAGAGCGTAGAGAGATTGTAAGAGTTGATAGCCTTCTCCTTTAGGGTTTGCCCAAGGATCTAAAAAGGCGGAAAGTCTACTTAGTCTATAGGGCTCTATTAGTATTAATACTACTGCAAATATAAGGGCTGGAACTAAAAGCATAACAAAGTATTTTATCTTTAATCCCGCGCAAAAAAGCATTGTAATCATTAAGGTCGCAACGCACACGGTTATGCTCATATTTGGCTCGACTATAATTAGCGAGCATAGTAAAACTCCGTATAAAATTATAGGCAACGAACCTAGTAAACTTTTACATTTATCGGGATTATTAGAAACGTAGGACGCTGAAAACAATATAAGTGAAAACTTGGCAAGTTCCGATGGTTGAAGTGTAAAACCACCTATTCCTATCCACCTTTTTGCGCCGTAATTTTCCACCCCAATCCCTGGCACGAATACTAAAAGAAGTAAAACAACCGTGATTATCATTAAAAAAGGATTTAACTTCTTTAGCCTTTTATAGTCGAAAAAACAAGCAAAAAACATAGTTACAAGCCCTATCACTATGCCCATTACCTGTTTTTTCACAAAATAATACTCATCGTTATAAGTAGAAAGAGCGGAATATCTACTCGCCGAATAAATAAACGTTGCACCCAAACTTGCAAGCGTTATAACAGCAATAATAAGTAGATAATCCCCCCTTTTATTTTTCTTAATTATTTCCACTAGAAAGACTCCACGAGATTTTTGAACAAATCGCCACGTTCTTCGTAATTTTTAAACTTATCAAAACTAGCGCAACCAGGGCTAAGCAATACGCAATCTCCACTGCTCGCGTAAAGCCTTGCAATTTTTACGGCAAAGGAAAAATCTCCCGTCACCGTCACGTCGTAAACGCCTGCCTTTCCAGCACTTTCTAGCATGCTAAATCTAGACGCTCCCGTTATTACGGTATGTACAATTGGGCTAGACGAAATTTCTTCAAATAACTTGTCGTATTTTTCACCCTTTTCACTTCCACCAAGTATTAAAATTGTTGGCGCTTTCATTGATTTTATTGCAGTAATAGTAGACGCTGTATTGGTTGCCTTTGAGTCGTCAAAATATTTAATTCCGTCTTTTTCCTTTACGAGTTCTATTCTGTGTGGCACGCCCTTAAACTCCTTTAGAGCCGAAATTATATCTTGATTTTGCACGCCTAATAGTTTTGCCACCGATATAGAAAATAAAGCGTTATATTCGTTGTGCTCGCCTTGTAAACTCAGGTCGCTTGAGTCCATTATATACTCGTCTTTATAGTAGAGTTTGCCTTGACTAAGATAAGCGCCTATCACCCTTTCTTTGGTTGAAACCCATAGCACCTTTCCCTTACACTCGGGAAAGGTTGCCCTTACGTTTTCATCGTCGTAATTAAGAATTGCGTACTCGCTTTCTCTTTGATTTTTAACTAGTCTTCTTTTTAGAAAAACATAGTTTTCCATATTATAGTGACGCTCTAAATGGTCGGGCGCAAGGTTTAATATGCACGCGACGTGTGGACATAAATTGCTAGACGCTTCTAACTGAAAACTCGATATTTCCGTCACGCAGACCGTTTCTCTATCTATCTCTTCTAGTTTAGACGATACGGGAACTCCCACGTTTCCAAGTAATTGACTTTTTATATTTGCTTTTTTTAATATTTCATCTATTAAACTAACAGTAGTCGTTTTTCCATTTGTTCCAGTGACTCCAACTATGATAGGTTGCGTTTGTAAAAAAGAAAATTCTAATTCGCTTACAATTCTCTTTTCCATTTGCTTTGCCTTTACTGCAACTTGGTGATTTATTGGAACTCCCGGGCTTATCACCACTACGTCAATAGACTTAAAAATCTCTTCGTCGATTGGATTTTCTAACAAGGTTGCGCCTAAAGATTTTAGTTCTTCTATCGCCTCCCTACTTTTTTGGCTTAGGTTATCTTCATAAAGGTAGCATTTGCCGTTGTTTTTAAGCAAATATTTACCTACCGAATAGCCACTCTTTGACACCCCTAATATTAAAAAGGTTTGCGTTTTTATATACATATTTCACCTCTACAAATAGAATATGACGAGCGTCAATCCCATTATGCAAGTTAATAGAGAATAAAAATAAGATATTTGCGTTTCAGTGTAGCCTTTCATTTGCAAGTGATGATGATATGGGCTCATCAAAAACACTCTCTTCCCCTTGGTTTTTTTAAAGTATAGCACTTGAATAATTACGCTTAAGCAAGAAATCACAAAACCAATTCCTAAAAGTGGAATAAATAACGCGTTAGAAGAAAATATGCTTATCGCCCCCAAAAAACCACCCAAAGAGAGTGAGCCCGTATCTCCCATAAACACCTTGGCTTTAGGCACGTTAAAAGCAAGAAAGCCTAAAATTCCACCCATAAGAGAAGACGATAATAAAATTAAGCCCTTGCTTTCTTCTTGGTTTATATAATTAGAAGCCAAAAGGAAGTTTTCAACATAAATTAGCATAATTAAAAATAGCAGATAAAAAAAGGAAACTCCAGATGCTAGCGAATCTAAGCCGTCCGTTAAATTCACCCCGTTAGTTATAGCTAAAAATATAAAGGTAGATAATGGAATTATTAGTAGCCCAACTTCAATAGTTTTTTTAGCAAAAGGAAGATATAGGGTGGTTATTCCGTTAAGGTAGCAAAACACTCCCGAAAAGACGGCTATAGTTAACTGAAATATTATTTTTTGGTAGGCTTTTAAGCCCTCGTTTTTTCTAAATTTTATCTTGATAAAATCGTCTATAAAACCGACGATTAAATACGCTAAACCAATGGTTAGGGCAACGGTGGAACTTCTCCTACTAAAACCAAAAACAAGATAGAAAACTAAAACTGCAGGAAGTATAAAAAATAGTCCTCCAAGTGTTGGCGTTCCGTTTTTTTCTCTGTGTTCGGCAACGTAGTTTAGTATGGTTTGTCCCGCCTTAAACTTCCTTAGTAGTGGCAAGACTAAAATTCCCGAAATTATGGTAAAAATTAAAGATAAAAGAATAGTTAATAAAAGGTTTTTTAGCACTTATTTTCTCCGCGTTAATTCTATAACCGTATCTTTATCATTAAATAAATTTTTTATACCGTATACTTCCTGAAATCTTTCACACCCCTTTCCACAAATTACGATTAAATCGTCCTTTTCCGCCTTAGAAAGAGCGTAC
The DNA here is from genome assembly GCA_045655215.1 of Christensenellaceae bacterium. Taxonomy (GTDB): domain Bacteria; phylum Bacillota; class Clostridia; order Christensenellales; family Borkfalkiaceae; genus UBA1259. The sequence goes on along the minus strand of JAZOOV010000016.1, from coordinate 1,940 downwards.
TTTATTGCCTCGTATCTATCTTGAACTATCATATATTCCTTTTTTAATGGAAGTATTCCGTTCTCTATTTGATTTATTATATCCATTGGCTCTTCAAAACGCGGATTGTCGCTAGTTATTATTGTAAAATCTGCCTTTTCTCCGCTTATTTTGCCCATTATTTCCCTTTTACCTTTATCCCTATTTCCACCACAACCAAACACGCAAATTAGTTTGTTTTTACATACTCTTTTTAAGGTGGTTAAGGTCTTAGATAAGCCGTCTGGGGTGTGAGCGTAGTCAACGAAGACCGAAAAGTTTTGGTCGTACACTTTTTCTAGTCTTCCCGCTACGCCTTTAAGGTTTTCTAAACCTTCTACAACCTTGTCGATTTTTACTCCCATAAGCGCACAAGTAGACGCTGCGGCAAGAGCATTTGAAACGTTAAATTTTCCTATTAAATTTATTTTTACTTCGTAAATACAATCGAATAAGTTTAGTAGAAATGACGAGCCCTTTATATCTTCTACTACGCTTAATGCAAATACGTCGGCAGGATTATCTAATCCAAAAGTGACGGCGTTTTTGCATTTATTTAGTATTTCCGCACCGAAACCATCGTCGCTATTTACCACTGAATACTTAGGTTTATTGCCCGTAAATAGTTTTAATTTTGCATTTTTATAAGTTTGCATATCATTAAAAAAGTCAAGGTGATCTTGAGACAGATTGGTAAATACTGCAACTTCAAAATCTATTCCGTAAACCTTGCTTAACTCTAGTGCGTGGGCAGAAACTTCCATAACTACTACGCTTACTCCCGACTCGTACATCTCTAAAAATATTTTATGAAGTTCTATTGGGTCTGGAGTTGTTAAATCTGCTTCGATAAATTTATTTTGATAGAAAACTCCTAGCGTTCCAATTAGTCCACACTTAATTTGCGCACCTGTTAAAATTGACGTTATAAAGTGAGTAGTAGTGGTTTTTCCGTTAGTTCCCGTCACTCCTATTATTTTCATTTTTTTATGTGCGTGGTGAAAAAAAATAGACGCTATTTCACTCATAGCCTTTCTTGTATCTTCAACTATAATTTGAGTTAACGAAGTATCTAGTTCTCTCTCCGTGACTACGCAAACCCCACCGTAATTTTCCACTTGCCTAACGTATTCGTGCCCGTCGAAATCTCTTCCTGATAAGCAAAAAAACATACTCCCCTTAGTCACCGAATTAGAATCAATTTTAAGTTCTAAAATTTCGAGGTCTAGATTACCTATCGTTTTAATTGTTTTAATTTCGCTTAAGATTTTTGTTAACTTCATATAACTCGTCCTCTTTTATCATTATATAAATAATATATGAGTTATAATAAATTATATGAAGATAAGAGTTATAACTCTTTGTGACGATTTTTGCTTAAATTTGTCTTTGAAAAAAATATTCGCCGTGACAAAAGCCACGGCGAATTAAATTTAGTTATTCATCTAATTTTTTTGGTTCTTTCTTTACGTCATATCTAATTATAGATATTATTATTGAACATATCATAAATATATTTCCAACGGCAGAAAATATTGCCAAAGTAAACACGTTATAAATTAACCAAAGTGGAGCGCCCGCTAGCGAAACAATACGCATAATCTTTTCATTTTTCATCCAAAAGGCACTAGTTTGAGCCGTGTTTGCTATTATCGGCAAAAGCCCAAACACCACGTTAGTTAACGTTATTTCCTTAGTCGTAAATATTACCACTAAACCAACCCCAAAGAATAACGCATAAAGCATACTAATAACTATTTCTTTATGCTTTTTAATAAATTCTTTCGTTTGATAACCGGCAACGGCTGAAATTAGTACGGCAAATATTTCAGTATAAACGCCTTCAAAAGCGCCTAAAAAGAAATACTGAAATATATATAGCGTCGTAGACGTTGCATAAAAGAATATTACCTTATTCTTAG
>JAZOOV010000015.1:0-3090 GCA_045655215.1 Christensenellaceae bacterium | reverse complement strand
CATAAAAACGACGAGAGATATCAACCTACCGAAGAAGGGTTAAAAGCTCAAAAGGAATTAAGGGCAAGAGCAAAGAAAGTAGTGCAAGCAAAGAAGATAATAAAACGTCACGAAAAATATAAAAAATAAAGAGAAAAACGCCGTGTAAATCACGGCGTTTTAAGGATAATAAAATTGAAGAATAAACTAGTAAAAACATTAGTATTTGAAAACCAATTTTCACTTTCAATATTAGACACTACCGAAATGGTAAATAGGGCTATAGAAATACATAATTTAAGCCCCGTTGCTAGCGCAGCGCTAGGTAGAACTATGACCATTTGTACGTACATGAGTAGTGGGCTAAAGAGCCAAAAAGATAAACTCTACGTGACCGTTGCTGGCGACGGACCTTTAGGGAAGATTACCGTTTGTGGAAACGGCGAACTTCAAATGAGAGGAGCAGTGGACAATCCTTACGTGGATATTCCATTAAAGCCAAACGGCAAATTGGACGTAGGTGGTGCAGTCGGCAAGGGAAGATTGACGGTCGTTAAGAGTATGGGATTAAAAGAGCCATATTCTGGAAGTAGTGAACTCGTTAACGGCGAGATAGCAGAAGACTTTACCAGATACTATTTTTATAGCGAACAGCAACCTATAGCCGTAGCCTTAGGCGTTAAAATTGGAGTGGACGGAAAGTGCGTAGGAGCAGGTGGACTAATTTTAGCAGCACTACCTTTTGCTACCGAAAAAAACATAGTAAAAGTAGAAAATATTATGAAAGAGTTCACTGACCTTTCTACTAAAATTCAAACGCTTGGAGTAGATGGAATATTAGAAAAATATTTCGAAGGGGAAATTACAGATAAAGTGACCGAATATACCCCGGAATATAAATGTCTATGTTCAAAAGAGTACGTTAAGGGAATTTTAATTTCGCTAGGTAAAAAAGAACTAGAAGATATAATAGAAAAAGAAGGACGAGTAAAAGTAGACTGTCAATTTTGCGAAAAGAAGTATATTTTTTCCAAAGAAGACGTGGAAGAATTTTACAAGTAGAAAATGGACGAAAAGGTTTTACAATTTGAAAAAGAAATAAATACTCATAGAAATATAGCCGATAGACTTGTGGGAAAAGAAGACTATGAAGGTGCTCTAATTCACTTGTTTTTAGCACTTGAAAAGGGAAAAACTCCCCAAGAAAAATATGATATTTACGCGGATATCGGCGCAGTTTATAGTGAGCTCTCTTTGCCTGAAAAATCAATAGAGTATTGGTTTAAGTTTTTAAATTACGCAAAAGAAGAAGAAAAAGGCGAAGCCTACGAAGCCTTGGCTATGAACTATTTTTATATGGATAAAACGTTCGAGGCAGGTTATTATCTACACAAGAAAATCTTAGCGGACGGATATATTTCTAGAGAGGGAATAGGCGAAGATATAGCCGATGCGTTAGGCGATGATTTAGATAATAGAGAGTGTTATCACATAGCGTATCCTTATGATAGGGCAGACTATTCTTATCAAAAAAAATTAGGAAAAAAAGCCTTTGGACAAGGCGATTATTATAGGGCGATAGAAATTTATTCAAAAATCCCTAAAGAGTGTATGGACGAAGAGAGTTTTGGCGAAATGGCTCTTTCGGGCTTTTTTGAGGGGGACGAACAAACTACTATAAACGCTTGCAAGGATTCACTTGAATTTACGGGTGAAAACTTAACTGCTTATTGCAATTTATCCACGCACTATTATAATAAGGGGGACTACGATAAAAGCGCTTATTATTATAAAAAAGTGCTATCACTTTTCGATAGGGGAACTAGCCAGTCCTACCAAGTTGCCTCATGTGCGATAGAACAAAAAGACCACCTAACCTTAAACTTTTGTCTAAGCAATATTTTAAGGGAAAGAAAGTATGACCTTTCAATGAGAACGTATTACGCGATTTCCTTTATAAATACTGGTGATTATCAAAGTGCGTTAAATGAATTTTGCTTTCTTTTAAGATTAAATCCACTAGATAGAGTGATAAAATATTATTGCAACCTATCTTCGCAACTGCTTAAGGGAAGCGAAAAGGCGGGAAGATTACTTCCGTTAAAATATCAAAAGGATTATCCAGATAAGGTCACCGAAGAGTTTAGAAAGCTTATTGGGCAACTAATAGCCGAAAAAAAGGACCTTTCAATACTAAAAAATCCTAAGAATTTAGACGCTTTATATTGGGGAATAAACTCAAAGGACGAGCAAATAAATAAAGAGTGTGCATTACTTTTTTGGTTTGCAAAAAATATTATCGGCAGAGAAATTTTAACCGATTTACTCATGGATATGGAAGTTCGTTCGGGGGTAAAAAGGGTTATAATTTACACCCTGATGATATTTAACTATACTAAGGAATTCGGCGTAATAGCAGGCAATAGATTTACCAAAATTAAAAGGGCAAAATTGTGTTTTGAGGATTGCCCTGAGAGCGAAAAGTTTTTGTATGCGTACGCAACGGTCATAGCAAGAACGGCTTTTTGGGAGATAGACGAAAATAAAAAGTTTGCTAAAAGCATAAACAATCTTTATAAAAAATACAAAGACCTAATAATTGATTTAGAACTTAACGTTGAAGAGTTAGCAGTAGCAACTATTTGCCTTGCTAAAATAGACGCTCTTAAAGACGCAAAGGAAATATCTGCACTGTTTGGTGTAAAGTATTCAAGAATTAAAAATTTAGTGGAATTAGTAAGACTTGAGCAAAAATAAAAGGGAGATAGAAATGATTAAAATAATTGATATAGACGCGCTTTTCGACAAGTATATAAGCGACTACGTTTATAAAAATATAGGCAAGGTTAAGCCTGAAGAAATTGAGAATAATATTCCAAAACTATACGAAAAATTCGGCAAGGAAAAACTTAGCGAACTAGATGGTTTAACCCCCGAAACCTTTTATATTGAATACTCGGCAAAAGAACTTTTAGATTGCTTAAAAGAGCATATTGAAAAGGGGGTATCCGTTTCGGACTTTTTGTGTGAGGCGCTAATGACTAAAAAGGATAGCGAAAAGGACTTTTTGCTTGCCTTGGACACGGCTAAAAACGACGAGTTTATCGTGTA
>JAZOOV010000014.1:0-7018 GCA_045655215.1 Christensenellaceae bacterium | reverse complement strand
CCGAACGCTTTTTCTTTCTTACGATATCCTTTGCCTTTTTGATAATTCTATAGTAATTGGTATCGATACATATTTGACTTATTATATATTTTGCAAGTTCTTGGTTATAGCATCTAAATCCAATCGTAAATGCACCCATTTCCTTAGGATCGTAGTTTATTGCCGTTTGAGCAAAAACGTTTACTATTTGCTCTTCGTCATATCTTAATAAATATGCCTTTCTAAAACGGAAATATTCGTGGTTTGTGGAAGTGAATTCTTCTAGGTCAGGATAGAACTTTTCGTTTGGCGTATGATATGGCACTTGTGATTGATCGGTTAACTGAAATTCCTTTAGCGGAACGCAACAGAAATCGTATCTAATATCGTTTTTACCCGTTTCACCTGTAGTAGTGTTAGATCTATCGCCCCAAGTAGCGTCGAGATAGTAGCAATATTTGCCTATCTTTAGCGCATTGAAAGCGTGTCCACCACCAGCAACTCTATTACTAGAAACGTATCCACAACTTATACCCACCGATTGAAGTAGATATTGCATAGCGGCAGCGTATCCTGCACATACAACTTTATGCTCCACAATTGCGCTATATAGTGAACGCAATCTGTCGTCTTTAGTAGTGTCGTTATCCACGTGTGATGCAAGACCTTTTCCGTCGTAATCTAATGTTAAAATTAATCTACGATAAATGGTAATTAGTGCGTCGTACGGCTTAGTTTTTCTAGTAATACCACGAGTGAAAAACTTGGCGTGTTTTTTGAGTTCTTGCCTTTTTCTTTCAATTTGCTTAACGTCTAAAACTCCGTTTTCGTCAACGCATCTATAACTAAACTTAACTTGATCACCCGTCCAAGAATATCCGTTAATCCAGAAAATTTCAGGATAATCGTTTAGTACGTAGTTGAATATTCTCTCCAAATCGTCGTCGTTATTAACGCCGTATCTTGGGAAAAATTCCGTTTCGTACGTCATTGCTCTTCTAACCATTTCGTTATAGAGTTTGATTTTTGGATTGGTATCTTCGTCTTCTTCTTTAGGTAATATTTCATACCTTTCCTTTTCAATTAAGGAAGCATCGGATTCGTTGTCTTTTTTTCTAAAATTACTTTTAATTTTTCCCACAATCCTTACCTCCTTAATTTAAATTTTCAGGTTCTTCTGTCGAAGCGACTTCCTCTACCGGCTCTACGGGATCTTCTTCAGTTCTCTCGTCGGTAGACAATTTATCCTCACCCTCAGTCACCGATTGTCCTCTTAGATATCTCTTCCAGAATCTTGGAATCTTATTTGGATCGTATAACTCTACGGGATCAGTTCCGTCGCTTGGCTCTTCAGGTTCGCCTTGAGAAGACATACCCGCAAAGGTGTTTCTCATAAATGCAAAACTCGTTGCTGCGTTTGATCCATCTCCAACAAAGGCTCTAATTTCGTTGATATCTGCAATTACGTGTCCATCGAGTTTGGACTCAACTTCCGTTGCCTTATCGGTGTATCCTAGGTGATTTAAGTATTGTAATTCTTCGTACTCAACTTGTGCCTCGGCAAGCGCAATCAAAAGTTCGTTATCGTTTTGCCACAACTCTACCGTTGCTCTAATAACTGCCCTTTCAATGCTCTTTGCAGGGGTTTCACGTTGTACGTATATCACTCTATTATCGACGTCAACTCTATACGCTAAGCCGGACTTACTAAAGTCTTGACTGCTGAATTTCCCGTCTAAGAACTTAACTTCTGCTACGCCGAATAAAATTTCAGGATATTTTTCCGTCAAGTACGCTCTTGCGCTATTTACTGCAGCATCTAATTCTTCTTGAGTTCTAACGCTAGTCTTATCACACTCTGCGCAAACTAGTCTGCCGTCTTCAAACTTAACGTATCTACCACTCTCTAATATCTTGCCACAGAAAGAACAACGCTTAGGCTCTTCCTTATCAATTTCACTACTTGCAGTTTCGTAGTCTTGAACGCCGTCTTCACTTAAGATAATGTTGTAATCTTCTAGTAATTTACAGCAGTTTTCCACGTCAAAGCACTCAGGCAATTTCTCTTCGCCAAAGTATATATAGTGTTTTAGATTTGGACGAAGTTTTAACCAATTTAAGTAAGAGTAAATGTTTGCTAAGAACTCGTGCATATAGTGACCCAATCTATCGTAGAACCAATCTAGCGCACCTACGTCTTCGATACAATCGTTAAAGAATATAAATTGCATCTTCTTTTCGTCGGTTTCTTTTTCACTTTCATCCATTAAATATGGATATAAGGCTTTTACTCTTTCTATATAGTTTGAAGGCTCTTTCTTTTCACTAAATTCAAGTGGTTTTTCAAGTACGGGACAAATTGCTATTTGACGATATGCTTTTGGGAATACCGTGCGAATAAATTCGTTAAATACGGCGCTTAACAATAATCTCATATTGTCGTTGCACTTCATACGAGTAGACAAGGTCACTCTTAAAATCTTGCCGTTCTTAACGTTTCTAGCATTTTCGTCAACCACGCTCTTAGATAAGTGTGGATTGCCTACTGCTCCCTTAACGAAGTCTAATGTTTGACAATTAGAAAGTAGTGAATAGAAACCATAAGTTTCGCCACGGAAATCCGCGTTTCTCATGCTTACTCTAATTTCTTCAAGCATGCCGTGAGTTTTATTAAATACGCCGTCTTCTCCAACTACCTTTTCTTCGTTAATTTTATATCTACGCAAGAAAATAGTATCAAGACAATTCTTGAAGGTCACGTTTTCGTGTCTTAAGAATATAATCTTTCTATCTTCCGAAATATGACCGATTTCATATTCGGTATTATTGAATAATATGCTTTGTCCTACCACGTATTCAAGATTTACTCTTGATGGGAAGGTGTCTAATTCGCCGATAATTTCGTCGTTAATGCAGAGTTTTACTCTTTCGTTGCATTCGAATACGTTATCGAATACTTCTTTTACACGCTTAAAGGTTATTCTCTTTTCTCTAACCATAGTAAAGCCGTCTTGTTCGGTGGAATCTACGATAAGATAATAATCTTTAACGTTTTTAGCAATACTCTTTGAAATTGGAGTATCGTATTTGTCGCATAACGCAGCGAGCAAGTATCCTGCAAGAATTTCTACGTTGATTTCCGAGAATTCGCCAAGTTTAACACCCTTTGCACAGTATGGGCAAAGTGGCGCGTCCCCACGCTTTTCTGCTACTGAAATAACCGTTTTCATTCTATCTTCAAACTCGAAAATACTCATTCCGTCGCCTGAAGTTGCGTCGCAGAAAATTCTAAGGAAACTTAACTTTGACCTTTCTGCATGTTCGGTGACTCTAGGTTGAATAAACGCTGAACGGTTGATATATTCTTCCGAAAGCATTCTATCCATAAAGTATTCGCGCAATAAGTATGGATGACTGATTATATGCACGATTGACTTTTTAGAGCCTCTAAATCTAGTGCTAGTATACAAGGCCGCCGCTAAGTTGCACTTCTCGTCCGAATAAATCATATAGTTTATTTCGGGAGTTGGCTTATAGAATTGGTTTATTTCTATATTGTGCTCGGTCAATATATCCTTATCGGCTCTATCTAGTGGTGATGAAGTTAACACTCTAACTCCGTCTACCCCGTGCACTACCGCTTGTTCTGCGATAATGGTTTCTAAACCGGTTAAGGTTTGTCCGTGCTTATTATATACTACGTTTCTCTTGCTTTCCTTGTTCCACAAGGTAAATTCAACTGCTTCGTTTTCATTTGCGCTTGAATAACTTAAAACTTCGTCTACACAGAAGAATCTTGGTAAACTTGCAGACGCAAATCCACGAAGTACGGCTTGCGATAAGAATATAAAGCGTACTCTATCTGACGTTGCCTTTTGCAATCTTATTGCCATTACTGGACATAGATAACTTTCAAGTTCTACTATTCTATCTGCGTCAATAAATACAACGTTGCATACTTCTTCAAAGAAAGATGGATAATTCTCTACGATATTATCGTCTTTAAAATCTTCTGGAGTTGCAATTAAAACGTCTGCTTGGTCTAAACGTTCGTCGCTAGTATATACACGCCAAGTGCAATCTTCACTTGCACCCGTGAGCTTCATCAAAGCGTCGCCAATATACTTTCTTAGCGCTACCATTCTGCTACGGTCTGATAAGATATAAATCATTCTAGAACCCGAAAGCAATCTAGTATAGGTATAGTGAATTAAGTATTCACCTAATTCCGAATAGAAAGACGCACAGAAGTATACGTGATTATTGTTATACGCAGCGTCTAAACACTCCATATAACTTTGAACGATTCTTCCCGACTTTTCTTTCATTTTATTTTGAATATAGTCGAGCGAACTTGCGTATGGACGATTGCTACATACGTATTCTATATCAGCGTCCTTTCCAGCCTCTGGATAATAACGCAAGTTATGGTCTGCATCAAAACGTCTTTGAAGTTCTAGGTGAAGTGCACGAAGTCTATCTTCTCTCTCTTTAGTCTCTTCTTCTTCAGTCTTTTCTTCGGGCTTAACTTCCTTTTCTTCGTCCTTTTTAACTTTGGTATGTAATACGTTGCAAATTTCTTGTAAGAAAATAAGCGAAATAAACGGATAAATATACCACTCTTGAACCTTAAATACGTTTAGCAATATATTGTACATCCACTCTGGAGCAGTAAAGAATATAGCGTATAGTAAAACTATAAAGAGCAAGGTGTAGAGAATTTCTACTAGGTAAATAAAACATTGCAATACTCTCTCAACGCGCATTGCCCAGCCCTTTGCATACTCTAGGTTTGGACCTTCGAAGAAGATTGACCAAAATCCATTGGTTGCGGCTTCTTTAACCGTTTTAATTTGGTCGTCGCTCTCTTCTTTTTCTTCTTTGCCCTCTTCTTTAACTACAACTCTCTTATCCTCTTCAGATTCAGGTAGATCGATAGGCTCTTCGGGCTTTTCTTCACCCTTTTTGTTCTTTTTATTTTTTCTTTTCTTTCTCTTTTGTCTTTTGGTAAAACCGTACGCTGGATCAAGAATACATTTTTTCAATAATCCCTTTAAGATTGCGTATGAATAAATAATCAACACGTTTGCAATTACGGCTAAAATTACGAAAGAAACGAAGTCAAAAGTGCCGGAAGTATCAACTTTTCCTACTAGATTGCTAATAAATTCAATAGATAAAACCCAATCTACCAAACTACTAGTCACGCTAGTTAATCCTATCATTAACACGCACTCTAAAACGGCTAGGATTATATACCAAGCGTTCTTTCTATTGTGTGGTTCTTCGTATCTTAACGCATGTATGGTTGAAACTTTTCTTGCTCTTGCAGCAAAAGGCATCATTGGGAAAAGCAAAATAAAGGTTATCAATAAAATCAATAAGAATTTTAGTGCATCCATATTATTCTCCTCCTCTACCTTTTCCTACGAGTACCGACTCGATTGCATCAAGTGAAAAAATCTTATAAACTTTGTTCTCTGGCGAACGAATCGACCTAAGAAGGTTAAATTCTCCGTCTACGCTAGTTGAATCGTCGATAGTTGGGTGAATTCCAAGATTGTTTAGAATTCCACTCAAGCAGTTTTCTACGTCTTCTAGAATAACTCTATGTTTATTAACGTTTTTATCTTTTAGAAGATTTGCTTGATATAATAAAGTAATTTGTCTTATCTCGTATCTAAATTCTTCTATGTTGATTAAGTCTACTTCGTATCTTTTCTTGAGTTGCTTTAAGGCAACCTTTTTCTTTGCTAGACAATCTTTATAACACTCTAGCATATCGTTTTTGGCCTTCTTTAGTTTCCTTATCGTTGGAAGCAAGGTAAAGAATAATGAAAACAAGAATAAGCCTGCAAATATTGCCGACGCAAACACGTAAACCATTATCGTGCCAAAATTGTATTCGCTAACCGATTTTAAGATTATGAAAGGAACTATCATTATAGCAACGGTCAATAATAAGAATATTATATCGCCTGCAATATTTCTATTGAGTATTTTCTTTGCCTTTAGATAGTTTTCATAATATTTATCGGCTTTCTTTTGTTCTTCTTCAAAGTTATTAACAACGTATTCTGCCTTTAAGGTTTCACCCATAAGTTTAGAAATTTCGTCGTACTTTTCGTTAATTACGAAATCGTATTCTTGCTTTGATGGGCACATATTAGTCGTCGCAAGTGAATCCGAACGAATAAGTTCGTCAAACCTATCGTCAACGTCCTTTTCGTTCATTTGGTCACGCTTAACTAGGTATTCACTTAAAATACGGTCGAATTCTTCTTTATCCTCGTCGATAAATTCGCCTTCGCCTTGTTTACCCATCTTCATTATGAGTTTATATTGATCTTCGATAGAATTTCTTAGTTTAGAATCCTTAACTACTACTGCCGTTCTTTCCTTTTTGAAGTCTTCTTCAGGAGTGGATTGTTTTTTAACGTCAATCTTAATTTCTTTTGCGGAAATTTGCTTTAACGAGTAGTATAAAGATTTGTTTTCTTTTGCAAGCGTTCTTGCGCAAACAATCTTATTCCACGCAGTAATGAGAAGATTTTTTAATTGCTCTGGATCTACTCCACTAATTTCAATATCGCCTTCTTCTAATACTCTATCTTCTCTTTCGTAGAGTCTAATTAGGTGAAGAGAAAGCGCTAAGTTGTCAAAAGCTGCTCTCGCTACGCTTCCACCAACGCTAGTATGATAAAAGTGGCGACGAATTTTTCTCGTTTTACCTGCTCTTTCGCAAAATGCTCTAAAGAAGGTGCTTTGAGATGCTCCCTCGCCCTCGTTTTCTTCAACTCCGTACGGGAAATCTTTCACCTTGTATTCTAGTGAAAGTTGTCTCGTACAGTATAAACTGAAAGCAGTGTAGGCATCTTCCTCCACCATCTTTCTAACCGTTTTTTTACTTGGACGAACGTTGTCCACAAAATCCATTTTATCTTGGATTTTTTCCACCAATTCGGCTTTGCCTTTTTTGGTTTCAGTTTCTGCCAATAGATCGTTTAACTCTTCTATCTCTTTTTTAGCCTTTAAGTAT
>JAZOOV010000013.1:0-2840 GCA_045655215.1 Christensenellaceae bacterium | reverse complement strand
TGTTCGTTGGTAGACTGCAAAAGTATTTTGGAGTAGGGTTTGAGAGAGCCCACTTAAGAGAGGGGGCTAAAGCCCGTTATGAATTAAATAAAGAAGATTTTTACATTTCAATTCTTGCGCATTCTGCTTATCACTTTGCTGAAGACGCAGGGGTTGGAATAAGGCACCTAACCGACGTATATCTATATAAAAACGCCTATAAATTAGATTACGAATATCTAGATAGAGAACTTGAAAAATGTGGACTCAAAAAGTTTAAGGACAAGTTTGAACTTATGGCAGATTACCTTTTTGACGACGCAAAAATTGATGATGAAACAATAACTGTAGTCGAACACGTTATAGAATCTTCAGTTTTAGCAAACAAAAAAATGCAAGGTGCTTCGGAGGTCGCTTCAAATATGGAAAATGGCGAAAATAACGCCAAGAGAAAGACCTTGATTAAAACCATATTTCCACCTAAAAACCATATGCAATATACTTATCCCGTGCTTAAAAAGGCTAAGTGGTTGTTGCCCTTTTTCTATCCTGTGCGTTGGATTCACGTGTTGTTTACAAGACCTAAAAACATTAAGAAGATAAAGGGAATTAGCGAAGTTGACAAAAAGTCGCTAAATCAAATGAAGAAAATTCGTGCAACTTTAGGACTAGACGAGTTTTAATAAAAATAAAGGTAGATAGTGAAAAAGCTATCTACTTTTTTTATAAAAAATATTGTAATTAAAGGCAAAAACACCGAATAAAAATATATAAAATAATAGGTGGTGATTTTATTATAGATTATTCGATTACGGTATTGAGAAAAAGACTTTTTGTCGTTGCCGTTATAGTGGCTTTTTTGCTTTTATGTATAATAGGTAGGCTTTTTTACGTTCAAATAATATGGGGAGAAGAAATTCAAGAAAAAGCCATTGACCAATGGACTAGAGAAATACCCGTTATTGCCTCGCGTGGCAAAATAGTGGATAGAAACGGAGTAGTGCTAGCAAGAAACGACGATACCTATTCTATTTTCGTACGCAAAAAAGCAGTTAAAGATATGGAAAAACTATCTAAAACCTTAGCAAACGTACTAGAAATGGACTATAATTACGTTTACAATCGCCTAACCACTACGGTTTCTAGTGAAGTGACCATCAAAAAGCAAGTAGAGAAGGAAAAGATAGATAAACTTATTGAATATAATTTTGATGGGCTTTATTATTCTAGAGATAACTCTAGAATTTATCCATATGGAGATTTTTTGAGTTCAACCTTAGGTTTTACTTCGACTGACGGAAAAGGTCAATCGGGGCTAGAACTATACTATGATAAATACTTAAGTGGAACGGACGGGCAAATTCTTTACGAAACGGATATCGTTGGCGTAGAAATTGATGGTGGAAACGCAAGTTATATCAAGGCAACCGACGGATTAAACTTAAAACTCACCATAGACTATGATATTCAAGCGTTAGTTGAAACGGCTATGAGTGAAGCCATGCAAATTCACTCGGCAAAATCTTGCCAAATGCTTGTTTTAGATCCGAATACGGGCGAAATATTAGCCATGACGACCAAGCCTTCGTACAACTTAAACGAGATTCCAAGAGACGATTTAGAAACCTTAAATTCTCTTAGTAGAAATAGGCTCATAAGTGATATTTTCGAGCCGGGCTCTACCTTTAAGATTATAACTTCTAGCATAAATATTGAAGAGTATTTAAAGGGAAATAAAAAGGCTTATTCATTAGATCATATATATAATTCTTCTAGATATAGATACGCGGACGGACAGAGAGTAAAGTGTTGGAGCAATCACCAAAACGGCAAGCACGCAAATCTAAATTTATCGGGCGCACTAAATAATAGTTGCAACCCAATTTTTGTAGATATAGCAATGAGTTTAGGCAAGGAAACTATGTATAAATATATAGAGTCCTTCGGGTTTGGTAAAACTACGGGTGTAGATTATAATGGAGAAGCGTCGGGTATGCTTTTGCCATATTTTGCAGTAAATAACGTAGAGATAGCAAGAATTGGTTTTGGGCAAACGATTGCCGTGACGGGACTGCAGTTAGCGGCTGCAACTTCTACCGCAATAAACGGTGGAAATTTATACACGCCATATTTAGTGAGTGAGATATACGATAATTCGGGGATACTCGCGCAAAAAATTTACCCCACCTTAAAAGGTAGGGTAGTGAGTGAAAGGACTTCTAAAATGCTTAATGAAATGCTTGAAAAAGTAGTAAGCGAAGGCTCTGGAAAACACGCGTATATAGAAGGGTATAGAGTTGCAGGAAAAACGGGAACGGCGCAAAAATACGAAAACGGAGTAATTGCCCAAGGGAAATACGTTTCTAGTTTTATTGGATATTTTCCTGCAACTAATCCTAAATATCTTGCCCTTGTAATTATCGACGAGCCTGTTGGTGAATATTATGGCTCAACGGTTGCCGCCCCATACGCAAAGCAAGTATTTGAGGGAATAATAAATTTAAAAAACGTTAAACTATAATATTAAAAAGTCGTGGGAAATCCACGACTTTTACTATTTATTTCTATATTGAGTGGGGGAAATGCCAACGTGTTTTTTAAAATAAAAGGAAAAATAATGCTCGTCTGTAAAACAAAGTAAATAAGCAATTTCTTTAACGCTCATACTAGTAGTTTTAAGTAGAGATTTTGAAACTTTAATTCTCTCTAAAAGTAAGAATTGATAGGGAGTAATGCCACACTCTTTTAGAAAGTTTCTAATTAGCGTCGTTTTTGAAACGCCAAGATTACTAGCAATATCGTCTAAAGAAGTATTTTTATAAATGTATCCAGAGAGTTCATTTTTTAGTTTTATTTGACTA
>JAZOOV010000012.1:0-4777 GCA_045655215.1 Christensenellaceae bacterium | reverse complement strand
GAATATACTAGATGGGATAATTTATTTATGCTTTTTGGAACTTCTATCGAAAGAAAAATGCTTGACTACGTTAAGAATCAATTTTTTGCTGATATGGAAAATGCCAAGAATGATAAGGGGATTTCACTTCTAGCGAAATGGATGCCTTCTGCTAATTCTAAAAATCAAACCGTAAAAAGTTTAGCCAAAATTTTCATGAAGGAGTTTGGCTTTACGGCAAAAGAATATAGGCAATCTCTTGCCACTCTTAGAAGCGCACTTAAAATCGTAGAAAAAGATATGAGCAATAAAGAGTGGGATAAAATTGACTATCGAGCAGTTCCCTCGAAGGCTAATATTTTATATCGCGTAGCATTTTTGAGAAACGATACGGAAAGAAGAAGAGCCTTTTTAGAAAGTTTACAAAAGGGAGAGGCTAAAATAAACGCTAGCGTGTTATTTCCTTATGATATAATTAAACAATATAGGGGAGAACGCACGTATTTTGGTAGCCCAATAAAATTTCAAGCAGACTTAGAAGAACTTTGGAAAGCACTTCCAAATTTTGTAGATAATATTGAAAACACTCTTTGCGTTCTTGATAGTAGTGGAAGTATGCTTTGTTCGGTTGGAAAGGGAAGCGTGTCTGCATTAGACGTTGCTCAAAGTTTAGCCTTTTATTTTGCAGAAAGGTTTTCTGGTGAATTTAAGGATACATTTATTACTTTTAGTTCTAATCCAAAGTTGGTGAATCTCAAAAAATGTAAAACCTTAAAAGAAAAAATGGAAATTTCATATAGTTGCAGTGAAGTTAGCGACACGAATATTCAAAAGGTTTTTGAGTTGATACTTCGCACTGCGATTAAGCACAAGATGAAGCAAGAGGATTTACCGAAAAATCTATTAATTTTGTCCGATATGGAGTTTAATAGTTGCGTGACGGGTAATCCTGAGCAAGGTTATAGAATAGCCGACGTAAGATTATTCGATTTTATTGCAAAACAATACGCTGAGTACGGCTATAAATTGCCAAAATTGATTTTTTGGAATATTAATTCGAGAACAAACACGATTCCAGTAAAAGAAAATGAATCGGGTGTCGTGCTGGTTAGTGGTTTTAGTCCTGCTATTGCAGACATGTTGTTTACTCAAGAACTCGATCCATTAAAAGTCTTATTGAAACATTTAAATAGTCCAAGATATTTGCTTATAGCAAAAACCATTAAGGGCGAAATATAAAAATCGTTGACAATCATAGTTTATTTTGTTAAACTTATATGGCTTAATAGCCGTATGGAAGGGTAGCTCAGAGGAAGAGCGCGTTTTTTTAGTGAGTTGAAAAATTCACATACAGCAAACCTTTTTAATCCTATCTAAGGTCGAGGTCGTGGGTTCGAATCCCACCCCTTCCAATAAATATCCCCACGTTTTGCGTGGGGGTATTTGTTTTATTCAATAAAAAAATAATATTTTAAACTAAAATTAAAAATTTAAAAAAAGTGGTCGTTTTATATTGACAAATAAATTTAATTTGAGTATAATGATTAGGCGTTTGAAGATAAAATGCTGCTATGGCTCAGATGGTAGAGCACATCCTTGGTAAGGATGAGGTCACCGGTTCGATTCCGGTTAGCAGCTCCAAAAGAAAAAGACGAGTTTTAATCTCGTCTTTTTTTATTTAAAATTTTTATAAACTCTTAAATATTTCTTCAATAGCAGTAGGGAAATTATTGCTAACTGCAATTAGATTTTTAATAAATTGCTCGCCGTCGTTTCCTGAGCCGTAAACGTCCGTCACGCCCTTTAGAACAATTAACTTTATGCCGTTTGAAGTGCACGTTTGTGCAATTGCCGAGCCTTCCATATCGCGAATATCAACGCCACAAGCAATAATTTCTTCTATAATTTCTTTTTTGGAGGTGAATTTGTCTGAAGTGCCGAGCACAACTTTTTCAAGTTTTGCTTCTACTTTGGTGGTTTCAAAAAATACTCTGTCGTAATCTTGAATATATCCTAAAGGAACGTCGTCAATCTCTCTTACGTCAAAGTCAAACTGCATACATTTATCAACTAGATAGAATTGGTTTACTTTTATTTTTTGATTAACTGCGCCAACCGAACCGAAATTAAATACGTAATCTAGGCTATAATTATCGATAAGCGCTTGAGTTGATAGTGCCGCGCTTACTTTTCCAATTCCAGAGAAGATTAACACTATATCCTTATTAAATAATTTGCCTTCAATAACTTTTTTCCCTGCAAGGAGTTTTTCTTTTTTTTCTTCAATTAAGGGCAAAACTGCAACTGCCTCTTTTTCTAGAGCTACAACTATTCCAATCATAAATTTAACCTCCAAAAGTATTTTAACATATATATACCTTTGAAGTCAATTTTGAAATAAAAAATTAAAAAAAATTATAATTTAATTTTTTGCCAATTTTTATTAAACGTGATTTGATTTTGTTGGGGTGAAAGGAACTTAAATATGGAAAAATATGGAAATTAACCCCCTAAAAACAAAATCGTGTAATTGTAAAAAGTGCATAATATAGCCATTTTATCAAAAAAACGACAAAAACACGTTAAAAATTTCGCTTGACAAGTATGAAAAATACCCCTATAATATGAAATCGTGAAAGCAAGGAGTATTAGGTGGATGAAAAAATATAAAATTTTGGATAAAAAAAGTGTTTTTATCGACAAGAGCGTTAAAATAGGAAAAGGCGTAATTATTTACGAAAACAACAGAATTGAAGGCGAAACGATAATTTTAGACGGAGCTGTAATAATGCCTAACTGCTACATAAAAGATAGTATAATTGGCAAAAATACGGTAGTAAATGCAAGTCAACTAGAAAGCGCAAAAGTTGGTGAGAATTGCTCGGTCGGGCCATACGCAAGGCTAAGACCACAAGCAGACGTAAAAGACAATGCTAAAATTGGAAACTTTGTGGAAATAAAAAATGCTGTTATTGGCAAGAATACTAAAGTAAGCCATTTAGCGTACGTGGGTGATGCAGACGTTGGTGAAGATTGCAATATTGGTTGTGGGGCAATTTTTGTAAATTATAATGGAAAAACGAAAAGCCGTTCAATTGTTGGTGATAATTGCTTTATAGGAAGTAATTGCAACGTTATTGCGCCGGTAGTGATTAAAGATAATTCGTATATTTGTGCTGGAACTACCTTGACTGACGACACGAATAACGGAGATTTCATTATAGGAAGAGTTAGGGCGACCGTAAAAGAAGGTAGAGCAAAAGACTATTTAAAAAAGGTTAAAGGAGAATAGAAATGGGTGTATTTTTTGGTACTGACGGACTTAGAGGAAAGGTTAACGAAGAATTGACGTTTAACACGGCTTATAAGGTGGGGAACGCTTTATCCGTATTAAAGAAAAACCCTACGATAATTATAGGAAGCGACACTAGAGTTTCAAATACTTATCTCACGTTAGGGGTGGCAAGTGGAGCAATGAGTGGTGGCGCTAACGTAATTGACGTTGGGGTAGTGCCGACAGCCGGAATAGCATATATAACCAAAGTAATGAAGGCCGATTATGGCGTAGTTATTAGTGCCTCGCATAATAGTGCGATATATAACGGAATAAAGGTTTTTAATTCTAACGGCTATAAACTAGGGGATAGAGAAGAAGAGAATATTGAAAGGTGTTTTATTCGTGAAAAGACTAACGAATTTCCTGATATTGGCAGATATTCCCAAGATTTTAATCTTATGCACGAGTATAGAGATTTTCTAATATCGGCAAGTAAAAATAGTCTTAAGGGGTTAACAATAGTTTTGGATTGTGCACACGGAGCTTCTATTAGAATTGCGCCTGAAGTATTTAGAAAACTAGGTGCAAACGTAATAGCATCTAATAGTACTGACGACGGACTTAAAATAAACAAAGATTGTGGCGCATTATATCCAGAAAATCTTGCTAGAAAAGTTAAAAGATATAACGCAGATATGGGCTTTGCGTTCGACGGAGACGCAGATAGAATTATCGCTTGCACTTCGAGTGGGCAAATAGTAGACGGCGACCTAATAATTTATGCTATTGCTAAATACTTAAAAAAGATCGGCAAATTAAAAGGCAATACGGCAGTTGGAACTTCCCATACCAATATGGGTATAGAAAGAGCCTTAAAGGAAAATAAAATCGACTTAATTAGAACAGACATTGGCGACAAATACGTTTTGGCAAAACTTTTAGAAAAAGATTTATCGCTTGGTGGCGAACAAAGTGGACACGTTATTTTAAGTGATATCGCTTCAACGGGCGATGGAATATTAACGGCAATA
This sequence comes from Christensenellaceae bacterium, assembly GCA_045655215.1. Taxonomy (GTDB): domain Bacteria; phylum Bacillota; class Clostridia; order Christensenellales; family Borkfalkiaceae; genus UBA1259. The sequence continues at coordinate 490 of JAZOOV010000012.1, read as the reverse complement.
ATTTTGGCAAATATCGTAATAGAAGAAAAAATTGAATTTTCTTCTCTATTTGACGCTAAATTATATCCACAAACTAATATCAACGTGGTGGTAAAGGATAAACTTAGAATAGTTAATAGTGAAGATATTGCTAAACTTGTTTCAAAATACAATTTCGACCTTAAAGATAAAGGTAGGGTTATGGTTAGAGCGTCTGGAACTGAACCAAAAATTAGAATAATGGTAGAAAGCGAAGAGCAGGAGTTAAATATAAAGATTGCAAACGATATAGCAAGTCTTGTAAATAAAATCGACGCAGAATCGTAAAATCAAATAAAATTAGATAAGAAATCCGTAAAATATAACGGATTTTTTATCTTTCCGATGTCATGATACATTGCGCCCGTACGAGCCAAAAGCATATTACCGCCTATAGCGAACAAAGCCTCTTCACACAAATCAGCGACTTGCATAACATGTTGGAATGTTCCAGGAGCTTCCGATGCCAACC
>JAZOOV010000011.1:0-8117 GCA_045655215.1 Christensenellaceae bacterium | reverse complement strand
TGGTTTGGGACCATGGGGTCGGGAGTTCGAGTCTCTTCACCCCGACCATCATAACAATTGTTATTTCAGGACGCTTTAAAAGGGCCTTTAGCTCAGGTGGTTAGAGCGGTCGGGTCATAACCGATTGGTCCGCGGGTCGAGTCCGGGAAGGCCCACCACAATAAAAACTATATATATTTTTGGCCCGGTAGTACAGATGGTTAGTACGCCAGCCTGTCACGCTGGAGGTCGAGGGTTCGAGCCCCTTCCGGGTCGCCAAAACAAACGATAAATGCTTGTAGAACTACAAGCATTTATCAAAAAATTTGCCTCGGTAGCTCAGTAGGTAGAGCAAGGGACTGAAAATCCCTGTGTCGGTGGTTCGATTCCGCCCCGAGGCACCAAATTTATCCTTGCTGGTGTAGCTCAACTGGCAGAGCAGCTGATTTGTAATCAGCAGGTTGCGGGTTCGATTCCAGTCACCAGCTCCAAGCTACGCTAACATATACATGGATGGGTTCCCGAGCGGCCAAAGGGAACAGACTGTAAATCTGTCGTCAGCGACTTCGGTGGTTCGAATCCACCCCCATCCACCAAGATAAACCTAAAACAATCAATTTTGTTTTAGGTTTATCTTTTTTATTATTGTAATTAGGACTTTTTTCCTATTCCCTATCTTAATTTTTTATTATAATTCGCCTTAAAAGTAAATGTATACACAAATTCAAGTATAAATTTTAGTACATGTATACAAATTATTGTATTTGCTTGATTTATAAAATTTAGAGTGTTATACTTTTTTTGATAAATAATTTCGAGGTGTTTTTATGAATAAAAAAACCTTTAACCAAACGGCTATATGTTATATTATTATCGTGCTACTAGCAATACTTCTTGCCTTTGACTATCAATTGTTTATAGTCAATAACGGGTTTGCGCCAGCAGGACTAAACGGCATAGCAACTATGATTCAATACAAAACGGGATTCAGTATTGGTTATATGTCGATAATCATCAATATTCCTCTATGTATTCTAGCATATTTCTTCTTAGAAAGAAGTTTTGCAGTTAGATCACTTACCTTTTGTTTAGTATATTCATTTACCTTTTTGTTTTTACAAAAATTAGGGCTTGAAAATTTTCAATATAACGCAGACGGACACGACACTATTTATCCAGTAATTATAAGTGGACTACTTAGTGGAATAGTGTACGGCTTTTGTTTTAGATCAAACTCATCAACGGGCGGAACGGATATCGTTTCTAAATACATAAACCACAAAATTCCAAGCCTAAACTTTTTCTGGGTGACCTTTACACTAAACGTTGTAGTAGCAATCATTTCTTTCTTTGTTTACGCTGAAGTAGACTCAAACGGAATAACAACCTATAACTACAAGCCCGTTTGCCTATGTATAACCTATTGTTTCGTTTCAAGTTATATGGGAAACAAAATAATCAAGGGAACAAAAACAGCGTATAGGTTCACGATAATCACCACCCACCCCGAAGAAATTATGCACGACATCCAAACAATTTTAAGACACAGTTCAACAAAAGTTAACGCAGAAGGCTCTTACTCACACGGAGATAAGTCGTTAATCGTTTGCGTTATTAATAAACACCAACTCTTAACATTAAAAGATATTCTTGCTAAATACGATAGCACCTTTTCATTTAGTGAAACGGTAAATGAAACCTACGGAAATTTTAAGAAAATTAAATAATAAGCATAAAAAAAGACCGAAAAATTTCGGTCTTGTTTATTAAACACTTTCAATCTTAGAAATTGCTTTTTCTAGTAAATCACAATTGATTTCGTCCACTCTTCCACTATCGCATAATTTAGTATTTTCAGTATTAAGTGGAAGTTTTGCAAGAACTTCTAAATCATATTCCTTTGCGATATTTTCCACGTTGCTCTCGCCAAAAATTTTGATTTTCTCGGCGCAGTTAGGACACTCTAGATAAGACATATTTTCCACGATTCCAATAATAGGAATGTTCATCATTTGAGCCATTTTAACAGCCTTTGAAACAATCATAGAAACGAGTTGTTGAGGTGAAGTGACAACAATAATTCCGTCAACCGGAAGCGATTGGAAAATTGTCAACGGAACGTCGCCCGTTCCCGGTGGCATATCAACGAACATATAGTCCACTTCTTCCCACGCAACGTCAGACCAAAATTGTTTAACCGTTCCTGCAATTACCGGACCTCTCCAAACGACAGGCTCGCTATCTTTTTCTAAAAGTAGGTTTATAGACATCATCTTAATTCCCGACTTAGAAACAACGGGTTCAAGCAAAACTCCATCCATCGAATACGCCTTATCGTTTACGCCAAAAGCCTTAGGAATAGACGGCCCTGTAATATCAGCATCAAGAATAGCAACCGAGTGCCCTTTTTTATTCATATTAGACGCCAAAATTGAGGTTATAAAGGACTTTCCTACCCCACCTTTACCACTAACTATGCCTATTACTTTTTTAATCTTACTGCGATTATTTTGTTTCACTCTAAAATCTTGTCTTTCCCCACAAGTTGAAGAAGAACAATTAGAGCAATCGTGATTACATTCGCCCATACTAACTCCTTATAGTTTATTTATTTTTATAAGTTCAATCTCTTCGCCACATAAAACGCAAAGGACGTGACTATCGTTATTATTATCTTTAATAGTAAAAAAATTAACCTTTTTTTCCGTTTTCGCCTTAAATTTAGCCTCTTTTTCCGTCCAAAATTTTATATATTCTAAAATTTTCTCTTTTTTATTTGAAAAACTTTTTTCTATATGATACTTTTTTTCTAAATATAAAACCTTTTCATCTATTTTCTCTATATCTACACCAATTTCACTTTTTGAAACACCAACGCAAACCAAATTATTAGAGTGAGATATAGAAAAATTTATAGTGTTATCTTTTAATCTCCATTTTCCATTTTCGCAAGAAAAACCACAAGAAAAATCAATGCCGTTATCTTTAAGAGCATATTCTAAAAGTTTAGTCGCAAAATAACTTTGCTTCTTTCTTTTTTCGTCGTTTATTTTGTTTACGTATTCTAATCTATCGTGATTTATATCGCTATAATTACATACTTGCTTAACGCAAGACAAATCAAAATAATACACTCTGCACATCCAAATAATTATATCAAATTAATTTTTAATTTGCAATAATATAAATATTATTTAATTAAATTACGTAATTTTTACTTGATAAAATACTTTTATTATGATAGAATATCAAAAAAAGGAGACCAATATGAATATTTGGCACGATATAGAAAGTAGTAGAATTACCCCCGAAGAGTTTATTGCAGTTGTCGAAATAAGCAAAGGCTCAAAACAAAAGTATGAAATGGATAAGAAAACGGGGCTTTTAATATTAGATAGAATTCTTTACACGTCAACGCACTACCCTGCAAACTATGGATTTATTCCACATACTCTCGCCGAAGATAACGACCCGTTGGACGTGCTTATCTTATGTTCTGAAAGTCTTATTCCTATGAGTTTAGTAAAATGCTACCCAATAGGCGTAATCATTATGAACGATAACGGTATGCTTGACGAAAAAATTATAGCAATTCCTGAAACAGACCCTAATTACAATACGTATAAGAGTATTCACGACCTACCAGAACATATATTTGACGAAATGAGACACTTCTTTTCAGTTTATAAGCAACTAGAAAATAAAAACACTTCTGTAGACGTTGCTCTCGACAAAGAAGAAGCAGTAAGAATTATAGTAAAATCAATGGAAAACTACAAGAAAAATCTTTACGAATTAACTGCAAAATAATAATGAAAGCATTAAAAAACGCCTCCAATATAGAGGCGTTTTTCTTTTACTATTTATAACTATGAATAAGTTTTTTAAATGCCTGAAGAGAATTTTCAATTCTCTTTTTATCCACGCAATATGCAATTCTAACGTAGCCTTTAACACCAAAATCATCACAAGGAACTACTAGTAATTCATACTCTTTTGCCCTTTCGAAAAATTTATAAGCGTCTTCCTCTAATGCTTTAACAAATAAGTAAAAAGCACCGTCGGGTTTAACACACTCATACCCCATCTGCGTTAGTCCGTTATAAATCAAGTCTCGATTTTCTTTATATGCGTCAAGATTAACTTTAGCATCTAAATTGCTAGCAACTACTCTTTGGAATAGACTTGGCGCACAAACGTATCCAAGCGACCTTCCCGCGCCACAAACAGCCAAGTAAATTTCCTTTGAACAATTCATGTTTGGATTAACGGCAATATATCCAATTCTCTCACCCGGTAAAGACAATGATTTAGAGAAAGAATAGCAAACTATACTATCATCGTAATAGTTCATTATAAAAGGAAACTTTTCGCCACTAAAAATAAGTTCTCTATACGGCTCGTCCGAAATTAGATAGATAGGCTTACCAAACTCTTTTGACTTTTTCTTAAGCACGTTAGTTAGTTTTACTATCGTCTCTTCGGTATAAACTACGCCACTAGGATTATTTGGCGAGTTAATTATAACGGCTTTAGTATTTTTATTTATTTTCTTTTCAAAATCTTCTATATTAACTTGAAAAGTTTTATCTTCAGGCTCGGAAACAACGAGTTTTGCACCTGCATTATTCACGAAAACTCTATACTCGGTAAAGAAAGGTGCAAACACAATGCACTCATCCCCATCGTTAACTAGCGCTTTTAGTGAAATTGATAAAGATGCTGCAGCCCCACAAGTCATATAAATATTATCGGCTGATAAACAAAGATTATATCTCTCGTTTAAGTTCTTTGCAATTTTATCTCTACAAACAAAGTCACCTTGAGCAGAAGTATATCCGTGAAGAGCAGTCGGTGATTGAGTTTTAAGAAGTTCAATCAAAGTATCAGTCACTTCCTTTGGCGGCTCTACGCTAGGATTACCCAAACTAAAGTCAAAAACTTTATCTGCCCCAATTTCACTCGCTCTAACTTTGCTATATTCAAATATTTCTCTAATTATAGACCTTTTACTTCCCAACTCGTAGGCAGATTTATTATAATCCATATTCGCCCTCCATCTTGAGCAATTTTAATGCGTTTTTGTAAAATAATTTATCATACGTTTCTTTATCAAGATTATATGATTTTAAGATTTTCACGTCGTCAACTATATCTCTCCACGGACAATCGGTAGCAAAAAGCACCCTATCTGCGCCGTGCTTATCTAGAATTTTCATAAAAAGTTCTTCATCAATCTCGTGAAAAGTGAAAGCCGTATCAAAGTAAACGTTTTTGCCCGCAAGTAAATCTAGCACTTCACTCCATTGTTTATGCGCCCCGTAGTGCCCTAAAACAAACTTATCATGATTAACTTTATTAATCACCTTTAATGCGAGTTCTGGTGGGCATTTTATAGGCTCTCCTACGTATCCGTCGTCAATCCCAGAGTGCGTGACAACAATTAAGTCCAAGTCCTTTGCACATTTTAATATTTCAATATAGCCAACGTCGTCAATAAAAGTATTTTGATAATCGGGGTGAATTTTTACGCCCAATAGTCCACTTTCCTTTATCAACTTCATCTTGTCTTTAATATTATCGCACGCGGGATGAATTCCAGCAAAAGAAATTACTTTCTCCTTGCTTTCACCTTTTATAGCGTTAACACTTAAAGCAAAATTTAAAATGCTATCAAATTGCGAAGGTTTAGTCATAACGGGAAGAGCAATAGCAATATCTGCGCTTGCCCTTTTTAACGCGTTAATCATACCTTGATAAGTTCCGTCAGTATACGCTTTTCCGTTAGAATTTTCTTCAAGTTTTTTTATTGTTGAATATGCAATCTTTTCGGGAAAAATATGCGTGTGAAAATCTATTATCATATTACAATTTCAAAATATCTTCAGTCGTTAACGTTTTTATTCCGTTTTCAATTAAAATCTTTTCAGCAAGTTCAGAGTTTGACGCTTTTAATACCACGAAAGCATTTACGCCTTCGGTTGAAAGTCCGTACATGTACTCGATATTAATATCGCTTTTAGATAAGGTATCTAAAAGAACTTGTAAACTTCCCACTTTATGTTCGATTTTAATAACTAAAACCTTAGTTAGCATGGTTGAAAAGCCTTCTTCTGAAAGTTTTTCCTTTCCTTTTTCAGGATCGTTAACAATAAGTCTTAAAAGACCATATTCCGTAGTATCTGCAAGACTTAATGAAAGAATATTAACTTCATTTTTTCTAAGAACACTTAATACTTCACCTAGTCTACCTTTTCTATTTTCAATAAATACTGAAAGTTGTTTTGCCATAATTAAACCCCTTATTAATAAATTTTTCTATTATCGATAACGTGAACGGCTTTACCTTCACTTCTCTTTAGAGTCATTGGTTCTACGATTTTAATTTTAGCGTTAATACCTAGCGCTTGGTTAATAACGTGACCAACTTTTTTAGTTAGTTTTTCTAGCCCCTTAATTTCGTCAACAAAATATTCTGGATTCATTTCTACTTGAATCTCTAAGGTGTCGAGATTATTTACTCTATCTACTATCATCATATAGTGAGGAGCAACCTCGTTAACTTCTACAAGCGCAGCCTCAACTTGACTTGGGAATATGTTAACGCCACGAATAATAAGCATATCGTCAACTCTTCCTTTAAATCTAGAAATTCTAGCACTAGTTCTACCACACTCACACTTTGAGTAATCAATACTAGTTAAGTCCTTAGTCCTATATCTAATTAGTGGAATGCCCTCTTTCGTTAAGGTAGTGAAAGCAAGTTCACCGAGTTCGCCTTCCTTAACAGGAGTTAAGGTCTTAGTATCAAGTATTTCAGGATAGAAATGATCTTCACAAACGTGTAAACCTTTATGGAAAGAGCAGTCACAAGCAACGCCAGGCCCCATGATTTCAGATAGTCCATAAATATCGTGCGCAGTAATATGCAAACGAGCTTCTAGTTCTTCTCTCATTTTCTCCGTCCAAGGTTCAGCACCACAAACTGCAGATTTTAACTTAATTTTATCTAAAAGTCCTTCTTGTTCTAGAACTTCCGAAATATATAATAAGTAAGACGGCGTACAAGCAATAGCAGTTGCACCAAAGTCAACCATCATAGTAGTTAACTTCTTAGAATTACCCGTACTCATAGGAACAACCGTTGCGCCAATTTTTTCCGCACCACCATGAGCACCCAAGCCACCGGTAAATAAGCCGTATCCATATGCTACTTGAACAACGTCGTTTTTAGTAATTCCCGCCATAGTCATACATCTAGCAACGCATTCGTTCCAAATATCAAGATCGTGCCTTGTGTAGCCAACGACGGTTGCCTTACCCGTAGTTCCAGAGGAAGCGTGAATTCTAACGATTTGAGAGTTCGGTACTGCAAATAAACCAAAAGGATAATTATCTCTTAAATCGTCTTTCGTGGTAAATGGGAGTTTTACTATATCTTCAATAGACTTAATGTCACTCGGCAACATACCAACACTTTGCATTTTCTTTCTGTAAAACTCTACGTTATGATATACGTAATCAACTAATTTAACGAGTCTTGCGCTTTGCAAACTAGTCAATTCGTCCCTGGACATACACTCTTTTGTCTCGTTCCAAATCATAATTTTCTCTCCTTAAATATTATATCCTTTGTTAAATGCTAAAACGTTAATATCAATAGTTTTTTGTGGAACGGTTGACTTAATTACTTCTTCCCACTCACCTTTTTCGAATCCAATATGCTTAGCAGACAACCCCAAAACAACTGAGTTAAGCACTTTGCTATTACCTAAATTCTTTGCAATTTCTGCGCCGTCAATAGTATATACTTTGTGATTTTCTTTTAATTTTTCAATAATATTGTCTGGGTATTGTTCTAATCCTATAACGACGGGCATTGGATCAATTCTACAATCGTTAACGATAATTATTCCGTCTTTTTTTAGGAAATTTACATATCTAAGCGCTTCTAATCTTTCAAACGCTATTAAAATATCAGCATCACCCTCATGAACTACGGGTTCGTTTACCTTATCAGAAAATCTAACGAAAGTGACAACGCTTCCACCACGTTGTGCCATGCCGTGAACTTCCGAAATCTTAACGTCATACCCCGCGTTTAACGCCGTTTTTCCAATAATTCTACTAGTTAAAAG
>JAZOOV010000010.1:0-15170 GCA_045655215.1 Christensenellaceae bacterium | reverse complement strand
AGAACGCGCCAAAATCTGCTAAGCACATATATGGATCTGCCACAGGACTACCCGTTAACAAGTAGTTTGCAATATCACTAAAGGATTGACCATTAAAGCCAATATTAAGCGCCTTAATAACGTTTTCAAGCCTTTTATTGTTAGCGTAGAACTCGGTTGCATTATAGCCCGACTTCCAAAGCCTATCAACTTCTTTAGCAGTTAAACCAAAGATGAAGATATTGTCTTTGCCACAAACTTCTTGCATTTCCACGTTTGCGCCGTCAAGCGTGCCGATTGTTAGAGCGCCGTTAATCATAAACTTCATATTGCCCGTACCACTAGCCTCTTTGCCTGCCTGAGAAATTTGTTCGCTAATTTCAGTTGCAGGCATAAGTTTTTCTGCCATTGAAACGCAATAATCTTCTAAATAAACGACGTTTAATTTTTGGTTAACCTTTGGATTTTTCTTTATGTCTTCAGCAAGGCAACAAATAAGTTTAATAATTTGTTTAGCGAAATAATAACCTGGCGCAGCCTTAGCACCAAATATAAAGGTTTTTGGTTGTTTAATATACTCTGGATTTTCCTTAAGTTGATTATATAAATCAATGATATATAGCGCGTTTAATAGTTGACGTTTATATTCGTGCATACGCTTTGCTTGAACGTCAAATAGTGAATCGGGATTTAATATTACCCCTTGCTTTTTATTTATATAATCGCAGAATTGTTCCTTTTTGATTCTCTTTATATCATTTAAGCGTTTAAGAACTTCTTTATCCGTTTCAAACTTCTTAAAGTCTATAAGTTTTGAAGCGTCTTTAACGTATCCGTCACCAATACACTCGGTAAGCAAAGAACAAAGTTCCTTATTAGATTGGCAAAGCCATCTTCTATGCGCAATACCATTGGTGACGTTGGTAAATTTATTAGGATATACTTGATAGAAATCCTTAAAAATACTTTCCTTTATAATATCGCTATGAAGAGCAGATACGCCGTTTACAGTATGTGACGCAACAACGCAAAGGTTTGCCATTTTGATTTGGCTATGAGAGAAAATACTCATTCTATCAATTTTATCCCAATCGCCAGGGAACTTATCCCACATTTCCGCACAGAATCTTTGGTTGATTTCCTTTAGAATCATATAAATTCTAGGCAATCTTCTTTGAATAAGGTCTTCGCTCCATTTTTCAAGCGCTTCACTCATAACCGTGTGGTTTGTGTATGCAACTGTTCTGCAAACAATATCCCAAGCCTTTTCCCATTGATATCCGTTTTCGTCAATCAATATTCTCATAAGTTCTGGAATACAAAGAGCAGGGTGCGTATCGTTGATGTGAATTGCAGCCTTATCAGGCAATGTGTCAAGCGAGCCGTATCTTTTTTTGTGGTCAACAATTATGTCTTGAAGCGCAGCAGAAACCAACAAATATTGTTGCTTTAATCTTAGTGATTTACCTTCGAAGTGGTTATCCGATGGATATAGAACTTTTGAAATTAGTTCAGCTTCGTTGTCTTCTTGCATACTTCTCATATAATCGCCTTGAGAGAAAATATTCATATCGAATTTATGAATATTTTGAGCCTTCCACAATCTTAATACCGAAACGGCTTCGCCGTCTTTACCCGATATCATCATATCGTAAGGAACTGCCTCTACTTCTTTAGCGTCTATATGTTCAATTTGAAGTCCGTTTTCCGTCCAATTTTCTTTGATATATCCGTCAAACTTAACTTTATAACTTCTATCTAATCTTTGAGTTAGCCATACTTCCCCACCCGGCAACCAAATGTCAGGAAGTTCCATTTGCCAACCATCAACTATCTTTTGCTTAAATAAGCCGTATTCATATCTAATTGAATAGCCCATAGCAGGATAGTTTTGTGCCGCCAAAGCGTCCATAAAACATGCGGCAAGTCTTCCCAATCCTCCGTTTCCAAGACCTGCGTCTGGTTCGCAAGAATAAAGGTCGTCAAGAGATAAATTAAACTCTTTTTTTAGAGCGCCGTCAAACGCGTCTTGAACGTTAAGGTTGTAAGTATTATTCTTTAATGATTGTCCGAGCAAGAATTCCATGCAAAGATAATAAACTCTCTTTGCGTTCTTCTCGCGATATTTTTTGTGGAAAGCGCCTCTTTTTTCAAGTAGAATATCTCTAACGCACATTACGACAGCTTTGTAAATTTGCTCTTTACTAGCCTCTTTTTTAGATGTACCGAAATATCTAGTAAGTTTTCCGTTAATTAATTGTATCGCATCTTTTTCGGTTAATATACTCATTTTGTCTCATTACTCCTAAGTCAAACTATTTATTATATAATTCTTCGTATTTTTCGGCTTGAAAATTCCAAGAAAAATCAGTTTCCATCGCTCTTTTTTGAACGTCTGCCCATGTAGTCTTATCTGCGAAAGTTCTAACTGCATTTTTAATGGTAAATAGCATATCGTGAGCGTTGTAATCTCTAAACGTAAAGCCATTGCCCGAATCACCGGTATAGTTTTTAATACTATCGTTTAAACCACCCGTCATTCTAACGATTGGAACTGTGCCATAACGGCTTGCAATCATTTGTGATAATCCACAAGGTTCCATTTTTGATGGCATTAGGAAAATATCAGCACCCGAATAAATTTTTCTAGATAAATCTTGGTTATACGCTATGATTGAAACGCATTTCCCTTGATAGCAATATGCCGTGTGATTAAAGAAGTTCTCATATCCAATTTCGCCTTTACCCAAAATAACCACTTGAACGTCGCTAGTTAAAAGTTCTTCTAGCGTTGCTCTAACTAGGTCAAGACCTTTGTGAGAAACGAGCCTTGAGATAACGGCAATAATTGGAACGTCTTCTCTTTGTGGTAAGCCGAGCATCTTTTGAAGTTCAGCCTTGCAAACCTTTTTACCTTCTAGATTATCTAAAGAATAGTTCTTAAAAATAAACTTATCAGTTTCTGGATTATAATAATCCACGTCTATTCCGTTTAGTATTCCGTGAAGTTTTCTTTCGTTTCTAATAATAATATTTTCTAGTCCGTGCGCAAAGTAAGAATCCTTTATCTCGTTTGCATAAGACGGGCTAACGGTAGAAACGATATCCGTCATTTCAATTGCCGCTTTCATTAGATTAACGCTTCCGTTAAACTCGACGAAAGATCTAGTATTATCGGAAAATCCAAATAGTTCGGCAAAGGTGTCCATATTGAATATACCTTGATATTCAATATTGTGAATAGTAAATACCGATTTGATTTTTCTAAACTTTTCGTTTCCGTAATACATACCTTTTAGGTATACGATTGACGCTGCAGTTTGCCAGTCGTTGCAATGTAATACGTCCGGATAAATATCTAGTCTAGAAATTGTATCAAGAGCCGCTCTAGAGAAAAACGCAAATCTTTCTCCGTCGTCATAAAATCCGTAAATATTGCCTTCTCTCTTAAAGTAATATTCGTTATCGATAAAATAGAACTTAACGCCTTGATATTCATAGTAGAATATTCCTGCGTATTGCCATCTCCAACCTACTGAAACGTTAAAACTCGTTAAGAACTTAAAATCTTTTCTAAATTCTTTTGAAACGCCAGAATATAATGGCAAAATAACGCTAACGTCTAAATTGCCCCTTTTAGCAAGCGCCTTTGGAAGAGAGCCGATAACGTCTGCAAGTCCACCCGTTGCAATAAACGGCGCTGCTTCTGATGCTAAAAATACTACTTTCTTTTTATTGACAACTTCAATCTTAGGAAGTTTTTTTGCCGTCACTTTAGTAGTGGTTGCTTTTTTTGTAGTAGTCTTTTTTGTTGTAGTTTTCTTAGTTGTTTTCGCAGTCTTTGTTTCCACTGCTTTTTTTGTACCTTCTTTTTTGGTTGCCATAACCTATCTCCTTATAATTTTGGTTTCCCCCGAAATCAAAATTTCTAAATCATAATGCCTTTGCCTATGTAGAACGGATGATTATCACTACCAGATAGAATCTTTCTATCCTTAATAGTCACGTTTTTGTCGGCAATAATGCAGTTGATAGTACAATTTTCACCCAAAACGGTGTTTTGCATAATTATACTATTTTTAACAACCGTACCCCTACCAACTTTAACGTTTCTAAAGATAATACTATTTTCAACTTCACCCTCGATTAAACAACCATCGGCTATCATAGAATTTTTAACGACAGCCGTATTGCCGTATTTGGTTGGCGCAGAGTCTCTAATTTTAGTAAACACGCTTCTATCGCCGAATAATTCTTGACGATTTTCAAAGTCTAAAAGTGCAAGATTACTTTCATAATATGCTTGAAGCGAAGAAATGCAAGCATAAAAACCTTCGTGTTTATAAGCCATAATCTTCATACTATGAACGTTTTCAGCAATAATATCAGTCATAAAGTGTTTCTTGTTATGAGCGATACTATCCATAACGATATTTTGAAGCAAACTCTTTTTTAGAACGAAGATATTTGAGAAAATATTCATTTCTCTATCTTCAAGTTCTCTCATATAGTTAACGCCAACTATTCTTCCGTTTTCGTCAATTCTTAATGTGGTAGCATTCTTTTCGTCAAAATTAGGCTTTCTAGATTTATAAACCAAAGTTATATCCGCGTGATTTTGAATATGCTTTTCAATAATATCGTTGTAGTCAATTCTACAAACGGTATCACAGTCGGTCATAACTACGTAATCTTCGTCTGCACGGAACAAGAAGTTAGTAATATTTTTAAGCGCTTCTAATCTAGAGTTATATAGATTACTACTTTCCACGTCTCCAAAAGGTGGTAAAATAATTACACCACCGTCTTTTCTAGCCAAGTCCCAATCTTTACCACTCCCAACGTGGTCCATTAAAGATTGATAGTTGCTCTTGGTTATAATACCTACGGTATTTATCCCTGAATTTACCATATTAGATAGTGGAAAGTCTACTAGTCTATATCTTCCACCAAACGGAATTGAGCCTAAAGTACGAATTCTAGCAAGTTCTGGAACGTTGTTATCGTGAATATTTGAAAAAATAATTCCAACTGCTTTCATATATTAACCCTCCTTTACCACGTCGCTATCGACGATTTGTCCAGCCTTAACGCTAGCGCCATTATCGACTTTAATATTTCTACCTAAAAGTGTAATTTTTGGTTTTCCTTTCTTTGGTTGTTCGCCAACGTGAGATCCTTCACCTAAAACCGTATTTTCATCAATTATAGAATATTCAACGACTGCGTTTTTACCAATAACAACGTCTGACATTATAATACTATTTTTAACGACTGCACCCTCTTCAACGACTACGTCACTTGCTAGAACGGAGTTTTCTACGCTTCCGTTAACTTCACAACCAGACATAATAATAGAGTTGTTTGACTTGCCGTTATTCCCTAAATAATGTGGTGGAGCAAGTGGACTTCTAGATTGAATCTTCCAAGATGAATCGTTAATATCGAATAGTGGATTGTCGCCTAAGAGGTCCATATTTGCCTCGTAAAGAGAATCTATTGTTCCAACGTCTTTCCAATACCCGTTAAACTCGTACGCCATCATTTTTTCGCCTGCATTTAGCATTGATGGAAGAATATCTTTACCAAAGTCGTTTGAAGTATCACTCTTTTCGCTATCTTCTTCTAGATATTTGTATAATTTTTCTGCTGAAAAAATGTAAATACCCATTGAAGCCAAGGTCGATTTTGGTTGTTTTGGCTTTTCTTCAAACTCGTATATAACGCCGTTATCCTTAGTGTTAAGAATACCAAATCTCGACGCTTCCTCAATAGGAACGTTTATTGCTGCAATAGTGCAATCTGCGTCGTTTAATATATGGTAATTTAGCATTAACGAGTAGTTCATTTTATAAATGTGGTCGCCCGATAAAATTAAAACGTAATCAGGGCTAAATTGCTTTATAAAATGCATGTTTTGATAAATAGCGTTAGCCGTGCCCTTATACCAATCGGACGATGCTTTTCTTTGATATGGCGATAGAATATGAACGCCGCCAAAAGTTCTATCCAAGTCCCATGGTTGTCCGTTTCCAATATAATCGTTTAAGATTAAAGGTTGGTATTGAGTTAAAACACCAACGGTATCTATACCAGAGTTAATACAGTTTGACAATGGAAAGTCAATAATTCTGTACTTACCACCAAAAGATACTGCCGGTTTAGCAATGTTATTTGTCAAAGCGTATAATCTACTGCCTTGTCCCCCAGCCAAAAGCATTGCTACACATTTCTTTTTTCTTATCATATAAATCTCCTTAAAATTTTTTGCTAAACTTAAAATTATAATTTTTCAAAATAAATTCCCGTAAAGGCAGGAAGATTAAACCTTATTGAAGTTTCCTTTCCGTGCGCACGTCTTTTCACCGTTCTAAAGGTTTTTCCTTTAAGAACTCCTCTTCCCCCAAAAGTCTTAGCGTCGGAATTGATAATTACTTTATACTCGCCATTATTTACGCCAAGCCTATAATTATAATAATCGTTGCCAGAAAAATTGATAATACAAACTATTTCTTTTCCTTTTTTATCTCTACGAATAAATGAAACTACGTTATTATCTCTTTCGTCTGCCGATATCCAATTAAAGCCTTCCCAAGAATCTTCAATCTCGTAAAACGCGCCGTTTTGCTTATAAATATTATTTATAGTTTTAATAAATTTATGATATTTCTTATGCAAATCAAATTTTAGCATAAAAAACTCTAATCCGTCTGCAAAATTCCACTCTCTAAATTGAGCGAATTCGTTGCCCATAAACGATAGTTTTTTACCGGGATGCGCGTACATATAAGAAGTAAAAGCGCGAAGGTTTGAAAACTTCATATTAACGTCGCCGGGCATTTTATCAACTAGTGATTTTTTACCATGCACAACCTCGTCGTGCGAGATTGGAAGAACGAAGTTTTCGCTAAACGCATAGCACATAGAAAAGGTTATTTTATCGTGGCTTCCCGACCTAAAGTAAGGATCGACTTGAACGTATGAAAGCGTGTCGTTCATCCAACCCATATTCCACTTAAAGTTAAATCCAAGTCCACCCATATCGATAGGTTTAGTCACCATAGGAAAAGCCGTTGACTCTTCGGCAACCATTAGTGCATTTGGGAATTTAGCAAATATAGTCTTGTTAAGTTTACGTAAAAAAGCAATAGCGTCTAGATTATAGTTTCCACCTTGTTCATTAGGCGTCCACTCTCCGTCTTTTCTACCATAATCAAGATAGAGCATTGATGCAACGGCATCTACTCTCAGCCCGTCCACGTGAAATTTATCCATTAAAAATACTGCGTTTGAGATTAAAAAACTTTGAACTTCAGTCTTTCCCCAATCGAAAATTCTAGTTCCCCAATCTTTATGCTCTTTTCTATCGGCTCTATAGTTTTCGTAGCAACAACTACCGTCAAACTCGTAGAGTCCGTGCTCGTCTTTTGGAAAATGACCGGGAACCCAATCGACTATAACCGATATACCTTCTTGGTGAAAACGATCCACCAACCTCATAAAATCTTTTGGCGCACCAAATCTAGAACTAACGGCAAAGTACCCCGTCACTTGATATCCCCAAGATCCGTCAAAAGGATATTCCGATACAGGCATTAACTCAACGTGAGTATATCCCATATCCTTAACGTATTTTACAAGTTCTTCTGCATAGTCAAGATAAGAATAGAAATCTCCGTTCTTTTTTCTCTTCCAAGAGGCTAAGTTTAACTCGTAAACGTTCATCGGCTTATCATAAGGTTGAGTTTTTGAATTTATAAATTCTCTATCCCCCCACTCATATCCTTCTAAATCGTAAATTTTCGAGGCAGTACCACTTGGAGTTTCTGCGTGAAATGCATAAGGGTCGGCCTTAAGCACGGTTTTTCCATTACTTTTAACGGCAAACTTATAAGCGTCAAATTCCTTTAAGCCTAAAATTTCCGTTTCAAATATTCCACCTTGGGAAATTCTCTGCATTGGATTAGCAAAATTATTCCAGCCGTTAAAGTCCCCTACGACGCAAACGCTTTCTGCCCTAGGCGCCCAAACGCGAAAAACTACGCCGTTATCGGTAAAATGCGCGCCTAGATATTCGTATGCGTTAAAGCACTCGCCTTGATGAAATTTGAAAATTTCTTCATTACTAAAATTCATCTTTTCCTAATAGTTAAATGATATAATCTGCTTTCTTTGGAGTTGCGTTATCCATTTCTTTTTTAGTCTCTTCGTAGCCCTTTCTTCCAAATAAAGCGTATGTTGCGTTCTTTCCACCCTCAACGCCAGGTTGATTAAAGGTGTCGATATTAAGCATTGCACCTGCATATGCAGTTTCAAGTTCAAACATATATAAAAGTTCGCCGATAGTAAATGCGTTAACTTCTGGTAGCGTAATGGTGTAGTTTAATCTTTGAGCAGTAGTTAAAGCGTACTCAGTTGCAATTCTTTCACTAGTGATTAACTCGTTCATAGTATGTCCACATAGGAAAGAAACGTCTGGAATATCTTTGCAACCATCACTAATTTCTACTTCTTTTCTATAGTTTTCAACTGCAATTAAGGTTATAACCTTATCAAATGGACCTTCTCTATAAAGTTGAATTTGAGAGTGTTGGTCAGTGACGCCAAGCGCCTTAACGGGAGTTTGACCTGCATAAACTAAATTGCCGTCTTTATCAACCGACTTACCAAGGCTTTCACCCCACAATTGACAATACCAATCGGCAATATATTTTAAACTATCTGCGTATGGCATCATAACTGAAATATTTTTGCCCTTTTGCATTGACAAGAACTCTAAAAGCGCAGAGATTAATGCAGGGTTTTTCTTTAAGTCTTTAGTAGAACAAATTTTATCCATATAAGCAGCGCCGTCAAGCATTTGTTTAATATCTACGCCAACTACTGCTGCAGGCAATAAACCAACTGGACAAAGTTCAGAAAATCTTCCGCCTACTCCGTCTGGAATATAAAAAGTTTTTAATCCTTCTTGCTTTGCAATTATAATTAAATTTCCCTTATTTGAAGAAGTAGTTGCAATCATATGGTCTTTTGCTTTATCGCCGAATTTCTTCTTTAATAAATCCATAATGATTAGATATTGAGACATAGTTTCACTAGTAGAGCCACTCTTGGTGATTACATTAAACATAGTCTTTTCTAAATCTAAAACGTCTAAAAGAGCAACCATTCTTTCAGGGTCTACGTTATCTTCAACGTACAACTTTGGTGCTTTTCTCTTTGATTTTGGAAGTTCGTTATGTCTTAAATGACAAAGCGCTTGGAAAACTGCCGTTGGACCTAAAGCAGAGCCACCTATTCCTAATACTACGAAGTTATCAAATTTTTTCTTAATGTCCTTAGCAGTTGCAATAATATCTTCTACAATTTCTGCTTGATTATATGGAAGCTCCGTCCAACCCATCATGCCTTGTCCACGATTAGCTTTAACCGTTTCAAAAGCCTTATCAGCAATTGCTTTTGCCTTCTTTAGTTCTGCGTCGGTAAAGCCTTGCTTCTCGCCAACGTAATCAGCCATCATATTGTTGTAGTCTAGTTTTAATTTTAATGCTTTGCGCATTTTATCATTAAGTCTTGCCATAAATGACCTCCAAATGAAATTTAAATATTTATATAAAATAATATAACATAATCAAGCGTTAAAGTCAATAACGTTAAACCCCTTAAAATGCTAAAAATTGCAGTTTTTACTACTTTTTTATAAAAAAAGAAGCGTTTTTTAACGCTTCTTTCATTTTATGTTATTATTTAACTTTTTCACTAAAAAACTCTAATACCGGTGATTTCATTATGCCGTAATCTCTTAGTTGATATTCATAACTAAAGTTGAATCTATCAGGATACCAAGTTCCCGGCCATACGTAGTAAATATACGAGCAGTTATGAATTGGCGAGAAACTATTGTGCCTTGACAAGTACAACTTGAGTTCCAAAGTATGATTGCCCTTTTCAAGGTTGTCAACAAGAAGTTGATATGGCGAAAATACAATTTTGCCAACTTCTTTACCATCTACTTTTGCAGAAATTAGCGTTCCATCATATTTGTCGGCAGTAATTTTAACACTTCCCTTTTCGCAATCAAACGGAATCTTATAAGTAATAGCACCGCCGTAGAAAGACAAGCCGTAATCGTTTATTGAGCCAAAATTAATCTTTTTAGGAAGTTTAGTTAGCGTCCAATTTGCACCGTTTACCCTAACGCCAAAATCGCCTAAAAGGAATAGATTTTCAATAGTAATAATCTTGGAAAAAGGAACAACGCAAACGAGTTCATTTTTGCCCTTTTTAACCATACCTAAAGGCATTTTATTTATGAACCTATCGGTAAAATATCCGTCTTTATTTACAGCAACAAGTTTGCCGTTAAGAATAACCTTATCTAAGTATTCGTACGCAAGTTCAACGTTAAACTTTTCCTCTGCTTCAAAACTAAATTTGAGATACACGTTTGCTAAAATTTTATCGTCTTTAATTATATACGGTTGCGGGCTATTTTCTTCTAGTTCAAAAATCTTTCTAAGCTCATCGTCAACCCTTCTAAGTTCTTCTCTTTTATTATAATTTTTGCCGTCTAGCGACCAACTAGCCATATCAAGCACGGCACAGTTTTTCTCATCTAAACTATACTCTAAATCACTAAACAAGTCTATCGCTTTATAAGGCGTTTTTTCATCATCTTTTTCTGCTAACGTTTCGCTAGGAATTTCCTTTAGTTTCGTTAGTTTTATTAAAAGGCTAGTTATTGGATAAAATCCATAATTTACTATGGTTTTTCCACCTTCATGTTTAACATTTAGAGGGCTAATTTTTCCTTCTAAAGTATTCCACTCTTCAACAGAATAAGTGCCATTAAGTACAATATTTACCTTATTGCAAATTCCGTCTTGAGGCGTTCTAAGTATTCTCTTTTCTTCATACTCAGTTGGAGCAATAAACACCCACTCTCCGTCTTCTAAAACTCTCTTTTGATATAGGAAAGTTTGGTCTCTAGTTCCGTCTAATTTTAGAATATCAACGTCTCTAAACTCTTCTAGTTCGTTAATTACAACTTTTGGTGAAAGATAACTCTTTATTGACGCGTCGAATAGTTGTTTTGCAAGTTTGCTTTCTTCTAAATCAACTAAGAAATTGGAGTCGCCCGTAAATATAACTTTACCACCCTTTTTAACGAATTCAATCAAGATTTTAACTGTTGATTTTCTTAAATTTCTTACAGGTGGAATTACTACTACTTGATATTCTGCCTCTGCAAGTTTTAGTATAGCGCCGTCGGTTTCAACATAGTGCTTTTCTAAAAGAGATTCAGCCATATAGTCGAAGTCTATATTGCCTTTCATTAACCAATCGGTTAAATTGGTTAAATTATCTTGAATTTCCCCTCTCTTATCCGAAGTAAAATCGTTAGGTCCAAAACACGTCCAATAACTCTCAAGTGGGTGTAAAAGCGCAACCCTAACTTGTGGTTTTCCCTTAGTTAAAACGGCGTTTAATCTAGCAAAATGGTCTTCAATCAAGGTGTATTCTCTATACCAACTAGATTGATAGTGTATACTTCCTGGGTAATCTCTTTTTGAAGTGCCACGCATACTATACCAAGATAAGTGTGGTACTCTTACGGTGACGCCTAGTGCCGCTTGCCAATCACCTTGCCACTTGTGTCCTCTAAAATCAAAGTCCCAATCAGTCACGCCGTAAAGTTCCGAGAGCATTCCTTCTTTACCTAATTGACGAGTGACCGATTGAACTTGTTTTGCCGTATGAAATAGTCCTCTATTTCTCAAAACGTCAAGACCTGGGATATCTAGCTCTTCATACATTAGGAAGACGTCTGCGCAACCTTGAACTTGTTGAAGTAAAAAGTCCTCAAAGAACAAGTGTCCACCATACTTAACTCCATGCTCTTCGCACCATGCTCTAATTTGTCCAAAATAAGTCTTAGCAAAACGCTCTGCGCAATGCTTAAAATAATCGTATCTAACCTTAGAAGGTTTTTTACTTTCAAAGAAAATTTCAGGTAATTTTTCAACTAAGTCGTAGCCAAAATCCTTTTTGAAACTCAACGAATAATCGGTAGTCCAAGAAAGCAATATTTCTCCGTCGTTAACTGACTTACTTAGGGTTGTTTTTGGGGAAACTGTAGATTCGTCTGTAAAAAACGCAGGAATAGTATCGCCAAAATATTCACCTACTTTATTATAATATCTCTCGTAGGTGACTTCTATAAATTTTTTAACGGCCTCATCCATAAAGCAGTCGAGTTGCGCGCCATAGTTCATACCTGGGTGCGCAGACTCAGTCACTAAATAAGCGTACCAAATCTTGCCCTTTACTTTGCCGATTTTCTCTTCTTCTAACGAAATTGGCTTATAAGATTTTAATATTCCCTTATCGTCAAGAACAACGTCGTACATAGACAAAAGGAAGGATTTGCCATCTTTATATCCACACTTTTCTTCCACTACGCTATCTTCAACTTTATAGTCGTTTAGTAGATAGTTTGAAAATGCCTCCCTATTAAAAACTTCTTCATTTTTTGTAGTGCTTACAACCAATCTCTTTATTCTATAATATGGGTATACTCTAGTGACAAGTCCACCTGCCCAACCAGATGGGAATCCGTCTTCATCATAAACCCAAGCGAGCATTCCTTTTTCTTTTGCCCTTTCGCAACACGCCTTAACGCAGTCCATATATTCTTCGCCTAAATATTCGGTATTAAGACCGTTTCTAGTGTGCATGTTAAAGCCACCGAACCCCATTTCTTCTAGTTCGTCAATTTGCTTTAATAACTCTTCTTTTTCCAATACGTCGTTCCAAGACCAAAACGGAACACCCCTATATTTTGCGGGTGGGTTATCAAACTCTCGTAAAACAACTTTATTTTTGTCACTCATAGTAATTATTCCTTAAAGTAAATTTAGTTTGTTATTTAATATTATATCATATTAACGCTTTTATTCAAGTTCTTTTACAAAAAAAAGCCTAAAATTATAGGCTTTTTTTCATTTAATATTATTTTTTCAATTCTGCAAGTTGATTTTTAAGTTTATCTCTCATGTCGATATACTTATCAAGTTTTGCTCTTTCCGAATCAACTAGTGCTTTTGGCGCTTTTTCTAAGAATCCGTTGTTTGAAAGTTTGCCACTTGCTCTAGCAATTTCTCTTTCCATAACCTCTAATTCCTTAGAAATTCTATCAATTTCCTTATCTACGTCAACAAGTTCACCCATAGGAATATAAAGTTCCACACCTGAAACAACTTGAGAAACGATTTTTTCAGTTAGTTGATTTTTATCTTCTATAAAGCAAACTTCTGAAACGCCTGCAAGTTTTTCAATGTAGATTGAGCCGTTTTTAATTGGCTTAGCCTTTTCGGTTTTAACGTAAAGTTTAACCTTCTTTGATGGCGCTGCACCAACGGTCACTTTAACGTTTCTAATTGCCTTTATAATCTCTTTAACTAAGTCGATATCCTTTACACAAGCGCTGTAATTAAATTTAGCGCTATATCTTGGGAAATCTGCTATCATTATTGATTCGCCGTGTTCAGGAATACTTTGATAGATTTTCTCAGTAATAAATGGAACGAACGGATGTAATAATTTTAGAATTTCACCTAAAACGTAAACTAATACGCTAACCGTATCACAACGTTTTTTCTCGTCTTCACCATAAAGAATAGGCTTAGTAAATTCAATGTACCAATCGCAGAAATCATTCCAAACAAAATCATAAAGATTAGAAAGCGCTACGCCCATTTCGTATTTTTCCATATTTACGGTCACGTCTTTAATGGTCTTATTAAGTTTAGTGATAATCCACTTGTCTGCGCTATTTAATTTACAATCTGCAAGTTTAGAAATCTTCTTATCTTGAGCGTTTAGTAGAACGAATCTAGAAGCGTTCCAAATCTTGTTCATAAAGTTTCTTGCGCCCTCAACCTTTTCGTCTGAGAAACGCATATCACTACCAGGAGCAACGCCGTTGATCAATGAGAATCTTAAAGTGTCAGCGCCATATTTAGCAATAATTTCAGTTGGATCAATTCCGTTTCCTAAAGACTTACTCATCTTTCTACCCTTTGAGTCACGAACTAATCCGTGAATCAACACGTCTTTAAACGGAATTCTATTCATATGCTCAAGTCCTGAGAACACCATTCTTGCAACCCAGAAGAAAATAATATCGTATCCGGTGACCAAAACGTCCGTTGGATAGAAGTATTTTAAATCTTCTGTCATTTCAGGATAACCTAAGGTTGAGAAAGGCCATAACGCAGAAGAGAACCAAGTGTCTAAAACGTCTTCGTCTTGCTTAATGTTAGTTCCACCACATTTTGTACAAACCTTAACGTCCTCTTTACTTATAATCATTTCGCCACAATCTTGACAATAGTATGCGGGAATTCTATGTCCCCACCAAAGTTGACGAGAAATACACCAATCCCTTACGTTTTCCATCCAATTGTAGTAAATCTTAGAAAATCTATCGGGAACGAATTTAACTCTCTTCTTTCTAACTACGTCGATAGCAGGCTCTGCTAAAGGTTGCATTTTAACAAACCATTGTTTTGAAACTATAGGCTCAACGGTATGTTTACATCTATAGCAATGTCCTACTGCGTGGTGAAGTGGTTCTATTTTTTCTAAAGCACCTATTTCTTTTAGTTCTTCAACTACTTTTTCTCTACACTCTAACGCGTCTAATCCGTTATATTTGCCGGCAAATTCGTTCATCGTGCCATCTTCGTTGAGAACGCAAATAACTTCTAGATTGTGTCTTAAACCTACTTCAAAGTCGTTAGGATCGTGAGCAGGTGTAATCTTAACTGCACCCGTACCGAACTCTAATTCTACGTAGTCGTCGTACACTACCTTAATTTCCTTGTTAACTATTGGCAATATTAAGGTTTTATCTTTTAAGTGAGCGTATCTTTCATCCTTAGGATTGAAAGCCACGGCAACGTCACCGAACATAGTTTCAGGACGTGAAGTAGCAACTGTTATATACTCGTCGCTATCTTTTATTTGATACTTGATGTACCAAAGGTGGCTATCTTCTTCAACGTAGTCAACTTCAGCGTCTGAAAGCGCGGTTTTACACTCTGGACACCAGTTGATAATTCTATCACCTCTATAAATTAAACCTTTATTGTAAAGGTTAACGAATACTTCTTTTACTGCTTTAGAAC
>JAZOOV010000009.1:0-6882 GCA_045655215.1 Christensenellaceae bacterium | reverse complement strand
TTGAATTCTTTTTAAATCGAGCATAATTTTCTCCTAAAAAGTGAATTTAACAATTAGTCTACGTTAATTATAGACTTTTTTTTAATTAAAATCAATGTTTTTAAGGTGGCTTTTCGTTTTTTTATTGTTATTAGGGCAAATTTGAAATATTTAGATAAATATTTCTATGAATTTAATAAGATATATTTGCAAAATCAAGGTCAAAGGTGGTATTATATGATATAAGGATAATTGTGGACCTAAAGAAAAAAGATAGAGATAGATATGTTTAAGAAATTAAGAGCAGATATAAACGCGGCAAAGAAATTTGACCCTGCCGCAAGAAATAAATTTGAAATTTGGCTAACCTATTCGGGCGTAAAGGCGTTATCTTGGCATAGATGGGCAAACTTTCTATATAGAATAAAGTTAAAAACTTTAGCAAGGCTAACTAGTCAATTTGCTAAACTTTTAACGGGAATAGAAATTCACCCTGCGGCAAAGATAGCAGGTGGGGTGTTTATCGATCACGGCACGGGCGTAGTAATAGGCGAAACTGCCGAGATTGAAGAAGACGTAGTAATTTATCAAGGTGTCACCTTAGGTGGTACGGGTAAAGAAAAAGGCAAGCGTCACCCAACCATAAAAAGAGGGGCAATGATAAGCGCAGGCGCAAAGGTTTTAGGTGGGTTTACGGTAGGTGAATACGCAAAAATCGGCGCAGGGGCAGTGGTTTTAAAAGAAGTTCCACCATACGCAACGGTGGTAGGCGTACCGGGGCTCGTTGTTAGAGTTAACGGCGAAAAACCCGACTTGCAACAAGAAAAAACCGATCCCGTTCATCAAGAGATTTGTCACTTGAGAGAAATGGTTTTCGATTTAGAAAAAAGGTTAAATGAATTAAGCGAAAAAAATAAAGAGGAAAAGTAGTATGAAAATTTATAATACCTTAAGTGGAAGCAAAATGGAATTCGTGCCAATAACTGAAGGCAAGGTAAATATGTACGCATGTGGCATCACCGTTTCGGGCGAAGCGCATATCGGGCACGCATACCAAGCACTCATTTACGATATTATTAGAAAATATTTAGAGAAAAAGGGCTACGAGGTGACATACGCTAGAAACTACACCGACGTAGACGATAAGATAATTGCAAAGTCTAACGAAACGGGGATTCCCGCCGAAAAGTACGCACTAGATATGATAGAAAACATCAACGTTCAAATGCGTAGACTCAACGTAGACGATCCTTCTATCTGGATAAAGGCGACCGAATCTATGGATGAAATTATTGCCTTCGTGGAAACGCTTATCGAGAAAGGGCACGCATACTCAACCGATAAAGGCGACGTTTACTTTTCAGTAGATAGTTTTCCATCTTACGGCAAACTTTCGCATAGAAATCTAGAAGACGCAATGAACGGCGTTAGAGTAGAAAACGACGAAAGCAAGAAAAATCCATTAGACTTCGCTTTATGGAAGTCTGCAAAACCGGGAGAGCCTATGTGGGATTCACCTTGGGGCAAGGGAAGACCTGGTTGGCATATCGAGTGTTCGGCTATGAACAAAAAGGCATTTGGAGATAGAATAGATATTCACGGTGGTGGAAGAGATTTAATTTTCCCACATCACGAAAACGAAATTGCTCAAACCGAAGCACTTACGGGTAAACAATTCGTAAACTATTGGATTCACAACGGCTTAATCAAGGTTAACGGACAAAAGATGAGTAAATCTTTAGGAAATAGTTTATTGCTTAAGGACTTGCTTGATAACTATTCGGACGAAACTATAAAACTAGCCCTACTTGAAACCAACTATCGCGGTGATATTAACGTGACGGATAGATTGTTTCCAGACGCAGAAAAGCATATGTACGATTTCTATAAAGTGTTCGTTTTGGCAGAACAAACGGGCGTTGAAATAGTGGGCGAAAATAAAGAGATTGACGATGAGTTTAATCAAGCCATGGACGACGACTTTAATACCGCGCTCGCAATAAGTAATCTCTACGGATACTTTAAGAGAATTAAGGCAAAGATTCAATCGGGCGATAAGAGTTTTGCAAGTGATTTAAGTCAAATTAGAAAAACCTATTCATTGCTTGGATTATTCACAAAAGATGCAAAAGAGTTTATAAAGAGAGTAGACGATAAAAATGCGCAAGCAATTCCAGAAGAAATTATTAAGATTGCAGAAGAGAGAAAACTTGCTCGTCAAAATAAAGATTGGGCAAAGAGTGATCAACTTAGAGCAGAACTTTTAGAAAAGGGCTACGAAGTTAAGGACAGCAAAGAGGGATATACCCTAATTAAAAAATAAACGGTGATAATATGATTACTTCAAAAGAGTTAAGAGATAAATGGATAAAATTTTACGAAAGCAAAGGTCACGTTAACATAGGTGCAGTATCTTTAGTTGGAGACGGAACTACCGGCGTTATGTTTAACGTTGCAGGTATGCAACCACTTATGCCATATTTGCTTGGTAGAAAACACCCAAAGGGAACTAGGCTATGCAACGTTCAAGGTTGCGTTAGAACGGTAGATATCGATTCGGTTGGTGACGAAACGCATTTCACTTTCTTTGAAATGATGGGCAACTGGTCTTTAGGCGACTATTTTAAGAAGGAAAAAACTGCTTGGACTTTGGAGTTTTTAACTAAAGAACTAGGCTTTGATAAAGATAAAATATGTTCAACCGTTTTTGAAGGTAATTCTCTTGCCCCACGTGACGAAGAAACGGCAGGTTATTTAAGAGAACTCGGCATAAAAGAAGAAAACATTTTCTTCTTGCCTAAAAAGGACAATTGGTGGGAATTAGAGGGGACTGTAGGCACGCCTTGTGGTCCTGATAACGAGTGGTTTTATCCAAGAGAAGAGGGAAAGGATTCTAGCGACTTTTTAACTTCTAATAGATACGTGGAAATCGGCAACGACGTTTATATGCAATATAAAAAACAAGCCGACGGCTACACCGAACTAGAGAACAAAAACGTAGATACGGGCTTTGGACTAGATAGACTACTAGTATTTTTGAACGGACTTGACGATGGATATAAAACCGACCTTTTCTCAGGTGTAATATCATATTTAGAGCAAGTTTCTAATAAGGCTTACGATGGCGACGCAAAAGTTAAAAAGGCTATGAGAATTATTGCAGACCACGTTAGGACGGCGGTTATGCTTATCGGTGATAGCAACGGAATACTTCCGTCAAATACGGGCGCTGGCTATATTTTAAGAAGACTTTTACGTAGAGCAATTAGATATTTAAGAGATTTAGAAGTTGAATCGCAAGTTTTACTCGGCGTTGCAAAAATCTTTATTGAAAAGGTTTACGACGAGGCTTATCCACTTCTAGGAGAAAAGGAAGATTATATCTTAGCAGAAATTGAAAAGGAATCTAAAAAATTTGAAGCAACCTTAGCGTCAGGCATTAAAGAGTTTGAAAAATGCGTTATGGGAATTGAAAGAAAGAACGCATTTATGAAATCTAAAGACGCTAATTACGTAGAAGAAAAGGCTATTAACGGCAAGCAAGCGTTTAGACTTTACGATACCTTTGGTTTCCCACTAGAATTAACGATAGAATTAGCGCTAGAAAAGGGCTTTACAGTAGACGAAGAGGGCTTTAACGAGGCTTTCAAGGCTCACCAAGAACTTTCTAAAGCACAAGCCCAATCGGCAAAGGGTGGCTTAACCGAACAAACGGAAAAAACCACTAACTACCATACTGCAACTCACATTATGCTTGCGGGCTTAAGAAAAATGTTCGGCAATAGCACCGAGCAAAAGGGCTCTAATATCACCGAAGAGAGATTGAGATTCGACTTTAACTTGGATCATAAGATGACCGAACAAGAGTTAAAGGAATTAGAAGACTTTGTAAACGACGCAATAAGTAAAAAGATAGACGTTGTTAGAAAAGAACTTCCATACAATAAGGCTATCGAAGAGGGAGCGTACGGCGTATTCCACGCAGATAGTGAAGATCAAATGGTTTCCGTGTACGTTATCGATGGCGTAGACAAGCAAATTTGTGGTGGTCCACACGCTAAAAACACGGGGGACTTAGGCAAATTTATTATTAAAAAAGAAGAGAGTTCTTCTTCAGGGGTTAGAAGAATTAAGGCGATTTTAGAGTAAAAGATATGATTATAAGTTTTTTAGGCGATAGCATAACGCAAGGCGTGGGAGCAAGTGGACCAGAAAAGTGCTACGTTTCTCTCGTTGGAAAAATGCTCGATTGCTCCGTTCATAACTGCGGGATAGGTGGAACGAGAATTGCTAGAAGAAGAGAGTATAACTATCACTTAACCGATCTAGATTTTAACGCTAGAGTTCCATTTTTAGATAAAAATGCAGACTATATCGTGGTTTTTGGTGGCACTAACGACCATGGGCACGGAGATGCAAGTCTTGGCGACTTTAACGGATACGACGTGTATACTTTTTACGGCGCAATGAGAACGCTTATCGAGAGTTTATCAAAAGAGTACGGCAAGGATAAACTTAGATTTATTTTGCCTTGTAGAAAGTTTGATGAAAACGCTTTCAACCCGTACGTAGAAGAAAAACTAACGCTTAAGGACTTTGTCAACGCCGAAAAGAAGATTCTAGAAGAATATGAAATTCCATACTTAAACTTGTTTGAAGAGTGGGTAGAAGCGCCTACTTCACAAAAAGACGAAGGTTGTTTTAAGGATGGACTTCACCCAAATGATAGGGGACATCAAGAAATAGCCGAAAAAGTGTGCGAATTTCTAAAGAAAAACTTTTAATAAACTCTTTTAGGACTAATAAGTGTTTGACAAAACACAAAAAATGATATAAAATAAATAAGCATTTTAAGAAAAACCTTTTAAGAAACTTATTCTTAAAAGGCAAATGCGCCGCTAGCTCAGCTGGATAGAGCGTTGGTCTACGGAACCAAAGGCCAGGGGTTCGAATCCCTTGCGGCGCGCCAAGAAAAAAGGATATGCGGTAAAAGCATATCCTTTTTTATTGTTGTAAAAGAAGGAAAGGGATTCGAACGGGTAGGGATCGACGACTTAAACCTAGCGAGTTTTTGAAATAGTCGTCGACAATATGTTCCCTAAAGTTAACTGCTTTCATATAATAGTTATATGAAAAATTTAGGCTACTATAACGGCATATTAGACGAAATAGAAAACGTTAAAATTCCAATGGGGGATAGAGTTTGTTTTTTTGGCGACGGAATATACGACGCAACTTATACTAAAAATTACAAAATCTTCGCCCTAGATGAACACGTAGACCGTTTTTTGAATAGTGCAAAACTTTTAGATATCAATATTTCCATATCAAAAGAAGAGTTAAAATTGCTCCTTAATAATTTGGTAAAAAAAATGGATACGGATGAAAATTTTGTATATTTTCAGGCGACAAGGTCAACTCAATTGGTTAGAAACCACGTTTTCTCTAAAGAGGAAAGGGCTAATATTTGGGTAAACGTCTATCACAAAAAAATTGCCGACCTAAATAAAAGGGTAAAACTAATCACACTAGAAGACACTAGGTTTTTACATTGTAATATAAAAACCTTAAACCTAATTCCGTCGGTAATGGCATCGAAAAAAGCCCTAGAACTAGGGGCAGACGAAGCGGTATTTCATAGGAAAGGCAGAGTGACCGAGTGTGCACATAGCAACGTTCACATTTTAAAAGATGGAATCTTAAAAACAGCCCCCACTGATAATCTAATATTGCCAGGTATTACAAGGGCGCATATAATAAAAGCTTGCAAAGTTCTTAAAATTCCCGTTATAGAACGTCCCTTTTCTCTAGAAGAACTCTATTTTGCCGACGAGATAATAATTTCATCTGCCGGGCAACTATGTCTTTCGGCAAGTGAAATAGATAAAGTAAAGGTGGGTGGCAAGGCAAGAGAACTACTTAAAACTCTTCAAAATTATTTAATAAACGAGTTTAACGAGCAAACTAAAATTAAATAAATCTCCTTATTGACATTTGTTTTTTTTAGTCGTATAATACGAGTGAGTAGTCGTATAGGAGAAGAATATGGCTAAATTTAGACTAGGCTCAAGTTTAGGAGCAATCTCGGCGCTAGGTTTTACGGACGGAAAATATAATTACAAGGTAAAAAGCGACCTAAGAGAAAAATTAAATAGGGCAAGAGAACTAGGATTTGATACGGTTGACGTGGACTTGTGTTCGACCTACAATCCATTTGACCTAGAGCAAATTCTTGATGAAATTTTATTTTCGATAAAGAGTTCAGGTGTAAGGATAAACGCCTTTCATATGCCTTTTGGCGTACCTTGGATGGATTTAACGTGCGCTTTCCCAAGCGATAGACAAGAAATTATCAAGTGGATACTAAAAATAATAGATAAAACGAGTATAGCAGATCCATATGCTTTTGTCTTTCACCCAGGAACTACTAACTTTAGAGAAAGCGAGAGAGATGCAGGATTTTCTCGCCTTTGCGAAACTGCAACAACTTTAGCAAAAAACACCGACAAGGCAATCTGCATAGAAAATATGGTTAGTGGAAACTTGCTTAGTAGAACGGCGCATTTAGAAGAGTTAATGAAAAAAACCAATGGGGTAAAAATAGTTTTAGACATAAATCACCTGCTTTTAGACGACTGTGCCGACACGATAAGAAAACTAGGCAAATCTATAGCGACCTTACACGTTTCCGATTGTGATTTAATAAAAGAAAGGCATGAACTTCCAGGTCTTGGCAAAATAGATTGGAACAAAGTTTTACTAGCCCTAGAAAGCGTGGGATACGAAGGGGTGTTTAACTACGAAGTTTTGGAAAAATACACTCTAGAAGAGATTAAAGAAAACTACGCAAGTCTTTTAAGAGAGTACGAATTGTCAAAGGGGCAAAATAAAATATAAAAATAA
>JAZOOV010000008.1:0-4758 GCA_045655215.1 Christensenellaceae bacterium | reverse complement strand
TGCAGTTAGAATTATTTGTTCAATTCTAGCAATTGCACTAGGCTTTTTTATGTATTTTTATAGCGCTACGCTTCAAAATATTTTCTTTATCGTGTTTGCTTTAGTTTTAGCCTTTTACGGAATTTTCGCTCTTTTTGAGTTTATTAAAAAACGCAATGGCAAAAAAGGATTTGCTTTTTATATTTTAGTTGCTATTTTTATTATCCTATCCGGCGCTGGCTTTTACCTTTTAACCGTTCCAACCATTGCCATTGAGCCTTACTTTATTTATATTTTCGGCGGGGTTGTCACCGCAACGGGATTATTTCAAATTATCTTAATTTAATTCAACTTAAATTCTTTAGCACCAAACCTTTTTGAGTTTGGTGCTTTTTTTATTTATTTTGATAAACTATTGATAATTTTGTTGACATATCAACAATTTTGTATTATAATTATTAAAAATGTTGATTTGTCAACAATTATGCGTTTGGAGGAAATTTTATGGACGGCAGATTTGAGTCGTTTACTGGACTTATAAACAAAATTGCAAGGAGTATTAGAAAGATTAAAACTGAAGAAATGAGCGATTTTGGTATTAAAAGTTCACACGTTTCTTGCGTTTACTATCTATATAAGCAAGGCAATCTTACTGCAGGTGAACTTTGTACTTTTTGCGACGAAGATAAAGCATCTATTTCACGTTCGGTTGATTTCTTGCAATCTAACGGTTATTTGGAATATGAAAGCAACGGTAAAAAAACATATAATAAAAAATTAATACTAACTGAAAAAGGAAAGCAACTAGGAGAAGTTATTTCTAATAAAATTGACGTAGTTTTATCAGAAGTCGGCTCTTTTATGTCTAGTGAAGAAAGAATGGTCTTTTACAAAACTCTTTCTAGAATTTCGTTGGAACTTGAAAATATAACTAATAATTACGGAGACAAATAAAATGGCAGTTAAAATTTTAATCGATTCAGCATCCGATATCAACAAGGAACAAGCAAAAGAGATGGGTGTTGAACTCATTTCAATGACAATTAATTTCGGCGAAGATGAGTTCTACGACGGCGTTGACCTCTGCCCCAATGATTTTTATAAAAAATTAGTGGATTCAAAAGATTTTCCACGAACTAGTCAAATAAATCCTTTTAGATGGGAGGAAAAATTTAAAGAGTTAGCCGAAAATGGCGATGAAATTGTTGCTATTGTTATGTCTTCTAAACTTTCTGGAACTTATCAATCAGCATTGCAAGCATCAACAAATTTTAACGGAGTTTACGTTATAGATAGTTATAACGTTGCAGTTGGAGAGCGAATTTTATGCGAATATGCTCTTTCTCTTAAAAAGCAAGGCTTATCGGGAAAGGAAATTGCCGATAAACTTGAGGAAAACAAAAATAGAATTAGACTCTACGCCATAGTTAACACTTTAGAATATCTTAAGAAAGGCGGAAGAATTTCTGCAACAGTTGCTTTTGCAGGCGAACTTTTATCAATAAAACCAATACTTGGAGTTTGTGACGGAGAAGCCAAAATTTTAGGCAAAGCAATGGGTAGTAAAAGAGGAAGTCACACCTTAAATTCCTTAGTTAATCAATCTAAAATTGATAAAGATATGCCGTTTGGTGCGTTTTGGTCAGGAAACGACAGCTCCCTGCTTGACAAATATCTAGCAGATAGTTCCACTTCTTGGAAAGAAGATTTAGGTGCAATTCCTAAGCATATTTTAGGCTGTACTATAGGAACACACGCCGGACCTGGAGCATTCGGCTTTGCCTTCTTTGCTAAAGACTAATTATATAAACTTAAACCCCACTAACCTTTTTGTTAGTGGGGTTTGTTTTTCTATTATTTTTTCTCTAGCGACCTTTTATAATAAAATAAATATTGTTGATAATATCCTGAATTTTCCTTAAATAACTCTAAGAAAAATTTAGTTATTTTATTTATATCCTTTTCCTTTCCTAAAAAGTTTTCTCTATACACCTTTTCTATCCAAGTATCTACGGGAAAACTATCGCTTCTATTATAACCAAAAAGTAAAATACAGTTTGCAACCTTTTCACCTATCCCCTTTATTTTTAATAATTCTTTTTTAAGAGAAGGCGTGTCTACGTCCTTTAAGGCTCTTAAATCTAGCCCTTCTTTAATTAGATTTGCAACTTCTTTTACGTACTCGGCTCTATACCCTAAGCCTATTTCTCTAAAAAATTCTAAAGGGGCGTTCGCTAGTTTTCTCGCAGTTGGAAAAGTGTAGTATTCGCCTAAAAACTCCCTTTTCTCGCCTAGCGAAAAGCACAATTTTTCAATGGTGGATTTTATCCTTGGAATATTATTGTTTTGCGATATCATAAAGGAAATTAGCATTTCAAATTCATCTTGAATAAGTATTCTTATTCCCTTTCCTAACTCTGCACTCGTCTTTAAAATTTCGTATCCTGAGTTTACTGCACTTTCGTAAGTTTTAGAGTAGTCTTTATCCAAATCAAAAAACTTTATAAAATACTCTCTATCTTCTTTTTTGCACTCTATAACGGCAAAATCGCCCTCATTATAAGCGTAGCAACACTTATCTAGTGAATATACCTTATATCCCTTTTCGTGTCCAACAAACCTAAATATTTGACCACATTCTAGAGTGTCTTTTATAGAGAAAAATTTTTTCTCGGTTATTATTCTATCCATAATCTTTAATAAAAAAATCGGGCTAATATTTAGCCCGAAGTTTTTTTAACTTATTTTGCGTAAACGCTAACTTTCTTATCCTTTCTGCCAACTCTTTCAAACGCAACTACACCGTCGATAAGAGCGTATAAAGTATCGTCACTACCAATACCTACGTTATTACCTGGGTGAATTTTCGTTCCACGTTGACGAACGATAATGCTACCTGCTAAAACTTCTTGTCCTGCAGCTGCTTTAATTCCAAGTCTTTTTGCGTTGCTGTCTCTTCCGTTTTTCGTGCTACCGCCACCTTTGTGGTGAGCAAATAATCTAAACAATATCATACCTAACCCTCCCTCTCTTATTTAGTGGTGATTTCTAAAATCTTTACTGCCGTGAAAGGTTGTCTATGACCTTGTTTTTTCCTTTCATTCTTCTTTGCTTTGTACTTATAAACGACAATTTTCTTGTCCTTGCCTTGTTCGGTCACTTCACCTACTGCTTTATAAGCCTTTGCTTCTTCTGCAACTTTGATTCCGTTTTCGTCTGCAACTAATAATACGTTTAGTTCTACTTTGTCGCCTACGTTTGCATCGAGTTTTTCAAACTTGATTACAGAACCAACTTCTGCCTTGTACTGCTTATTACCGTTTTCTACGATTGCGTACATCTCGTACCTCCATGTATCTCGCCGAGTTTTGATTTTGAGGTGGCTTTCGCTCTTATACCTCTCCCGAGCGGTTCGCATAATATTTTAGTATATTTATCCCTTTTTGTCAAACGATTTTATACCTGTTGGCGAATTTTTTTAGCCTTTTTATATTTTTAGTTCTATAAAGTCGCCTTTCTTCATATTAACGATTAAAATTCCGTCTACAATTTGGTATTTTGCCGTCTTGTCACTACAAACTATAGTTGGATTTTCCATTGGAAGAGCAATTTTTAGTTCTCTATCTCCAGTCGCTTTTACTTTTACGTATTGTGTTTTTCTCTCTTTTATCTTTGCAGAAACTAGGAATCCTCCCTTTGCTCTAAGAGTCGTAAATTCCACTCCGTATTTTGCCCATTTGTCTGGAATTGCAGGGAAAATTTCTATCATTTCCTTATGAGATTGCATTAGCATATCTTGAATTGCGTCTGCAGCAGCCAAGTTTGCTTCTAGCGTGAACGGACGATATTGCATATACGACGCGCCCGTATGTCTAAAGTCGCCGTTTAAGTTAAAGCCGTTTTTCGTGCAATAACACTCGTCGAATAGCATAAGTTGATGCCTTGCCGCTTCCCCACGATTAAGTCTAGTATACATGCTTGCCATCCAAGGATAAGAGTAGCCTACCCATTTGCCCGTACCTAAAACTTCAAGTCTTGATATGGTTTTTTGCATAGTTTTTAGATCTTTTTCATTTCTGCTATCTAGTTCGTTAAATGGGAATATCGCCATAGCGTGCCCATGGTGAAGATAGGTTTCCACCATTGGCTCGCCCTTTGCTAAGGTGAGTTCGCCGTTTTCAAGCATATCGTAGTATGGGAGTTTATTAAACACTTTCTCCCACTTTTCTTGATCTTCCTTATACCCTAAGGTCTTTGCCATATCTCTTAAAGCACCGAAGAAATATCTTAGACACGCTAAGTCGTAGTTAGAGTTTGGCTTCAACCAAGATTTTGGTGACGATTCATAATGCTCCGGCGAAGTGGAAACAGGCAAATATAATAATCCGTCCTCCCCTTCTTCTAGAATCGACAATACGCATTCCGAAGTTTCCTTAAAATAAGGATATGCTACTTTTTCTAGGAACTTATCGTCCCCTAAATATCTGCCGTGTCTTTCTAAAATTTTACATAACCACAAGTGGTTTGTTGGTATTCCGTTAACTTGTGGCCAACCGGTGATAACTTCGCCGTCTAGCGTCATTGTTGGTGGCAAAGATAATCCCTTTGTTTTATAGAAACGACGCGCGTGTCTTCTGCCTGCCTTTTTAGTTCTTATCATCAAGTTAACCATAGCCATACCTGCATCCATATGATTGCCGGCAACATAACTATTATAAGTTTGCTGAACGTTTTGGTTATTGTGATAATCACCTCTCCAAGGTGGAATTGCGTGAACGT
>JAZOOV010000007.1:0-13137 GCA_045655215.1 Christensenellaceae bacterium | reverse complement strand
TCCATAAACATTGAAAATGTTGGTTTAGAGTTTGCGATGCTTCTTTGTTGTGTGGTTGTTGCTATACCGTTTTTGTTTGCCATTGTTTTATCCTCCTTAAACAGCAAAATATTTTATATTGTTATCGGTTAAAAACTTTTTAAGAGCCTTAATCTCTTCCACTGTGCCTTCAACACCGAATTTAACGACCATTTTCTCAACCTTTGGCGTTTCTTGGCTTGTAGGGGTGATTTTAGGGCTTTCTTTCGGTTTTAACGTTTCTTGGCGTTCTGCTTCAAGCTTTTCTCTTTCTTCTTGTTCTCGTTTGAAGCGAATAGCGTCTTCTCTTTGTCTTTTAAGGCGTTGATATTCCGCCATTGCAGAACCAAAGTCAAGCGTCCTAAAATAAAAACTTCTAATAAAATCACGGTCCTCTTCGCCAAAGGCATCAATAGTGGTCATTGCTTCTTTTGTTTTTGAAACAAGGGCGTCAATATCTTCTTTGATAGATTTCATACTCGTGTTCTTATTTAACCACTCGTTCTGCAACACCTTGTCAAAAGGTATAAACGCCTTAAACTCTCCAATAACTCCGTCAAAATACTCTCTTATTGCGTGATATTTTTCTTCTCTAAACTTTTCTTCTGCGCCCTTTATTTGCGCATCGATTTTTCCACAAGTTTCCGTGACTTTGCTTATAACCTCGTCGACTTGCTTTTTGAAAAGGTCGCAAGGTGTCATATAGATTTTTTGAATGCGAATTCTCTCTTTGTTGAGAGCAAGTGCAAAAGCGTTTAGTTTTGCCCTATCCTTTTTTGCTTCGCCAATCTGCTCGTCCGTGTAGGTTATACCTTCATAGTTTTGCAATGTCGCCACAACGCTTTCCATCAACTCTTTGTTGTTGAATGCGATTAGCTTTGGTGTAAGTTTTTCAATTTCGGTTTCTAAAACCAGTGTTAGTTCGTTGTTTGCCATTTTTCTTTTTCTCCTTAATTAATCTTTGTTAAGCTTGGTAATATTAGCGGTGGGCGTTTCTTTGGAAGCACATATTTATGCCAGAACTCATATTCTTTTAGGTATAAAAATTTAAGGTCCGCAAGTATGTCCTTTCGGTAATAAGTGAAGTGCTTTTCTGTTGCCATGGCTTCGCCATATTTATCCTTGTGCCTTATGCGAACTTTGACAACGGCGAATTCTCGCCCGGTGACGATAAAATAATGCAGAACTTGAACGTAGTAGTGCTCTGGTATTTGCCCGTCCCAATTCTTAAAATCGTAGTTGTTAAATAGTTCGTTTGTTTTGGTTTCCAAAAACCCTTCCGCCTTCGTTTTTTTGTCTGTTAGTTCGCCATCAAGCGATGCGAACATAAAGTCTCTTTTGTAAACTATTCTTTTGTTGATTTTTACCTTGTATTGTGGAAAGTCAATTTCAAATAGTTTCACAAGCGAGTCTTCTGCCTTTTTGCCATAAACGACATATTCTTTTTTGCTTATGTCTTCGGCTTGCTTTAACCCGACCTTCTCTTCCCAAATATCAACATTTGTCTTGAAGTGGCTTTTCCCAAGAATGGCGGCGGCGTCAGAACCACCGATTCCCGTTCTTCTAAAAGCCAACCATTCGGGCGAGTTGTGAATTAAACTAATTGTTTCCAACATTTCACTTCACTTCCCTATGTGGATTTTTTGCTGCTTCAAGCTCTTTTTCGTGATAATCAACCATGCCACTTGCTTTTGTGATAACGTTGCCGATTTGAGCAATTCGGTCAGCGTCTATATTTCCAGCTTGACACATTCTCATAATGGCTACTTCTGCCCCTTCTTTAACAAGCTCGCAAGTGAGTCTTGCTCCAACAAGATTGTTTTCGTAATACTTTAAGTCCATTGTTTTATCCTCCTTTGTTTTATTTGTTTTCTGCTTTTTTAAAGCAGTTGAGTATCGTTTCAAAATCCGTCTCCAACGCCTTGGCAATCTTGCCAACAATCAGAACATTCTGCGGGGCGTTTCTACCGTGAACCCAGTTCCCAACGGTTTCTTTTGTCACGCCTATCTTCCTTGAAAGACGGGCGGCTGTCATGTCTTTTGATTTCAGCAATTCCTTAAAACTCATTTTTGTTTCTCCTTTCTTAAAAATTCTTTTGCATCTTGGTCGCTTGCCATAAACAACAAATAAAACGCTCTTTCTTTTTCTGTTAGTGCAACGCCTAACTTGAGTTTTGCGTGTATATCGTGTCTTTTCGATGCTTCTTCAACGGCCATTTTTACACCGTTATAAAATGCTATATTATTCATTGGTTATCTCCTTAATAATTTTTGTTATATAATCTTCGTCGGCTTCGTAACCGTAGCCATACTTGAATTGATTTCCCTTTTGCGTTGTGAAAACTTCGGCATCCACAAAGGTTTCGCAATCGCTTTTCATTTCGTCAAAATATTGATTTGAAACAACATAAGCATTTGAAAGCAACTTTGCATCTCCATCGTAAACATTTGCCATTGTCTTGTTTGTGCCGGCAATATAAGCAACTCTATATCCGCCGTTTTGTGCCGTTATTGTGTTTTTCATTTTGCATTCTCCTTTTGCAAAAATTCTTCAAATTGAATAACTTTCCTTTATTATATATTCGTTTCGTGGAATTGTCAAGTATTTTTCTTCATTTTGTTGAAAATGTTTTATTTTTTTAGTATGATAGAAAAAAACGAAGGATGTAAAAGGCAAATGATTAAACTAAAAGAATTAAGAAAGTCACAAAATTTAACCCTTAAGGAATTAGCTTTGCGATTACAAATTTCATACCAAGCCTTGTCTAACTATGAAAATTCTAATAGGCAACCAGATTATGAAACATTAATTAGGATTGCAGACTTTTTCAATGTTTCCGTGGATTATTTGTTGGGGCACACCGACAAAAGACACCTCTCGGGTTCTTCTTTAACCGAAAAAGAAAGTCGCCTTCTTGGGGCGTTTAAGGGCTTAATTCCCCCAATGCAAGACTATGTGTTGGAAATGGTGGAAAAATTGGTTGAGAAAAACATTGACAAGGTTAAAAAGGTATAATCTATGGACTATCTTGAACTATACAACAAGGTTTTCAATTTAAGCATTGGGTGGACTAATTGGTATTGGGCAAACGAAACATTGATTTATTTAACTAATGTAAAAAATGATGCCCTTAACCACAAAGGGGTTCAACCTTACGAATTCCAACTTGATATAAAAGATGTATTTAATCAAGTTGAAGAATTTAAGAACTGCTTAAGAAAACAAACGCCTACTACCGAACTCGAAGAAGAGAGGTTCACCCTTGCAGCGTATGAATACGCCTTAAATAACAAGCCTATTATTACAATTGACTATCACGCAAAGCTTACACAAGAAGAAGCTGATAATTTCTTAGCGAGATATAAGCACGATGTTTTTCTGTCTTTAATTAATTTTTATATTTACAACCAAAAATCCTACCCCACACTATATTTAGAGTTAAAAGATAAATTTATTAAGTTTCTCGCCTTTTGTAAAAGCCTTAAAAAAGCCGTTCCAACGGCTAATTATGTAAACCCTACACCATTAGCCATTCTTGTGATTAAAAAGGCTATAAAAGAAAAAGACGACGCTTTTGCGAAAGAAGTTTTAAATTCTTACGAATATGAGCCATCAAACGACAAAGAAATTGAATATTTAAGTAAAATAAGGGGGAAATTGCTGGATAAGCAACTATTAAATTAAGGAGTGTGAAATGGAAAAAAAGAATTTTTGGATGTTTTAGAATTTTTGAAGAATTTAAACGAAGATATAACGATGGCAATTGCCTTACTTACAGAAGAACGGTATAAAAGAAGACAATTGTTTCGTATGGTCTGCGTGGATAGGGAGCTTGTTCCCGAAGGCGCAGAACTCAACAAGAATAACGGTGTTTCGTCCACCCAAAAGGAGAACGACGAAATGTTTAATATACCCGGGATTTCAATTAATTCCAAACCTCGTGCAGATGGTAGATTCCAAGGCTATATCGTTATTGACGGGGTAAAAAAATATTTTTATGGGAGGAGTAAAGAAGAAGTCGCAAACAAGGTTAAAATCCAATTAAAAAATGGTGCTACACTAAAAAAAGAGAGTGTTAGCAATAGCGTTCCAACGACCTTTAATGCGTTTGCCGTATATTATTTTGAGAATTTTAGAAAGCCGAAAGTTTCCGATAAAACGTACAAAAATGACGCAAATAGATATAAGAACTATTTGTTGCCTTGGTTCAAAGAAACACCCATCAAAAAAATAACTCCTATGCAATGCAAGGAGTTAATTGATAAAATATCCGGCGAAGGAAAAGGCAAAACCGCAGACGAAATATATTCTCTTTTGTCGGTAATCTTTAAAACGGCAATTAAGCACAATATATTGAAAAACAACCCTCTTGACATCATTTTCTATGTAAAACACGAAAAGAAACACGGCGTTGCTTTAACATTAGAAGAAGAAAGGTTGTTTAAGAACGCACTAAAAGACAATCGCTACATAAGTGCTTTTATGCTTGCGCTTTATACCGGGTTAAGACCTAATGAACTCTACACGGCTAAAATTGAAGGGGATTTTATTGTTGCGATAAATTCAAAAAGAAAAAATAGAAAATTAGAATATAAAAAAATACCCATTAGCAAGATGTTGAAGCCATACATTGCCAATGGGTTAATAATACCAAATTATAAAATATTAAGGGAAACTGTTAGAAAAATCTTGCCGAATCATAAACTCTATGATTTGAGAACGACTTTTTATTCCAGAGCCAAAGAGTGTCAAATATCAATGCACGCCATAAATTATTTTATGGGGCACTCTCTCGGCGCGCTCGGTAATACTTATACCGACCTTTCAGACGATTTTTTAATTAAAGAAATGGCTAAATTTGACTATTGAAACAGCGTTTTTTTGACACTAAAATTAACCAATTCTGACACTAAATTCTGACACTTTTGGCAAAATCGGGGACAAACAGTCTTTTATTTTTCATTTAAAATACAAAAAACAGCCCTTTTTTAGGCTGTTTTTCGTGTTTTTGGTTGCGGGGGTGGGATTTGAACCTCACGACCTCCGGGTTATGAGCCCGACGAGCTGACCAGACTGCTCTACCCCGCGATATGTTCGCTCTTAAGCCCTATAATAATATACTATTATTTCTCTTTTGTCAACCATATTCACCAAAAAAATTTTACTATTTTTTACTTATCCTTTTGAAAATATTGTCACAATTTGCCACACTTTTAGTTTATTCCTTTGAGAAGTTCCCTACTTTCGACTAACGACACTTTTTTTACTAATATTCAACTAATTGGCGCATAAACTTGAAATTTAGGCTATAATTTGCTAAAATATAGGTATGTTTATTGATTTATCTAAATTTAATCTTGCAAACAAGGTTGTTGGGGTTGCTCTCTCTGGTGGAAGCGACTCGGTGGCCCTTTTGCATTATTTAATTGAAAACCAAAAAACCTTTAACTACAAAGTTAAAGCCATTAACGTTGAACACGGCATTCGCGGGAAAGACTCTATAGACGATTCAAATTTCGTACGAGAACTTTGCCAAAGCCTAAACGTTCCACTCGCCTTTTACAAGGTGGACGCAATCGAGCATTCAAAAAAGCAAAAACTCTCTCTTGAAGAAAGCGCAAGAGTTCTTCGCTACGATTGTTTTTTCGATGCGCTTGAAAAGGGTTTTTGTTCGGTTATTGCCACGGCTCACCACTTAAAAGACAACGCCGAAACGGTTTTATTTAACTTATTCCGTGGAAGTGGTCTTAAGGGATTAACGGGCATAAACCAAGTAGAGAATAAAATTATTCGTCCCCTAATAGAAGTTAGCAAGGACGAAATTGACGAATATATTGAGAAAAACGCCCTTTCCTTTGTGCTAGACAAAACCAACCTAGACGAAAATTATTCTAGAAACTATATTCGCCACCAAGTATTAAAAGATATTTTAGAGCGTTTTCCAGACGCAGAGAAGAGTATTTATAGACTCTCTCTTATTGCAAGGGAAGAAAACGACTTTTTAGAAAAAGAAACGCTTAAAAATCTAATTATAAAAGATGACAGCGTAGAAATTCCACTTCCCTGCCACAGCGCAATTCTACGAAGGGCTAGCATTTTTGCATTAAAAAAACTTGGGCTTAAAAAAGATTGGGAAAAAGTGCACGTAGACGATATTTTATCTCTAGTAGAAAAGGAAAACGGCAAAAAGATAACTCTTCCTAAAGACCTTTTCGCCGTAAAAGAATACGATAAAATAGTTATCTACAAGAAAACTTCCGCCGTCCTTACCCCCTTTCCTTTCGAGATTTGCGAATTTAACTTTAACGGCAAAAGATACGCTATAGAAAAGGTGGAAGATATTGGTAGTGTAAATCTTAAATCGGGGCTATATCTAGACCTAGATAAGATAAGCAAAACAGCCAAAATACGCCTAAAGGAAGAGGGCGACCTATTTACCAAGTTCGGCGGTGGAACGAAATCTTTAGGGGATTATTTAACCGACAAAAAGATTCCAATAAAGGATAGAAATTCTATCCCCGTAATAGCCGACGAAAATAAGGTTTTGGCAGTATTTGGAATAGAAATTTCAAGCGACGTAAAAGTTGACAATAATACTATAGATATGGTATCATTAAAAATATACTAATTTTAGGATAAAGATATGAAAGACAATTACCGCATTTTATTATCAGAAGAACAAATTCAAGAAAGAATCAAAGAACTTGGCAAGCAAATTACTTTAGACTACAAAGACAATCCACCCGTGATAATTTGCATGCTAAAAGGTGCGATATATTTCTTTGCAGACTTAACTAGACACATAGATCTCCCAATAACCTTTGATTTTGCGAGATTATCTAGTTATAGAAACGGCACTACTAGTGGCGAAATGGAACTTATCTCAAATATCACTACCGAGATTAAAGATAAGGATATCCTAATCGTTGAAGATATCGTTGACAGCGGAAAAACTCTTTCTTATTTTGTAAAACTTTTAAAGGAAAAACAACCAAAATCTATTAAAATCTGCACGTTTATGGACAAAAAAGAGAGTAGACAAGTGGAAATTAATGCAGACTACGTAGGTTTTGATATTCCTTGTGGATTCGTTATCGGCTACGGCTTAGATTATGCCGAGAGATATAGAGAATATCCCTTCCTCGCAGAAATTATTGATCCTAGTAAACTCTAATTAAAAAAGGGGCGTAAAATTATGAAAAACCCTATAAAAAAACTCGTCAGTTTAACTCTAGCAATCATTTCGTTTAGTTTGCTTTTTTCCTTTGCCGGCTGTTCAAACACCGTCAAAGTGAATTACTACTTAAACGACAAAATTCTATATATAGCAGAAGTTAAAAAGAACCTAGAATACGACTTGTCTTCTTACGAATTTCAAGAAGAATACTTTACCTTTAATGGTTGGACGGACGAGTTAGGCGTTCCTCTTACCACCATTACTCCAAAGGAAGACGTTAACGTTTATGCTAGCGCTACCCCACAACTAATTTTACTAGTTAATGGAATTCAAGGTAAAGGATATGTTGGCGATACGGGCACTAGAGTTTTAGTTGAAATCAAAACCCCAAAACTCGATGGTTGGAGCATTTCTTGGTCGTCAAACGATCCTGAATCACTTATCGCCACCACTACTAGTAGAGGAATTGAGTTCTACGTTATAGGACACACCAATAATACGGTCACCGTCACCTACTCTAACGGATTTGATTCTATTACTGCTTCGCAACGTATTGAATGTTATCATTGGGACGCGCATATGTCTTTCTATTTTATGCCGGGCGAACCCACTGTGTATGATGAAGCGGCACACTACGCTATGACCGATATTTATAGAGAATACACCGTTCCACTAGGTGGCAGAGTTGCTTTTGAAGACGTTAGAATGAGAAAGGGCAACTTAATATTTAGAGACGCCTACGTTGAGACTGTTAAAATTGAAGACGAAAGCATTTTGTCATACGATAAAGAAGAGCAAGCCTTCGTTGGCTTAAAGGCCGGCACTACTAAAGTGACCGTGTACGGAAGATGGTATAGTTTCCACGGCAAAACTATCACGGGTGGCCCAGCATCTTACGATAATTTACCTTGGAACGACCCAAGTTCACCAAAGAAAGGCTCGGGCTCTGAGGGATTAACTAGAGAAATGATTATTACAGTAAAATAATATACATAAAAGAGGAAAATATGAAAAAAAATTTTTTAAGACGCATATCTTGTTTGATTTTAGCATTTATGCTTGTTGCACCTATCTTTTCTGGCTGTGCAAAAGAATATACCGTCAACTACTATTTAGGCGATAAACTATTATATTCCGAGCAAGTAAAAGGTAGCGATGAATTCACTCCAACCTATGAGTTTAGCGAAGAACGTTTAGAGTTTGAATGTTGGACAGATGAAAACGGAAATATAGTTGAAACCATGCCCCTTGAAGGCGACCTTAACCTATACGCTAAGGCAAAACCCATTATGGAAGTTTGGTGTTCTAACCTAAACGGCGTAAAGGCGTTTAATATCGGCGACACCGTCTTTGTTGAAGTTAAAGTTCCTAAACTTGACGGATGGTATTTAACGTACGAGGCAAGCCACCAAAAAGAAGTTGAGGTCTCTCTAAGATCTTCAGGTAGAGGATTTGACCTTCACTTTGCCGCTAAAGGTTGCGTTTACTACTTCACGGTTGTCTACACCAACGGTATTGATTCAGTTAAGTCTGAAAAAATGCTCTTTTATTTTGA
The DNA here is from genome assembly GCA_045655215.1 of Christensenellaceae bacterium. Classification (GTDB taxonomy): domain Bacteria; phylum Bacillota; class Clostridia; order Christensenellales; family Borkfalkiaceae; genus UBA1259. The sequence goes on along the minus strand of JAZOOV010000007.1, from coordinate 4,386 downwards.
ACATTGGAACAACCACCTAGGCTTTTACTTTATGCCTGGTGAACCAACTAACTACGAAACGACCTCTTTCTACGCAAACACCAACTTCTACACCGTTTACACCGTTCCGCTAAACGGACAAGTAAACTTTGAAAACCTTAGAATCCAATACGGACCAAATCTAATTTACTACGAACCTGTAATTGATTCAGTAGTTATTGAAGACGAAAGCATCGTCACCTACGATAAAGAAGAAATGGCTCTAAAGGGCTTAAAGGCTGGCACAACTAAGATAACCGTATACGGAAAATGGTTTGATATTACCTGGGATACGTGGACTAATCTTCGTCTAACAGAACCCGATCCACAACCAAAACCAGGCACCGGCTCGGCTAACCTAAAGAGAGAAATGACTATTACCGTTAGATAATTAAAGGAAAAGAATTAATGAAAAAATCTTTATTTAAACACTCGATTAGTTTAATGCTCGTATTGTGCTTTGCTTTTTCCTTTCTTACGGCTTGCGAAAACACCTATACGGTAAACTACTATCACGGCGACACCCTTTTATATTCGGAAGAAGTTAAAAAGGACACCGAGTACACTCCAACCTACGAGTTTGACGTAGAACTCTTTGAATTTAAGGGTTGGGTGGATGAAAACGGAATCCCCTTTACCTCTAAGCTAATTTCGGCAGACACCAATATTTATGCTTCGTCTATGCCGACGATAGACTTAATTTCTCCCGTTGGTGGCGGAACTTCTGCCAATATGGGCGTTTACGACACGGGCGACACCATATTTCTTCAAGTACAAGTTCCTGAACTTGAGGGTTGGTCTTACGATTACTCTATATCTCACCCAGACGACGTTATCGTTACCGAAAGGACGACGGGAAAATTAAAAGGCTACGACTTATATTTAGTTTCTGCAGGAAGAGTACTTTACTTCACCGTAAATTATACCAATGGGTTTGATACCGTTTCCACAACAAAGAAACTTTATTTTGAACATTGGAACAAACACTTAGGTTTTTACTTTATGCCTGGTGAACCTATAAATTATAGTGAAGAAAACTTCTTTAATAATACAGACTTTTATACTTCTTATACCGTACCACTAAACGACAAAGTCGTTTTTGAAGATATGAGAATACGTCTTGGAAACAGAGTATTTAGAGACGCCGTAATTGATAACGTGGTAATTGAAGATGAAAGCATTCTCTCTTTTGACAAAGAGCAGTTGGCTTTCAACGGCTTAAAGGCTGGCACTACTAAAGTGACCATATACGGCAAGTGGCATCAAGTTGAGTGGGATGATTGGAGCAACGTTCGCCCTGAACCAGCAAAAACATATAAAGGCTCGGGCTCAAGAAATCTAAAGAGAGAAATGACCATTACGGTTGCGTAAATTATTAAAATACAAAACAAAAAACGCTATGATTTTCATAGCGTTTTTTTATTTTATATTTTTTTACATTGCAAAGTTCTTAAAGTAGTTTTGGATTAAAATAATAGGCGTTCCCTTGTCTCCACTACCACTCGTTAAGTCAGCAAGTGACGCGAGAAGGTCGGTTAGTTGCCTTGGGGTAGTTCCTAAACTCTTATCGTTATTAACTAGGTCTGCCTCTTTATTCTTAATCATCTCTTTCATAGCATTGACAGCGTCTTCGCCAGAAAGTGACGCTAGGTCGTTATCGGCAAGATATTTTAATTTAATTTCGTTTGGCTTTCCCTTAAGTCCGTCGGTAAAAGCAGGTGAAGCAACGGGATCTGCAAGTTCCCAAATACCACCAACGGGGTCTTTGAAAGCGCCGTCGCCATATACCATACACTCAATAGTTTTGCCCGTTCTATTAAATAGTTCCTTTTGCAAATCTTCAACGAATTTTTTAGCATCTCTTGGGAAGAGTTTAACGCTATCGTTAGTTGCAAGGTTGCTACCTAATACGCCATACTCTGCGTTGTAGCCCGATCCGTTTACGCTCTTATTTAATATCTCATCTAGAGAAACCACCTTTTCTGCGCCACCCTTTAATAGTCTTCTCTTGGTTATTTTTCTAGTATGAATATCTGCGTTTATAACGAATTTAGTATGCTTTAATATTTCGCAAGGGTTGTTTGCTAAAATAACTTCGCAATTACCCGACTTTTCATAAAACTCAATGTAGTCAACGCCGGTAAAGGTATGTCTAACGTCGCCGAAAAGTTCGTGGAACTCCTTGCTTGTAAACACGTCGGTATAAGGATTTATGCCCTTGTCCATAATTTGCTCTTCAGAAATGAATTTGTTCCCCACTTCGTCGCCAGGGTAGGATAGTTGAACGATTAACTTTTTAACCCCTTTAGAAATTCCTTGCAAAATTTTAGAAAAACGGTTTCTAGATAAAATTGGAAATACCAAGCCAACCGTTTCGTCGCCAAACTTTTCTTTTACGTCAGCGGCAATTTGGTCGATAGTAGCGTAGTTTCCTTGAGAACGTGCTAATACAGCCTCGGTCACGGCAACAACGTCTTTATCGTTTAATGGAAAACCACCTTCTTTCGATGCGTTTACAACGCAATCTGCAGTAATTTTAACAAGGTCGTCTCCCTTTTTTATTATAGGCGCTCTAACACCTCTTGAAATTGTTCCTTGATAATCCATAATATTATCCTCTATAATTTTTTTACATTAGAATTTTATACTTTTTTTTCTTTGTTGTCAACAACTTTTTTAGCCTATATTATATATATTTTTATTATACCTACATAACAAGAGGTTTATACGCTTTGTACGTAATGCCTATTTTTGTAAAAACGATTTTATATTTGAACGTTTTTCGCCCCACATATTCGACTTTTGAACGCACTTTCGACATTTTTCCCTATATTTGAACGTTTATATTCAAAATTCGTGCTCTATTACCCTATTTTTGCTTGTAAGCGTGGGGCTTTTTGTAGTAAAATATATAAAACGAAATAATTTTAGGAGATTGATATGCTTAAAAAAACCGTGTTTATTTTACAAGACACTAAAGAATCTGTTGACGAACTAACGAGAAAGTTTAATGAAGACGGAGAATACGAAGTAATCGGCTCGTCAACAGACGGCATCTCCGCCCTTTCTCCACTCGCCGAGAAAAAACCCGACTTTTTAATAACGGGATTAGTGCTTTTAGGATACGACGGATTAAGGGTTATCGAAAGACTTAGAGAACTAAATCTTAAAACTAAAATCATCGTACTTAGCGCTTTAACTAGAGAAGAAGTAGTCAGCAAAGCCGTTTCTCTCGGCGCATCATATTTTTTGGCAAAGCCTTATAAGTTTTCTATTCTTAAGGAAAGAATGCAGGCTCTTGAGGAGCAAAAAAACGAAAAGCCCGTTTCCTACGTTTCAGGGGTTAGAGATATATCCTTAGAAGAAAAAATTAGTAAAATTTTTATAAACGTTGGAATTCCACCACACATAAAGGGGTATTCATTTTTAAGAGAAGGCGTGCGTCTTGCAGTAGAAGATCCCGAAATTATAAATAATATAACCAAAAAACTCTACCCTATGATAGGAGAAAAATATCAAACGACGGCATCTAAAGTTGAAAGAGCAATTCGCCACGCAATAGAGGTCGCTTGGAACAGGGGCAGAATTGAAAGTATCAATAATATTCTAGGGGTTCGCGCGTACGTTGGACAAGACAAACCCACTAACGGAGAATTTATTGCGCTTGTTGCCGACAAGATGCTTTTAGAAAAAGTGTAAAAACGGCAAAAAAAAGTAAAAAAATTATAAAAAAAGACATAAAAACAGTTTACAAAACATCTTCATATAGATATAATATACACCAAGCAAGAAAATAAAAATCTCGCTTACGATAAAAGTAAATTATATTTATGGAGTTATATATGCCAAAATACGTTTTATGCCCAAGGTGTGAACTTAACTATATTCCCGAAGGCGAAGAATATTGTGACGTTTGCAAGGCAGAACTAAGAAAAGGTCCTCAACTAGTTTTCGCAGTAGACGAGGACGAAGTGGAAGAAACCTTCGACTTGTGCCCAAGATGTAACCAAAACTACGTTAAACCGGGCGAAAAATACTGCGAAAGATGTTTAAAAGCACTTGAACTAGAAGAAAAAGAACAAGAAGACGCAGAAGACAAGTGGAAAGAGTATATGGACGACGAGCCTGAAGAGGAAGAAGATTCTGAAGAATTGCTTTCTCTATCTAAACTTATTGAAGAAGAAGGCGACGAGCTCTTTGACGACGAGGAAGAGGAAGAAGAATTTATTCACGAAGAAGACGACGAAGACGACTTCGATATTCCGGAAGTAGATCAAGCAGATTTCGAGCAAGAAGACGACGAAGAGGAAGAGGAAGAAGACGAGGACGAAGAGGATTTCTAGTGGTATAAATTTTACTTAATCGGCA
>JAZOOV010000006.1:0-8547 GCA_045655215.1 Christensenellaceae bacterium | reverse complement strand
TGAAACGCCACATTCTAGAACGTATGGGAGTTCCATTATAACTGACTCAATTTCAAATGGTCCTATACGATAACCACTAGACTTTATAACGTCGTCAACACGTCCAACGTACCAATAGAATCCGTCTTCGTCACACCACGCAGTATCGCCCGTATGATAATATCCGTCGTGCCATACTTCTTCGGTCTTTTCCTTGTCGTTATAATAACCCGTAAATAATCCACAAGGTGCGCCGTTTTGTACGTTTACTACAATTTCACCTACTTCACCCTTTGGAACGGGGTTGCCGTCTGCATCGACAAGAGAAATATCGTAAATTGGAGCAGGTTTACCCATAGAGCCGATTTTGTGTGGAGAGCCAATCATATTACCTATAATCATAGTGCTTTCCGTTTGACCGAATCCCTCGTGAATTTGTAGCCCCGTTAATTTTTCAAACTGGCGATAAACTTCAGGGTTTAGCGCTTCGCCTGCCGTAGTCATATGCTTAACCGAAGACATATCGTAAAGTGATAAATCTTGCTTAATCATCATTCTAAGCATAGTAGGTGGAGCACAGAAACTCGTTATTTGATACTTTGCGAACATTGGAAGTATTTCTTGCGCGTCGAATCTATCGAAATCGTACACGAATATAGCCCCTTCTGCAAGCCATTGTCCATAGAGTTTACCCCACATAGCCTTTGCCCAACCGGTATCCGAAATAGTGAAGTGCAAGCCTTCGGTATCTACAGAGTGCCAATATTTTGCCGTGTGGAAGTGTCCCAATGGATATTTATGGTTATGCGTTGCTATCTTTGGATATCCAGACGTTCCCGAAGTAAAGTAGAACATCATCATATCGTCCCCACAAGGCGCGTCTTCCGTCCTATCAAAGTGGGTACTATACATTTTATATTCTTCGTTGAAATCTCTCCAACCTTCCCTTTGTCCGTTAACTACGATTTTATTTTTTAAGCCGTCGTAATTTTTGGTAGCTAAATCAACTTGGTTAGCAGTATCTCCGTCTGCCGTACAAAGTATTGCAGAAACGCCTGCCGACTTAAATCTATATTCAAAATCGTGTTCTAGTAATTGGTTGGTTGCGGGAATTGCTATTGCACCAAGTTTATTTAAGCCCATAATCGCAAACCAGAATTGATAATGGCGTTTTAGAACTAGCATTACTTTATCGCCTCGTTTAATTCCTATCGCCTTAAAATAGTTTGCGCATCTATTAGATTCTCTCTTTATATCCTTAAAAGTAAATCTTCTCTCGGTTTTATCTTTAGAGATATGTAGCATTGCAAGTTTATCAGGCTCTCTTTCAGCAATTCCGTCCACTAAATCAAATGCAAAGTTGAATTTTTCAGTATTCTTAAATGATATTTTCGTTGGAGTGCCATTTTCATCCGTATTAACGTCGATAAACTTCTTATAAATACGTTCTTTTTTATCCTTTTTAATTGGAGTGCTTTTTGAACTGATTTTGCTTACTTGCTCAAAATCAGGAATAGGCTCGCCAGATGGATTAAGTACGATTGCGTAGAATATACAATCCGTTCCACCAACGGCAACCATTCCGTGTGGCGTTGCAGAGTCAAAATATATAGTGTCCCCTGCGTTTAATATTTCACTATGATTTCCTACTTGAACTTTTAGGCTTCCCTCAATAACTATATCGATTTCTTGACCTGCGTGAGTAGTGCATTTAATCGGCATACTCTCTGCTTGGGCATCATAACTCATCTTTACGTATAAAGGCTCTGCTATACGATTTTGGAAAGCGTACGCTAGGTTATAATAGGTCATTCCGTGGGCGTTTGCAATCTCTTGCCCCTTGCCGTTTCTAGTCACCGTATAAGAAGTTAGTTTTGGCGAAGAACCTTCGATAATATCCGTCACGTTAACGCCTAAAACTTGCGCACAACGATAAATAAAGGCAAAGTTAAGGTCTTTTTGCCCTTCTTCACAAGCAATATACTCTTCTAGGGTGACGTCAGTTTTTAACGCCATCTCTTGCCTGCTTATGCCGACAATTTCCCTAAGCTCTCTTATTCTTTCTGTGATTTGCTTAATCTTTTGTCCAAGTAATTCCATAGTTTCTCCCAACTTTTATAAAAAAACCGCCTCAAAGAAAAACTTTGAGACGGGCTATTATTCCCGCGGTACCACTCAAATTGCGTACTATCGCCACCTTTATAGGAATCTATTAATTCCCTTGCACTATCGTAGCATTCACGGAAAGGTTCTACTTGCTATTAGGCTTTCTTCCTCTCTGCTCCAAAGTTACACGCACCTACTACTTCTCTATCGGCTTACACCACCCACCGACTCTCTATAAGACTTTTATAGGCACGCCTCTTCATCAACGCTTTTATTTATTTTATCATTTTTTTATACTATTGTCAAATAAATGTTAGCCCTAATTTTTTACCACTCTTTTTTCACTACTAAAGTGCATAAAACGGCTATCCACGTGCATAAAAATCCAAACCAAAACCACATTACTTCGTTCATTTTTGGATTTTTATCTCTAATTATCGTCGCGCATATTCTAGCGCACACTAGCCCCGTACATACGTATAAGGCTACTCCTAGTATTGCACATATAATATATAAAGCAATCATTTTTTATCTCCTTTCGTTTATTATATACAAAAACGAATATATTTGTCAATGCTTTTTTTACTACTACTTTCTCCACAAAATATTATTGACGTCCGACGGCATCTTAAACCCACTTCTTGGAGATAAACTATATTTATCCACAGCAACTCCGTCTGGCAAGCAAGAACGCTTAAATTGTTGAGAGAAAAATCTTCTAACGAATACGTCTAGCCATTTTTTTATAGTTTGCTCTTCAAACTCTCCGTCAAACGTGTTTTTGGCTATAATAAAGGTTTTTTCTACGCTCGCTCCATTAAACACTAGGTGATAAAGGAAAAAGTCGTGCAAAGCGTAAGGCCCTACTATATCTTCGGTTTTTTGCTTACTATCGCTTTGATCGGTTGGAATTAACTCGGGGCTAACGGGGGTATCTAAAACGTCTAAAAGTATCGTTCTAAGTTTTAACTTAGAATTTAACGCATATTCTCTCACTAGGTGTTTTACGAGCGTTTTTGTCACTCCGGCGTTTACTCCGTACATACTCATATGGTCGCCGTTATAAGTTGCCCAACCGAGTGCTAGTTCACTCATATCGCCCGTACCAACGACAAGTCCCCCTTCCATATTGGCAACGTCCATCAACACTTGCGTACGCTCTCTTGCTTGGGCGTTTTCATAAGCGGCATCGTACTTTTCGCCACTATGCCCAATATCTTTTAAGTGTCTAACAACCGACTTTGTTATATCAATTTTTTTAAGGCTAACCCCTAACGTTTTTGCTAATTTAATAGAGTTTTCTAACGTTCTTGTAGTCGTACCGAAACAAGGCATTGTTATCGCCAAAACGTCTTTAGAATCTCTACCAAGTTTTTCCATAACTAATTGGCAAACTAGCAAGGCAAGTGTGGAATCTAAGCCCCCCGACAAGCCTAAAACTAATTTTTTTGCGTTTGTATGAATTACTCTCTTTTTTAAGCCTTCGGCTTGAATTTCTAGTATTCTTTTATACGCGTCTTTTTCTTTTGGAATAAAAGGATATTTGTCGTAAATTCTCTTTGCGTCGCTTTCTCTATTAACTGAAAATTCCACTTCTAAATACTCGCTATTTTCCTTAAGAAAAGCATTTTTTGATTTAATAAATTCTAGGCTATCAAGATCAATTTCGGCAGTTATTAAGCCGTTTCTAAAAGGAACGCTCTCACATAACATCTCCCCATTTTCACCAATTAAATTATATCCAGAGTACACTGCGTCAGTCGTAGATTCGCCATCTCCACTATTTGCTAAAACGTAGCCGATAGATAACCTTTTTGAAAGGGTTTTGACCGTTTCATAAATTTCTTTTTCATCTCTTAAATTACAAGAAAAAGACGCTAAATTTACAATTAAGTTTGCGCCGAGTTGAGATAAAATTTGAGATGGAGTTATTGGAGCGAGAATATCACTTCCAATTTCTACACCCACCCTAAATTTCTTGTTAACTTTGTCTGCTAAAATTATTCTTGTTGCAAAAGGAAGTTCTCTCCCCATTATTTTTATGGTGGATAAGCCATTTTCTCCACTACTAAAATTTTCTCCCCTTTCTACTTGGGATTTAGGAATTATTGCTAAAATTTCACCTTTAGAGATTACGGCACATGCCGAGTAAATTTTACCTCTATCTTTAATAGGAAGTCCGACGAAAACTAGCATCTCAATATCTATAGTTGATTTTACGATTTCTTTTAAACCTAGTATTGCTCCGTCTAGAAGAAGGTCGTTAAAAAAGAGATCGCCTGCAGTTTTGCCGGTTATAGAAAGTTCTGGAAAAACTAAAATTTCCACCTTTTCTTCGTTTGCTTTTTTTATACCTTCTATAATGCTTTTTACGTTAAATTCGGTGTCAGCCACTCTAATTTGAGGCGTAAAAGCGCCAACTTTTACAAATCCAAATTTCATATTTTTCTTCCTTTTTGCTAATTTTTAACTTTTTTTACAATGCTATTTTACACCATTTTTTTAATATTTGCAATATTTTAAGATAATAAAAAAGGCGAATTTTGATATTTTTTCAAAATTTCGCCTTTTTATTCGTTTATTTTCTATTTTTCACTATTTGTCGTAGCCGTTTGGGTTTTTAGTTTGCCAATTCATAGCGTCTTTGCACATATCGTCCAAAGTCTTTTCCGCCTTAAATCCTAAAACTTCGTACGCATAACTTGGATCTGCGTAGCACTCGTCGATATCACCAGGTCTTCTAGGCATAATCTTATAAGGAATAGGCTTTCCAGTCACCTTTTCAAACGCCTTAACCATATCTAGTACCGAATAGCCTTGTCCCGTTCCCAAGTTAACGATAAGTAGTCCAGGATTTTTTTGTAATTTATTAACTGCTAAAACATGTCCTTTCGCAAGGTCTACTACGTGAATATAGTCTCTAACACCCGTTCCGTCTGGAGTTGCGTAATCGTCTCCAAACACGCCGAGATATTCTCTCTTGCCTACGGCAACTTGAGTAATATATGGGCAAAGGTTATTTGGAATACCCTTAGGATCTTCGCCAATTCTACCCGAGTGATGCGCTCCAACTGGGTTAAAGTATCTTAAAATTACCACGTTAAAGTCTGGATCGGCTTTGCAAAGGTCTTTTAAAATATATTCAATGAATAATTTAGTACTTCCGTATGGGTTTGAAGTAGATAGTGGAAAATCTTCTTTAATTGGCACGCTCTTTGGTTTTCCATATACCGTTGCAGATGAAGAGAATACTAGGTTTTTAACGTTATGATCTCTCATTGCAAACGCTAAAATCAACAAGCCTTCAATATTGTTTTCGTAATACTCTAGTGGCTTTGCGCAAGATTCGCCAACTGCCTTTAAGCCTGCAAAGTTAATTACTGCGTCAATTTTATTTTCGGTGAAAATTTTATCTAGAATTTCTCTATCTCTAATGTCACCTTCGTAAAATTTAACCTTTTTTCCCGTGATTTCTTCTACTCTCTTAACGGCTTCGTATTTACTATTCATAAAGTTATCAATGCAAATAACGTTATGCCCTGCGTTAAGAAGTTCAACTGAAGTATGCGAGCCTATATAACCTGCCCCACCCGTCACTAATACGTTCATACTATTCTCCTTTTACTAATTTTTATTTTATCTCTACACTTGCTAGGAAGTCTACAAATCCTTTTTTGCCAACTTCATCATTTTTAAATACTGCCGTGTTAAGTAAAATGTTTCTACACACTTCGTTAACGTAGCCAGTCACTCTCTTTTCAGCGTCTTCCATATTCGCTGAATATCCCTTATTAACCATCTCTTCTATCATAAATCTATGCGCGTATAGATAGTTTTCCTTATCACTTAAAGCGTCCTTATCGTATTCAGCCTTTTTACATAAAATTTCGGCTATCATGTAGAGTTGTTTTTTAAGTCTACCCGGCAAGATAAATAATCCCATAGCCTCGATAAGTCCAATACCTTCCTTTTTAATATTGTGGTATTCGGGGTGAGCATGGAACACGCCGTCTGGATATTCTTCATTTGTGATATTGTTTCTAAATATCATATCGATTATATATAAATCGCCTTGCTTTCTTGCTACGGGAGATAAAGAGTTATGTTTAACTCCTTCCGTTTCAGCAAAAATATAGCAATCTTCGTTAGTGTACGTTTCCCAAGCGGAAATAACCTTTTTTGCAAGGTCGCCTATTTGCACTCTATCCTTACTCTCAAGTCTTATTACGCTATTATACCAATCTACTATTCCAACTTTAACTTGGTCAAACCCCTCTGCTTTAAGTGGAAGTTTAACTTTAGCGTTATGCATTGGCATTAAGTGTTCACCACCTTGAAAATGCTCGTGATTTAATATTGAACCACCAATAATTGGCAATGCAGCGTTTGAACCTATGGTGTAATTTGGCAAATAATCCACAAAGTCTAACACCTTATCAATGGTATCTGCCTTGATGTGCATTGGCACGTGTGCTTCCGAAATTGCAATTAAGTGCTCGTTATAATATGCGTAGGGTGAATATTGAATAAACCAAGGCTCTCCACCCATAGTTAAACTTATAGTTCTAATGTTTTCTCTTGCAGGGTGAGTTAAAGTTCCCTCAAAGCCCTCGTTTTCCTTACACAAAAAGCATGCTGGGTATTTTTTTGCCTTTTTTGGAGCAGTCAATAATTTTGCGATTTCCTTATTGTCCTTTTCGGGCTTACTTAAGTTTACCGTTATCTCTAGATATTTATCTCCGTCAACGTATTCCCACTTTAAGTTTCTGCCGATTGCAGTCTTTTGAACGTAGTTGTTTTTTACCGATAAATTATATAAGTATTCGCAGGCTTTTTCCTCGCCGTCTTTTTCCTTAATTTCCTTAAAAGTTTGGTTAACTTTAGATGGCAACGGCGATAACAAACCAAAAATATACGTGCTATATAAGTTTTCTCTTCCCTCTTCGATAAGAGAATTTTCTAAAGCGTACTTCTCCACTTCTTCTACTAGAACGTCTGGAACGTCTAACTCGCCAATAAAAGACAAATCTAACTCTTCTTCGGTAGGCTCTTCCAACTTAAATTCTCTAAGCAAAAGATTTCTAAAATATATTTCGTCCCTTTTTTCCATATGAAGATGAACTAGGGCGTATTTTATAAGTTTTTCTACTAAAATTTTTCCGTCTACCATTTAATTATTCTCCCTGTCTTTGTAGTAATAATAAAACCTACACTCTTTGTTAGAGTTGTACATCTTTCTTTCTCTATCACATTTTTTGCCGAATATCTTTTCAAACCTATTCTCACTAGTTATCAAAAATAACGACCAATTGTCAAGTTTATCAAACGACTTTCTCAAGCCCTTATAACACTCTTCAGCCTCTAATTTATCGTAAACTCTTTCTCCGTACGGTGGATTGGTGACCATCGTTCCGTTCTTTAGTGAAAGGCTAACGTCTTTAACGTCGCACCTAGAAAATTGAATTCTTCCCTTTAGCCCTGCTCTTTCTGCGTGGCGAGTGGCAAGTGAAACGGCTTTTTTATCAATATCGCTTGCAAAAATCTCAACCTTTCTATCTCTCTTTTCATTATCTAGCGCTTCGGTTAGGGCAAGGTCAAAATAACTTTTATCAAAACCTTTCCAATCGTTAAAGGCAAAGTTTCTTCCCATACCACCAGCGATATTTAAGGCTATTTTCGCACACTCTATCGCTATCGTTCCCGACCCGCAAAACGGATCTAAAAAGGGCTTTTGATAGTAGTAATCACTCATTAAAAGTAATGCCGATGCGAGCGTTTCTTTTATGGGGGCAATTCCCACTAAATCTCTATAACCTCTCTTGTGAAGACCAGCACCACTCGTGTTTAATAGTATAGTAGCAACGTCTTTGAAAATTGAAAATTCAATGGAATATTCGCACCCACTCTCTAAAAGTCTACCTATTTTATATTGAGCGCATAACCTTGTGGCTATTGACTTTTTTACTATTTTTTGACAGTCCGTTATAGAAAAAAGTTTACTCTTTACGCACTTTCCATTGACTAAAATTATTCCGTTTATATCAACGTAGCGTTCCCACTCGATTTCCTTTACTCCGTCAAACAAATCGTCAAAAGAAAAAACAGGAAACTCGGCAAGTTTAATATAAACTCTATCTGCCGTTCTTAAGTTTAAATTGCAACGGGCAACGGCATTTAAATCTCCACTAAAGGTAATCGCGCCGTTTACTGCGGGAGCAGACGGATAACCGAGCCTAAAAAGTTCCTTTTTAAGAACGCTCTCCACCCCTGAGGCAACCGATAAGGTTATATCTACATTACTTGGAAAATCTACTTTGTTTATCATACTATTTGTTCGATTAAAAATCTTAAGTGTTTTACGGAATATTTTTTCACGTTTATTATATCTTAATTTACTTTAATAATCAAGTGTTTTACCTTTTTTTACCTAAAACACTTGAAAAAAAACATCTTATATTATAT
>JAZOOV010000005.1:0-2586 GCA_045655215.1 Christensenellaceae bacterium | reverse complement strand
AGGGAAGAAAAGCAAAGTATTTTTAACTTTATTAAAAAGAAACTAAGGATAAAAGGGAAATAATAAATTTAAAAACAAAAAAGGGAGAATAGATATGTCACTTTTTACAAATAAAACATTACTTATAACTGGTGGAACGGGAAGTTTTGGAAACGCCGTTCTCAATAGATTTTTACAAACGGATATTGGGGAAATTCGTATTTTTTCTAGAGATGAGAAAAAGCAAGACGATATGCGTCACGAATTCCAAGCAAAAATGCCTGAAGTTGCCGATAAAATTAAATTTTATATCGGTGACGTTAGAGATTTAGCAAGCGTAAAGAACGCAATGCACGGAGTTGACTACGTATTCCACGCAGCAGCATTAAAACAAGTTCCGTCTTGTGAGTTCTTTCCAATAGAGGCAGTTAAAACCAACGTTTTAGGAACGGAAAACGTGCTTACTGCGGCAATTGAGGCGGGAGTAAAGAATATCGTTTGTTTATCGACGGACAAGGCTGCATATCCTGTTAACGCTATGGGAACTAGCAAGGCTATGATGGAAAAAGTTATAGTTGCTAAATCTCGTACCGTATTACCTGAAAAAACCAAGATTTGTTGTACTAGATATGGAAACGTAATGTGCTCTCGTGGCTCGGTAATTCCACTATGGATAGAGCAAATTAGACAAGGCAAGCCTATTACCATAACAGACCCATCAATGACTAGATTTATTATGTCGTTAGAAGAGGCAGTAGACTTGGTGTTATTTGCATTTGAACACGGTGAAAGTGGAGATATTCTCGTTCAAAAAGCACCTGCTTGCACTATTAAAACTCAAGCCGAAGCAGTTTGCGAATTGTTTGGAGGAGATAAAGAAAATATTAAGGTTATAGGTATTCGTCACGGCGAAAAAATGTACGAAACTCTATTAACTAACGAGGAGTGCGCAAATGCAATTGACCTTGGCAACTTCTATCGCGTACCTTGTGATAAGCGTGGACTAAACTACGACAAGTATTTTAAGGATGGCGACGTAGAAAGAAACACCTTAACCGAATTTAACTCTAACAACACTAAACTTTTAACAGTTGAAGAAACTAAAGCGAAGATAGAAGCGCTTTCATATATTCAAGAAGAATTAAAAAAGTAGGATTAGTATGAAAATTCTAGTGACAGGTGCTAAAGGGTTCGTTGGTAAAAACCTATGCGTAGCCTTAAAAAACCTAAAAGATGGAAAGGATAAAACTCGCCCCAATTTAAAAATTGATGATATTTTTGAATACGATATCGATAGCACGAGAGAAGAGTTAGAAAAGTATACAAAAGAGGCAGACTTCGTGTTCAATCTTGCTGGCGTAAATCGTCCACAAAATCAAGAAGAATTTATGCAAGGTAATTTTGGCTTTGCATCAACTCTACTTGATATGCTCAAGAAATACAAAAACAACTGCCCGGTTATGCTTTCATCTTCAATTCAAGCAACTCTTATCGGTAGATATGCTGAGGGTGAATATGGTAAGAGCAAAAAAGCAGGGGAAGAACTCTTTTTTGACTATGCAAAAGAGACGGGTGCAAAGGTAATGGTATATCGTTTTCCAAACCTTTTTGGAAAGTGGTGTAGACCTAATTATAATAGTGCCGTTGCTACCTTTTCAAATAATATTGCTAACGATTTGCCAATCACCGTAAACGATAGGAGCGTGGAGTTAGAACTCTTATACATAGACGATTTAGTTTACGAAATGCTTAATTTATTAGAAGATAAAGGTCGCCAATGTGATTACGAAGGGTTAAATCCTATTGAGATTGAAAAGGGAAGATATTATTTTGTTCCAACCACTCACAAGGTGACTTTAGGCGAAATCGTAGATTTACTTTATAGTTTTAGAGAGCAAAGTAAAACGCTAATTATTCCCGAAATACCAAACGATAGTTTTGCTAAAAAATTATATTCCACCTATTTATCGTATTTGCCAAAAGAAAAGGTTGCGTTTGATTTGAAAATGAACGTTGATGATCGTGGAAGTTTTACAGAACTATTAAAAACCGAAAAGTGTGGACAAGTTTCAATAAATATTTCTAAACCTGGAATCACTAAAGGTCAACATTGGCACAACACTAAATGGGAGTTTTTTATCGTCGTTTCGGGGCGTGGGCTTATTCAACAAAGAAAAATTGGAACGGAAGAGGTGTTAAACTTTGAGGTGAGTGGTGATAAAATTCAAGCCGTACATATGCTACCTGGCTACACTCACAATATAATAAATTTATCTAAAACGGAAAATTTAGTCACGGTAATGTGGGCAAACGAGCAGTTTGATCCAAATCACCCTGACACTTTCTTTGAAATCGTAGAATAGTTATTTATAGAATAAAAGAGGTGGAAAATTTGGAAAACAAAGAAATTCTCTTAGAAGAAAATTTGATTAAGAATAAAACATCAAGAATTGAAAAAAGAGTAATTGGTTTGGACTTGTTTAAGATATTTTGTTCAATCATGATTACTATTAGACATTTTATAAGATATAATTCTATAATTGGACTATATGATAGCACCAATATTAACCAACTAATATCAATAATACTTAATGTTTTTGCTACTGT
>JAZOOV010000004.1:0-3796 GCA_045655215.1 Christensenellaceae bacterium | reverse complement strand
ATTTTACCACTAAATTATTTTTTTTGGGAAAAAATTAAAAATGAATTGAATTTAGTTGACATTAAATTATTATTTTGCTAAAATTTATTAGCGTTGTCCTAGAGATAATTATGCGGGTGTAATTCAATGGTAGAATTCCAGCCTTCCAAGCTGGCAGCGTGGGTCCGATTCCCATCACCCGCTCCAATCACCTTTCCGTAAAACGTTTTAAGGGCGCGTCCCATTTCTTATGCACCTGTAGCTCAGCAGGATAGAGCATCGGCCTTCTAAGCCGAGGGTCAGGGGTTCGAATCCCTTCAGGCGCACCATTTATGGCGGGTGTAGCTCAGTTGGTTAGAGCGCAAGATTGTGGTCCTTGAGGACGTGGGTTCGATTCCCATCGCCCGCCCCACAAAAACCCAACACTACGTAGGGGTGTCGCCAAGCGGTAAGGCACTGGATTTTGATTCCAGCATTCGTAGGTTCAAATCCTGCCACCCCTGCCAAATACGTACCTTTAGCTCAGTTGGTAGAGCAACTGACTCTTAATCAGTGGGTCCAGGGTTCGAGTCCCTGAAGGTGCACCAGATTCATTAGCTCAGTCGGTAGAGCACGTGACTTTTAATCACGGTGTCCGGGGTTCGAATCCCCGATGGATCACCAAACAAGAACCAACCATTTCTATGGTTGGTTTTTTGTTTGCTCAATTGGGGTAAAAATGAACCCCGTTGGTTCGCCCGCCTTTGACGGACCTCCCTTGATAGACAAGGGCTCGGTAGTGAAACGGACGAGTGTCCCCGATGGATCACCATAGAAAGCATAATCAACCATTTGCGTTGGTTATGCTTTTTCTTTGTAATTTACTGAGGATTTGAACCGCAGGTTCGCCCGT
Organism: Christensenellaceae bacterium; assembly: GCA_045655215.1. Lineage (GTDB taxonomy): Bacteria > Bacillota > Clostridia > Christensenellales > Borkfalkiaceae > UBA1259. Next base: position 2,925 of record JAZOOV010000004.1, on the reverse strand, counting down.
CATATGATGGACTGCCTTGACGGACAAGGGCTCGGTAGTGAAACGGACGAGTGTCCCCGATGGATCACCAAAAGAAAACACACTCAAGAGAGTGTGTTTTTTTCATGTTAAATATTAAGATTTTCTTCTAAGAATAAAGGGCTATCTAAAAACTCGCTTGCAGTCATATTAAAACCACCTGCAATCAGGATAACCGTAGATAATAAATTATCCTTTACCGTTTCGTGAATAATGTTTTTAAGAGTTGAGTGAGTTATTCCACTATTCATTGCTAACCTATATTGCGTCATATTCTTTTCTTTTAGTAGTTGTGAAATTCTTAAGGCTACTGCCCTATTTACATTGTTTTTCATTTTAATAATCACTTCTACCAAGCAAAAAATCTATACTAACTGAAAATAGATCAGCGATCCTAATTAACATATTAAAATCACACTCTCTTTGTCCATTTTCCCAATAACTAATTAGGCGCACCGATACGTTTAGTTTTTCTGCAAGTTGTCCTCTAGTTAAACCATTTTCAACTCTTAACAAAAAAAGCTGTTCTGCAAATTTATTTCTCATACTACTATATTAGAACAAAGTGTTCCAAAATACTTGACATGGAACATTTTGTTCCGTTATAATATAAGAAAATCTATATTTAAGGAGAAAATTATGTCGGATTTATTGTACTATGGTGGTGGACTTATTGGTCTTTTTATTTTACTTTGCATCATTGCTTGCTTTTTCAAAGACCTATTTAACTCTATCTTTTGCTCTCTGTTATCCATAGCAGGAATTGTTTTAAGTATTATACTTTCATCAAAAAATTATTTTGCAACAGAAATTATAGAATTATATAATGGTGGCGAATGGGCGTGGATTTGCTCTGCTGCTCTTTATATTCTTATGGCTCTTAGATATCTTCCCTGTGTTTCAACTCAAACAGAAAAAAATACTTACTTAATATTTGGAACTTTAATTGAGAATACAGAATCGCACATTCTTGGAATCGGTGTTCTTTTAGGCTCGCCTTTATTATTTACTATACCTTACTTCTTTTTAGTGTTTTTTCTAATTGAATTTATGGGAATATATTCATCTATATATGCTATATTTATAATCCTATTACTTCATTCTATTATAGGTTTAATTCGTGCCATAAGAAACTCTTACTAATATTTTCTAAATTCACAAAATTTAAAAAATTCAGGGAAAGGAATTTTTCCTGGATTTTTTTATTGACAACGTAATATAAATATGATATCATAATGATATCAAATATAAAATTATTATAAAGGAGTTAAAAAATATGGAAGAAAAAATCTTAAGAACAAGAAAGAACGGAATGCTCGCATTAATTTTAATTTCGCTTTTTTATCTAGTAGGTGTTGCTCTACTCGTATATGGTGGAAATTATATTGAAAACGAGCCAAACGCTATACAAATTGCATGTTTTGCAGTAGGTGCAATATACGTATGTATAGGTTGGATTCCCTATATTGGCTTAAAGACCTTAAAGCCACAAGAGGCGCTAGTTTTAACCTTATTTGGTAAATACGTTGGAACACTTAAAGGGGACGGATTTTTCTTCGTTAACCCTTTCTGCGTATCAGTTAATCCTGCCGCTAAGACAAAACTTAATCAAAGTGGCGACGTAAACACTCTATCGCAACCTGTAAACCCAAAGGCAAATAGTGCTGAAATTAACCTAAACGCAAACAAGATTTCACTAAAGATAATGACCTTAAATAATAGTCGTCAAAAAATCAACGATTGCTTAGGAAATCCAATAGAAATCGGCATAGCAGTTATGTGGAAAATCGTAGACTCTGCAAAAGCAGTATTTAACGTTGATAACTACAAAGAATACCTATCTCTTCAATGCGACGCGGCGCTACGTAATATCGTTAGAATTTATCCTTACGACGTTGCTCAAGGAGTTGACACCACCGGCGACGGACTTGCCGACGAAGGCAGTTTAAGAGGCTCTAGTGAAGTAGTTGCGGCTCGTATTCGTGAAGAAATTCAAAATAGAGTTAAAGAGGCGGGAATTGAAATTATCGAGGCGCGTATCACCTACCTTGCCTACGCTCCAGAAATCGCTGCTGTTATGCTACAACGTCAACAAGCGTCTGCTATTATCGACGCAAGAAAAATGATTGTAGACGGCGCAGTTGGTATGGTTGAAATGGCTCTAGAACGTCTAAGCGAAAAGGAAATCGTTAACCTTGACGAAGAGAGAAAAGCGGCAATGGTTTCTAACCTACTAGTAGTTTTATGTGGCAATCACGACGCGCAGCCTATTGTAAATTCGGGAAGTTTATATTAATATGAACGGCGAGAAAAAGCAAATACCACTTAGGCTTTCTGCCAAGTTGTTTAATGAAATATCGGCTTGGGCAGAAGACGATTTTCGCTCTATAAACGGACAAATCGAGTACCTTTTAACCGAGTGTGTTAAGCAACGAAAGAAGAACGGAAAATACGTGGGTGAAGAAATCGATAAACCCTTAGAAGTTGATATAAATAAGTTTTCCAAGGAAAAATAATCAAGCACAAAATTTAATAGTATATCCCCAAGAGAGCCTATTTTCTTGGGGATTTTTCTATACATTATATATATAATAGGATTTTCCGTCTTGATTTTTCACTTTACGTATAGTATAATAATTGTGAACAAAAATTATAAGGATGGTAAAATTTATGAGAATTATCAAAGCTGAGCCTTTAACTAAAGAAGCGTTCGCACCTTTTGGCGAATATTACGATTTTGCTAACCCAGAGGGCTATGCGTTAAAGGGTGAACTTCACTCTTTTTACCCTGATAGACTAGTTGCTTATCAAGGACATAAAGTGGCGTTCTCACCTATTCAAGTTAATAAGCCAGAAAGCATGCTTATTACCCAAGCAGAATATCACACTACTACTTGCGAAATGATT
>JAZOOV010000003.1:0-11151 GCA_045655215.1 Christensenellaceae bacterium | reverse complement strand
ATGATTCCTTGCATAATAATAGTAGCGCTAACTTGTTTGACCATGATTTTATGCGTGCTTTTTAAGCCTCAATTTAAGTTAGGTAAAATTGAACTTGACTCTTATTGGGTAATAGTTCTTATCGGCGCAATTTTAGTAATTGCTTGTGGCTTTGTAGATTTGGGCTTTTTATGGGAAACGTTAACGGCAAACACGCCGGTTAACCCATTAAAAATCCTAGTTCTATTTATCTCGATGACCATTTTGTCAATCTTCTTAGATGAAGTTGGTTTCTTTAGATATTTAGCAAACCTTTCTCTAAAGAAGGCAAAGAGTAGCCAAATAAAACTCTTTGTAATATTATACGTTGTAGTTTCCATTTTAACGGTGTTCACTTCAAACGATATAATCGTTTTAACCTTTACCCCGTTTATTTGCTACTTTTGTAAAAACGCTAAGATTAACCCAATTCCATACTTAATCGGCGAATTTATCGCCGCTAACACTATGAGTATGACCTTGATTATAGGTAATCCAACCAATATCTATATTGCAACGGCTTACGGGATTAATTTCTTCGATTACTTTAAGGTTATGATTTTACCTACTCTAGCATCTGCAGTCGTATCTTTTGTTATCCTTTACCTCTTATTTAGAAAGGATTTAAAAAAGCCTGCTAGTGCGGAAATTGAAGACGTTAAAATTGAAAACAAGCCACTTTTAGTTATAGGATTAATCCACCTTTCAGTTTGCACGATAATTTTGGCGATAGGACCTTACTTTAATATCGAAATGTGGATAGTTTCATTTATTTCGGCAATATCTCTTTTCATCTTCGTGCTAATTTTCTCTGCTATTAAAAAGAGTCGCCCGAAAGAACTTACTGCTTGCTTAAAGCGTGCGCCTTGGCAACTAATTCCTTTCGTGCTATCAATGTTTATTATGGTTTTAGCCTTCAAAAATCAAGGAATAACCGAAAAAATCGGCGATTTACTAGGCTCAAATCACTCGGTATTAAAATACGGCGTAGTTTCGTATCTATCGGCAAACCTAATAAACAATATCCCTATGAGCGTGCTATTTTGTCCTATTATGGAAGGGCTTACGGGCACGGCTGCAACCGGTGCTATCTACGCCACCATCGTCGGCTCAAATCTCGGCGCTCTATTAACGCCTATCGGCGCATTGGCTGGAATTATGTGGTCGTCACTACTTAAAAAACACGACGTTAAATTAAGTTTCGTTCAGTTTGTAAAATATGGAGCAATGATTTCTATTCCGTCACTCGCGGCTAACTTAGCGATACTTTTTGTAATAATATAATTATAGAAAATTAACAATTATAGAAAATTAACCAAAGGAGAAGTTTTATGGAAGAAAAAACCACCTTTAGCAAAATCACAATCGACTCGTACGAAGGTCCAGAACCATACTTATTCGTTAGTTATTCGCATAGAGATGCGAAAGTCGTTAACGAAGTATTAAAGAGAATTGACAAAGAAAAATTCCGTATGTGGTACGACGATACTATGGAAATTGGCGATGATTTTAGAGAAGAATTACGCAGTAAAATCGAACGCAGCGCCGCAATTTTACTATTCATTTCTAAATCGAGCGTTCAATCAAAGTACTGTGGTATGGAAATAATCACGGCTTTTAAGTATGATAAACGTATTTACCCTATCTACCTAGAAGAAGACGTTCACGTTCCACCTGCAATTTCAATGATTTTAGACAATCTTCAACACGTTAAGAGCGAAGTTATAAATTCAAATAAGTATATTGCAAAACTTATTTCAAGTCTTCCAATAGAAACCATGCGCGCTCTCAACGTAGAAAACGGCGTTTTAGTTAAATGTAAAGACGGAAGTCCTATCATTAAAATTCCAGACGACGTTGTTTCAATCGGCGCTTCTGCTTTTAAGAACTGCGAAAAACTAGAAACTATTATCATTGGCGAAAGCGTTAAATCTCTCGGCAACGAATCGTTTAGAGGTTGTAAAAACTTAACGTCAATCAACCTTCCGTCAAACATTAAGCACGTTGGCGAAAGCGCGTTTAGAGACTGCATTAACTTAAGAGAATTAGTTGTCACTAACCCTGATATTGAAATCGGCGAAAGAGCGTTTGAAAACTGCTCTAACTTAAGTTCGGTAGTTCTTCCCGACGGCATGGCTGAAATTTACGGGGGCGTTTTTAACAGTTGTAAAGCCTTAGAAAGCATCACCTTGCCATCTAAATTAACTATTCTCGGCGAAAGTTCGCTTGCAGATTGCATTAGAATTAAGAAAATCGATATTCCAGACAGCGTGACCAAAATCGACGATATGGTGTTTAACGGTTGTATCGGCTTAGAAGAAATTAACCTTTCTAAAAACCTAACCAAAATTGGTAAAAATACCTTTAAGGATTGTACTAGCCTTTCTACTATTACTATTCCTGCATCTGTCACTAGTATTGGTATGAGTCCGTTTAGAAGTTGTAGCAAACTATCTTCTATAAACGTTGAAACTAAGAGCAAGTATTTTAAGTCGGTTGAAGATATTCTTTTTAACAAGAGTAAATCAACCCTTATCTGCTTCCCTGCTTGCTCAAATAAAGACGAATACGTTATTCCTGACAGCGTGACGGTAATAAGCGACTGGGCGTTCTGTGAATGCACCAAACTTAAATCAATTAAAATTCCCGATAGCGTATACGAAATTGGCGAAGGCGCTTTCTATAGATGTACTTCTTTAGAAGAAATGATTTTACCTGATTCCATCGTTAGAATCGACGATACGGCGTTTAGAGGTTGTACGGGACTTAAAACCTTAGTTATCCCTGACTCAGTTAAGGATTTCGGTTGGGGTATTCTAAACGGTTGTGAAGACGTGACCGTTATCTGTAGCAAACACTCGGCAGCATCTAACTACTGCAAGAGAAAAAATATTAAATTCGTAGAACAATAGGAAGTTTTATTATGATTTGGATAATTTGTTTTTGTATTTCCGTGTTCATTGTTCTTTCAATGCTATGCTTAATTACGGTAAAATCAAAAACTAAAAACAAAAATGGAAAAATAAAAGTCGTAAATCCCATAAACTTTTTAATAGTTGGAATTTTCTTAGCGGGGCTATTTATATTTTTTCCCGTATACTACAATTTCTTTGCAGAAACCGAGTCTTCGATTATGCGCGTTATAAAGACTTTCTTGCTATCAGTTCATAACACTATTAGACTTTTTATTATCGATAGTGATTTTGAAATGATTAGAGAAGAAACTTCTAAACTTACCGGCTTTATTTATCACGCATATCCCGTTTACACGGCTTTGATTTTCGTGACTGCCCCACTATTAACCTTTGGATTTATTCTATCTTTCTTTAAGAACGTTATTTCATACGTTAAATACGTTTTTGCTTATAGAAAGGACGTTTACGTTTTCTCATATCTAAACGATTACTCGGTGGCTTTAGCAACCGATATTGCTAAAAATCACAAGAGAGCACTTATCGTCTTTACCGATATTTATAAGTTTGACGACGATAAAGAACATAAACTCTTTGAGCAAATTAACGCTATCGGTGCTATTTCTTTTAAGAAGGATATCACCCACGTAAATTGGGGTTTCCACAGCAAAAAAAGTGAAATCTACTTCTTTATACTAAACGAAGTAGAGGGTGAAAACATTAAGATTTTCTCCCAACTAAACGAACTTTATAAAACTAGAGAAAATACCGAAATTTATCTCTTTTCTCGCACCGTTCAAGGTGATTTAGTTTTAAGCAACGCCGTAGATAGCAAGATTAAGGTTAGAAAAATAAACTATGCTCAATCGTTAATATATCGCACTCTTTACGAAAGGGGCGTGGAAATTTTTAACTCGGCAAAACCTATTCCTAACTCCAATAAAAAGATGATTTCTGCCGTTGTAATCGGGCTTGGTAATTACGGCTCTACCTTAGTTAAAGCGCTCGCTTGGTATTGCCAAATGGACGGCTATAAGATAAAGATTAACGCCTTTGACGAAGACCCAATGGCTGAATCTAAATTCAGTTCTTCTTGCCCTGAACTCATGGATAAGCGCTACAACGGGGTGACAGTAGAAGGAGAAGCAGAATACAGCATTATTATTCACTCTGGCGTGGACTTCACCACCAAAGAGTTCGACCAAATGATTAGCGAAATCGACGACGCTACTTTCGTGTTTATTAGTAGTGGTTCAGACCAATCGAATATATCTTGCGCAGTTAAGGTTAGAACTTTATTTGAAAGAGCAAACCTATCCCCTATCATCAACACGGTAGTTTACGATAGCGAACAAAAAGCATACATTGAAACGGCTACTAACCCAAGGGGACAGGAATACAAAATCAACTGCATTGGCGACATTAAAACCACTTATTCCGAAAGAGTTATTGTCGACTCAGAGTTAGAACAAGACGCTCTTTCTAGACACTTAAAGTACGGAAAGGAAGAAGATTTTTGGAGATACGATTATAACTATCGCTCTTCAACTGCATCTGCTATCCATATGAAAGCGAGAATCTTAGTTGGAATTAAGGGCGCTGACAAGGAAGAAGGCGACTTAACAAAGGAAGAAATTTCCACTATCGAAGTTTTAGAACACAAGCGTTGGAACGCCTATATGCGCTCTGAGGGATTTGTTCACGGCGAAAAGAGAAACGACCTTGCTAAAGTTCACCATAACCTAGTTCTATTTGACGCTTTGTCCGACGAAGATAAGTTAAAAGATAGAAAAGTTGGAAGTAAATAAAATTTGTTGATAAACAAAAAACCTACCACTAAGGTAGGTTTTTTTATTTGTGTCTTTTAAGATTTTTATTTTTCTAGTCCGTCTTTTGTAGTTAATATGTCTAACTTTCCTTTTTGCCTATAATCTTCGATATACTCGATAAATTTGTAAAATCTATCAGCATCAAACGTCCATGCGTTAGAATATAACTCTTCATTAGGCTTTGCAAAGTTATGAAACATTATAGTTAAGCCCTTTTTTTCCTTTACTGCGTAGTCGGTTAAAAGTTTTATTTCTTCTAAATCGTTTACCCCTTTATACGCCACTAAACTAGATATCGCAAAGTCCCCTTTAGAATAAAAGGCGTTGCTTTCTTTTTTTATATAATACTCGGGATTTTTTGTTTCGTTATAAAGTTTCTCTAGCCTTTTATACTCTTCCATATCTCCTTTGTCGTGCGTTCTTAAATATAAAACGCCCATATCTTTAAGTTTCCTTTCATCTTCAAGCGCTTTTTTTAACTTAATCTCTGAGCCTGGCGAAGCAAAGCCCAATAAAGCGCTCTTATCTAGTTTTAGCCACTCTATAAGTTTTCTTCTTCCCTCTATTATATCTTCTTCTTGGTTAGTGTGAAGATTTGAGTGGTTTGCTATCTCAAAAAGCCCTGTTTTATATAAGTCCACTAACTCTTCTTTAGAAAAAGTTTCAATCTCAACTATTTTGCTCTTATCGATTGCGCCTGGAACGATATTTAAGGTGGCGGGAATATTTAGTTTAAGTAGCCTATCTGCAACGGATAAAAAATTCTTCTTTCCGTCGTCGATAGATATTGTTATTCTTGCTCTTTCCATCTTTACTTTTCCTTGAGTAGAAAAGTTTTTCAATCTTTTCTGCCGTTTTATAATTACAAAAATTTAAATTAGGTTCTCTTATTTATCTTCCAAATTTTTTGTAGAGCATTGCTAAAACGTCTTGGTCACTTTGCTCTTTTTTCTTTTGGGCAATACGCCTTCCTTCCTTTCTTTCCTTGTCCGTCTTTTGATTGCCTACTGCTATTCCGTGTGGCAAGTCGGTTGTCTTCATAGTTAGAGAAATTTTCTTTTTGTTTACGTCTACGCCGATTACTTTTACCTTAACAACGTCGCCAACCTTAAGAACGTCTGACGGGTGTTTAATGTAGTTGTCTGAAATTTGCGAGATATGAACTAGCCCGTCTTGGTGCACGCCGATATCCACGAACACGCCGAAATCTATTACGTTTCTAACCGTGCCGATTATCTCCATACCTTCTTTAAGGTCGGTTAAGTCCATTAAATCACTTCTTAAAATTGGCTTTGGCAAACTATCACGAATATCTCTACCAGGTTTTAGAAGTTCGCCTACGATATCTCTTAAAGTAGGCTCGCCTATTTCACACTTTTTAGCAACTTCTGCCCAACCGAGAGATGCTACTTTTTCTCTTAAATCACCGATTTTGCCATTTGCAACGTCTTCAAGAGTATATCCTACTATCTTTAGTAGTTTTTCTACCGACTCGTATGACTCTGGGTGAACTGCCGTGTTATCGAGCACAAATCCGTCCGTAATACGCAAGAATCCCGCACATTGTTCAAACGCTTTTTCGCCTAGTTTTTTAACCTTTAGAAGTTCTTTTCTCGTCTTAAACGGCTTTTCATTTCTATATTCTACTATGTTCTTTGCTATGCCCATATTTAAGCCTGCAACGTAAGATAGTAAACTAACTGACGCAGTATTTAAATCAACGCCTACGCTATTAACGCAGTCTTCAACTACCCCACCTAGCGCTTCTTCTAGCCTACTTTCAGGCATATCGTGTTGATATTGACCGACGCCTATCGACTTAACGTCGATTTTAATTAGTTCGGCTAGTGGATCTAGTAGTCTTCTTGCAATAGATACGGCAGACCTTTGCGCAGGCTCGAAATCTGGGAATTCTTCTGCGCCTAGTTTACTTGCGCTATAAACCGAAGCCCCAGCCTCGTTTACTACGGCGTAGGAAAGTGGCCTTTCCACCTTTTTAATTAGGTTTGCTATAAATATTTCCGACTCTTTGCTTGCCGTTCCGTTTCCAATAGAAATTACGTCTACTTTATGCTTGTTAATTAGTTTAATTAAAATTTGTTCGGCTTCTTCTATTCTATTTTGTGGCGGGGTCGGGAATATTACGGCAGTATCTAAAACTGCCCCCTCAGCGTTAATTACTGCAATCTTGCAACCCGTTCTATATGCAGGATCTAAGCCCAAAATGGTCTTTCCCTTTAGTGGGGGTTGAAGTAGTAATGGGCGAAGATTTACTTCAAACATCTTTATTGCTTGTTCGTTAGCAGTATCTGTTAATTGGCTTCTTATTTCTCTCTCGATAGATGGGAAAATAAGCCTTGAATACGCGTCGATAACGGCTAGTTCTACAATCCTTGAACAATCGTTATCCCCCTTTACGTATTGGGCCTTAATAACGCTTGTTAGGCTATCTTCAGGTACGATTACGCTAACCTTTAAGCAGTCTTCCTTTTCGCCACGATTTACTGCTAAAATCCTATGTGATGGAATTTTATCAGCTTTTTCACTATACTCTCCGTATTGGTCGTACGTTTTAGAGTTTTCATTTTCTAAAAGTTTACAAGTTATTTCGCCTTTATTAAATAATTCCTTTCTCAATACCTTTCTAAGTTCGGCGTCGTTAGAAATCTTTTCGGCGATAATATCGTTTGCTCCTGCTAGGGCTTGGGCTTTGTCTTCTACTCCCTTTTCAACATCTATATACTCTAAGGTGATTTTATCTAAGTCGACGTCGTTTTGCTCTAAAATTACTTCTGCAAGTGGCATTAGTCCCTTTTCTATTGCCACGCTAGCCCTTGTTTTTCTCTTTTGCTTATATGGGCGATATATATCTTCAACTTCGGTCATTGTTTCGGCTTTAGCGAGAGAAATGGTTATCTCGTCTGTCATCTTGCCTTGCTCGGTTATAGAGTCAACGACTTCTTGCTTTCTCTTGTCGAGATTTCTTAAATATTTAAGCCTAATCTCAAACTCTCTTAAAACTTGGTCGTCACAAGCCCCGGTCATTTCCTTACGATATCTCGCAATAAATGGAATAGTGTTGCCTTCGTCTATTAAATTAATAATGTTTTCTGCGTGATTAACGCGAAGATTAAATTGTGTTGCTAGTTTAATTGAATAGTCCATTTTTTTAGTCCTTTATAAATTATAATTTTTTGCGATACCACCACGAGCGGTTTCTAAATATTTATTGTTTAAATCTTTCCCCGTTTCATACATAGTTTTAACTATCACGTCAAACGGAATTTTACGCATTGGCGCAAGATAATACGCAACGCAAAAAGAGTCGAAAGCACGCATTGCCGCCATAGTATTTCGCTCTATACACGGCACTTGAACGAGCCCTAAAACAGGGTCGCAAGTAAGCCCGAGATTATGTTCCATTGCAACTTCAGCGGCACACTCTATTTGGTCTACTGAAAGATTATATATTTCGGCTATTGCACCTGCCGCCATAGAACATGCCGTACCGATTTCGGCTTGGCAACCACATTCCGCACCACTTATAGAAGCGTTTTTCTTTACTAAATTTCCAATAAGCCCTGCCGTCGCTAACGCGTCGATAATAGTTCTTTCTAAAACGTGTTCGTTTTTATAAGCATAGTATAGAACCGCCGGAAGAACGCCCGCCGCCCCACAAGTTGGTGCAGTGACAATTTTGCCATTATCTGCGTTTTCCTCTGCAACAGCAAGTGCGTATGCACAAGTTAGTTTATTCCTAAGCAAAGAATCTCTAACGAAAATATCGTCGCTTTCATAGATATATTTTGCCTTTTTACTAACTCTTAAACCACCTGGAAGTATTCCATCTTTTTTAAGCCCTCGCTCCACAGACTCTTTCATAACCTCCCAAACGGTCTTTAGGTATTCTTTGATATTAGGCTCTACTTCGTAAACGTAATCGTAAAGCCTCTTGTTTTTGTTTAGAATATATTTTTTAATATCGGTAAATTTTGAAAGTTTATAAACGCTTTCAGGCTCTATACACTTTTCCCCTTGAATATTTATACTTCCACCACCTACACTCGTTGCCCTAATCTTTTTAACTTCTTGTCCGTCTTTATAAATTAAAACGTCCATAGTATTAGGGTGTGGCAATTCTTTTTCGGTTAAGTTGAATTCTATCTCTACTCTTTCACCCAAAACCTTGCTTATAACCTTGTCAGTACCATGCCCTTTTCCCGTAGCCGATAGTGAGCCGTACAAAATAACCTTGTAATCACAATTAGGATATTTCTCTTTTATATAATTGGCGATTTTCTCAGGTCCTATGGTGTGCGAACTAGATGGCCCTATTCCTATTTTATATAGTTCTCTTAATGATTGCATTAGTTCTTTTTGCCCTTTTTCTTTCTTATTTCTTTTACGGTTTTTTCGTAGCCGTTATTAGAGGGAGTATAGTAAACTCTATCCTTTAGACTATCGGGAAGATATTGTTGCTCTACGTATCCTCCGTAGTTATGTGGATATTTATACTGCCCTGCAAGTTCTTTATCCTTTTCGCTTCCGTATACGGCGTTCTTTACCCAAGGTGGAACGTTATCGTCTTTAACTTTAGTTGCGTCTTCTCCTGCTAAGTCCATTGCAACTACCACAGAATTTGATTTTTCCGCCTCGCAAACGTATATGATTGCTTGGCTTAAAGGAAGTAAGCCCTCAGGCAAGCCCATATTCTTAAACGCAACCAATGCGTTTGTTGCAACCACCATTGCCATAGGATCTGCCATACCTACGTCTTCCGACGCGTGTGCTATAACTCTTCTTAGAATAAGCAAGGGATCGCACCCACCTTTGATAAGCCTTTGCATATAGTATAGGGCGGCGTTTGCGTCGCTCCCCCTAAGACTTTTACAAAAAGCCGAGAGCATATCGTAATACATTTGCTCGTCGTACGATAGGGCCTTTTGTTGAATTGACTCTTCTGCGTCCTTTAAGGTTATATGAATAACTCCATCTTTACTAGGATTAGTAGTTAAAGTTGCCATTTCTAAAGCATTAAAAGCAACTCTTAAATCCCCTGCAGAAGTAATTGCTATGTGATTTAATGCATCTTCATCTATCTTAACGTCGTAATTGCCTAAGCCCCTTTCTTTATCAGTTAAAGCCTTTTTTAGTGCCGTTAAAATTTCTTCTTCAGTTAACCTTTTTAGTTCAAAAACTCTGCATCTTGAAACGATAGCAGGCGTCATTGAAGCATAGGGATTTTCGGTGGTTGAGCCGATAAATATAATATCCCCTTTCTCTATTGACGGAAGCAAACTATCGCTTTGCGTTTTATTAAAGCGATGGCACTCGTCAAGTAGTAGATAGGTTTTTTTGCCGTATAGTTTAAGATTGGTGACGGCATCTTCCACCACCTTTTTAACGTCGCTAACTCCACTTGAAACGGCGTTCAATTTAACGAATAGCCCCGAAGTGCTATTTGCTATAACGTTTGCAAGAGTGGTTTTGCCACTCCCCGGAGGTCCCCAGAAAATACAACTTCCTAAGTTGTCCATCTTTATTGCTCTACGAAGAAGCGAGTTTTCGCTAACTACGTGTTTTTGCCCAACGTATTCGCTTAAATTCCTCGCTCTCATTCTTTCCGCTAGGGGAATATTTTTATTTTTTTGGTTAGATAAATCAAATAAATCCATAGTAATATTTTAACATATCATATATTTTTTTTCAAGCCCAAATATAATAATTATATGATAAATATTATAAAGAAAAATAAAGATTTATTCCCCGTTTTAATTGCACTTTCCTTTATGGTTATTTTAGCCGTAAATAGTGACTTTTCTTCCTTTACCCTTGACGGAATTAAAATGTATTTTTACTTTTTACTTCCATCTCTTTTCCCATACTTTTTTTTAGTGACCATATTATCTTTGCTTAAAGGCGTAGGCAAACTCTCTAGATTGTTTTCGCCTATATCTTCAAAAGTATTTAAGGTTAACGGCGCTTGTGGATACGCTTACTTTATGAGTTTAATTGCAGGATATCCCATAGGGGCAAGCCTTATTGCAGATTTTAAAAATTCTCGCTTGATTTCTAGCGTTGAGGCAGAACGTGGTAGCGTTTTATGTTCCACTTCTTCTCCTGCCTATTTAGTTTCGACGGTGGGGGCTATTATGTTTGATAGCGTTTTATTTGGGGCTATGCTGTTTTTATGCCATCTTTTATCTTCCATTACTATCGGTATAATTTTTTCCTTTTATAAAAAAGATAAACCTACTATATTGTCGGCTATTTCTATCGATAAAACCGACGAGATTTTATTTGAAGGAATAACAGGGGCTGTTAACTCTACCCTTTTTGTCGGAGCGATTATTACACTTTTTTATATACTAACCGAGATTTTATATTCTTTA
>JAZOOV010000002.1:0-3710 GCA_045655215.1 Christensenellaceae bacterium | reverse complement strand
CTCTCCAAGGTCGAATTGCGTGAACGTCCGCCGTCCAAACCCCTTGCAACGCCATTGGCAAAAATTCCTTTCTTGAGCCTGCGCCAAGGAAGTAGTTATTTATGTACCAAAGTTTTTCAATTCTTCTATCACAATCTATGGTTATACTACTCTCTTTCCAGAATTTTTTCCACCAACTAAGATGCGCTAATAGTAGTTTATCATAACCCCTATCAAGCACTTTTTTAAGGCTCTCTACACAATTTTCTATATAATTTTCCCCTTCCTTGTCGGTGACAGTAGTATACGTTCCCTCAAGGCTACCATTAACCATTTTCGTCACTAAAACTATAGCGAAAGTATAGTTGTTAGCAGTAGGTTGAATACCCGTATAGACGGTATATTCGCCTTGCTTTTCGGTCTTAGTACTTCCCTCGCCGTAGCCCAATCTCTTTAAGGACTTAAACACGGTGAAATCCATATTGGTTTCGTCTGGATTATAGTCGGCAAGTTGAATTTCAATCTCGGGAAGTCTACCCGTCATCTTGAAAATTCCATATAGTTCTCTAGCGTGTTCTACTGCCTTTACGAGAGTCTTTTCTCCATTAGAAAAGGTTAATTCTGCCGTCGCCTCCGCCCTTTGTAGACTTAAGTGCATACTCATATTTTCGGCTTTCTCACCAAAATTTGCCTTTATTCTATTTGGGGGCAATTTTGTTGGAACACTTGCCAAAGTGGTAAAATCCCCCTCTATTTTATCGTATTGTCCACTCCTTACTAAGTCTACTAAATGTCGAAAGGTATATTTTGGATTTTCTGCGACGCTCGTTTGTCTTGTATCCCATAAATTCCCCTTGTCCACGCTAAAAATTAAAGGACTTCCATCGCCATATAATAGCGTGCCTTGTTTTCCACAACCTAGTGGAATTGCCTCGTCCCATAAAAGTGTAGGCTCATCATAGTATAAATCGCAATATTTTCTAACCATTTTATTTCTCCTTATTTACTTTCTACATACGAATACGAATCACCGCATTCGATATATTCTATTTTTAATTTAGGAAATTTTTCTATTAACCTTTCGGCAACTAATTTTACTCCCAATACTTCCGTGCCGTAGTGTCCTAGTATTAGTAGGCTCTTATTATGCCCTTGCTCTGCGTATTCGTGAGTGAGTTCTGCCTCGAAAAACTCGCAGAGTTCTCCGGTTATCACGCAGTCGTGCTTTTCAATTTCTTCACCTAACTTTCTGCCTATTCCGTTGCAGAACGCAAAGCTTTTTATTTTAGCATTTGCGTTTCCCGAAATCTTTACGTGGGCTAGTGGCGTTTTTTCTTCTATTTGAAGAGCAAACTCTTTTGCCGTTATTTCACTATCAAAAATAAAGTAGTCGTTAGTAAAATTCTCTAGGTCGTGATTGCCGTAAAAGGCTTGTCCTTTTAGCCCTAAATACTTTATAAAACCTTCAAAAGTAGGATTTTTTTCTAAAAGATCTAAGGTATCGTGAAACCTAAACAAAGTGATCTTTGCGTCTTCTAGCATTTTTATTTTATTTTTACTTATTTGGTGAAATTCACCCTCGTCAGTTTTAGAATACGAGCCGTTATCTAAACTATAAGTTAGCGGTTCTCTTGCAATAAGTAAATTTATACCCTTTTCTATGCATTTTTTTATAACCGACGTAGTTGGAAACATAGTAATTCCCACGCCTTTTAATTCTGCGTTTCCATCGCCAACCTTTAGTCCGTCAACTTGAGAAGAGGGCTTAAACGAGTTTAAGATTATATCTAAAAATTCATTGATTTTCATATCCGTTTACTCCTTTACCCTAGGCCCTGAAATACAATTAACGCCACTTGGCGCGTCGCTAAAAGTATAACTATCCCCACACTCAATATAATGAATAGGAAATTCAGTATATTTTGCCTGTAGTTTTTCCGTTAAAAGTTTCATCCCCGCATACTCAGAGCCTGCATGCCCTATAACGATTATCGCCTTATTGTAGCCTTGCTCGGCGTAATCTCTAGCAAGTTCTGCTTCTCTAAATTCGCAAAGTTCACCCGTCAACACAAAGTCAACTTTTTCAAGTTCCTTCATAATGAAGCCACCCGAACCGAAAAAGCATGCAATTTTACTGCCCTTTTTATCTAGTTCGCCTGCTATACGAACGTGTGGAACGTTATAGTTTTTCTCTATTATTTTGGCTAGTTCTCTAGCCGTTATAGGCTCGTCTAATATAAAGCGATTGGTTGGAAATACTCCGCCGTGAATAAAATCGCAGTCTATTTCGCCCTTTAGACCTAGCATTCTAACTCCACCCTCAAATATAAGGTCTGGAATCATTGTGTGGGCTAAATCGTGAAATCTAAATACTGTGATATCTCCCTTATCAAGCAAGGAAAGTTTTTCCTTTCCCGTATGATGTGGCTGGTCGCCTACCTTAGTGTAAATTAAAGCCTCGTGAGAAATTAAAAAGTTTACACCAAGTTCTATTGCTTTTTTTATAACGTCAGTCGTAGGGTACATACATACTCCTACTTTCTTTATTTCGTTTTCAACGTTCCCGCCTACTACTATATCGCAAGTTCTCTCTCTTGTCCAATAGGATAGACTTTTAAGTTCTTTAATAAGGTCTTTAATTTTCATCTTAACTATTCCCTTCTATAAACTCAATTACTCCTAGCATGGTTGCTTCGCTCGTAGGTCCGTGTGGATGGTGAGCATTTTGTGATTTTTGAATCACCTTAATCTTGCCGTTATTCTTCTTATAGTAATCTTCTAAAACCTTTCCGTTTTCAGTATATATTACCGTTGTATCTGCATCACCGTACACTAATACTACGGGTATATCGTTTTCTATTAAAACGTTAAGGTAGTCGATAGGGCTTTCTCTAAAATTAATTATGGTTGACCTACTAAAGCCGTACGCAGAAACGAGTTCTTGCCAAAAACCAGGTCTAAACTCACCATCTCCGTACCCTGCTATACTTAAGATATTAAGCACGGGCGCATCTAAATAAAGAAGTGAAACGAGTTTTGGATATCTAGCGGCAAGCATAGCGCCCGTCAACCCACCACAACTCATTCCAATTGGAATACATTTTTTATCAAAGCCTAGTTTTTCACAAACGGCGATGACGAATTTTGCAACAACGTCAATCTCTTCTTTAGTTGCCCATCTAGTAAAATGGTCTATCCAACAAAGAGTATAACCTCTGTTTAGAAGTTCTATTTCTAGTTGTGGAAAGGCGTTATAATACTCGGTTTTAATTAAAAGTTTGCCGTTGTTTTTTACGTTTGGATAAACGATTTTAGCATTGCGCTCATCAAAACTAAAACTATCTATTTTAAATTCTTTTTCCGAAATTTCCATAGTGAATTTCCCCTAAGCTCCCATTTTAATTTTACTTAGAATAATTATAATGTTTTTAATATATAAAGTCAATACCTTTGGTCGATTTTATCCCTATTAATTTAACATTTTTGCATAATAATTTTTTTACTTCTCAACCTATAATTAAAAGGGGGATTTATGAATAATTTTGAATACAATCAAAAAGCCATTAACGACGTTTATAAAAACGCACATATTGCGCTTCAAAGCATTTCCGATTTGCTTCCTGAAGTAGAAGATAAAGAATTTAAAGGCGAACTTCAATACGAGTATGAAGGATATGAAAAAATTATCGGTGAAATTTCTCAATATATGAGTGAGAAAAATATTGAGCCTA
>JAZOOV010000001.1:0-8878 GCA_045655215.1 Christensenellaceae bacterium | reverse complement strand
ACTTCCTCTAGAAGTCCTTTTTTTGTTTTAGTCGTTATCTTCAGCATCAGTTTTTTCTTTAGGTTTAATAAAGATAAGAGTTATGATGCCTACTAAACACAATCCGCCAACGCTTAAGAACACGATAGCCCAAATTTGACGAGTGGTTAGTGGAACGTGAGGTTTAACTTCTGTAGAATCAACAACGCCGATAAACGTTTCAGCCATTGCAGAACGGCTAGTGTTGTCAGAAGTAATTTCGCAAGTAATTCTATATGTTCCGGTCTTATGTGGAGTAAAGGTAATTCTTCCATCGTAGTTAATGCTATTAACTTCGTCAGCAGAAACGTCTTTATTTTCGTAAGTGTCGGTTAAGTCTGCCTTTTTAATAATGGTCACCCAACCTTCGTCGTTAGAAGTAGCGTTCTTTTTAGCGTTATAAGATAAGGTGTAAGTTTCGCTATAATCACTAGCGTTGATTTTAAAGTTGGTTGCTGAATATTGAGTTCCAACGTAGCCCGTACCTTGTTTTGCTTGTCCTTCAATAGTGAAAGCCGATTGGTCTTCAATATGGAAACTGAACACGAAAGCAAAGTACTTGCCCTCGGTGATTGCATTTTCGTCGTTTTCGTCGGTGGTGAAGAAATCGTCAACTTCCATAGCGTTAGCATCTTTATCACTAAATACTACGTAGTAGGTATAGTCCCCTGCAAAGTTAACAGGAATCTTGTCACCCGTAGTAGATGCAGTATCGTTAGATGGAGTTTTATAGTAAATGGTTTTGTTTAGGTTGTCGTAAGAGATGTAGTTATCCTTAACTAATTCTCTTAATGATGGAACTTGATAGTTATCGCCAAGTTTAATATAAACTTCCTTATCTAAATCCTTGTCGTATACTTTAGTAGCCGCATTTACAGATTCTAAATACTTAGCGTAAAGGTCTGCATATTCTGGATCGGTTGAAGAAAGATAAGTTGGAGCAACGTCGTCCTTTTCATAAACTTCTACGTCAAGAGTTTTGAAAACCATATTGCTATAGTTAATTAAACTACACTTGATTTGAACTTGATGTGAGCCAACTTCAGTAAAGGTAAGTGCTTTTGCACTATTAGAATCTTCAATCCAAACCTTATCGGTATCGTTTACTTTAGAAATATAAAGGTTTGACGCACTTATATCACCAAAAACTGAGAAACTGCTAACTACTAGAGTGTTCTTAACGAACTTTTTCATATAGATTACGCCATCGTTATAAGCAGAGCCGTTAACGGTTGCCATTGGAACTGCAAGTTTATCAATTTGGTCGTTTCCATTTAACTTAAACGATTGCTTTCTTGCGCCCGTATTGTCGGTAGTATCTTGGTCAACGCTGAGCATTAAGAACTTAGTTTCATTTGCGTTTTCGTTAAGTTCTAAAGCCTTGAACGTTAAGTTCTCTGCAGGGCATAGGTCAAAATCTTGAACCATATAAGCGTCTTCTGCATTTACGATTTCTTGACCTTCAACGTATGCGTATATAACGTTATCTCTAACCTTAAACCCAACGTCTAAATTTCCTGAAAGGGTTGCCGACTCAGTTTGTCCGTTAAAGGTTGCAGTTAAGTTATTTCCATTAAACTCAATAACTAACGCATGGTCAATCGTATCTAAAAACTCTACTCTTCCGTCTTGATTAACAATTTTGTTGCCGTTTGAATAGAAAGAATCGGTAGAGAAAGATAATTCTAATTTCTTAACGCTAGAATCGGTTTTAAGTTCAAAACCGAGATTGTCTAAAACTACTCTATTAGAAAATTCTAAGGTAGAGTTTTTTACCATCTTTGCACTAACAGCGTCTTCACTAAAAGAAATCTCTTTTGCAGTGCCCGAAAAATATTCGCTAGCAACTGAAGGGGTTGCCGCTAGAACGGAAGCACCCGACGTGCAGAAAACAAATGCTATCAAAGAAACAATGAACGCCGTTAATAATAAACCAATTTTATAGGATTTAGCCATCTTCATTTAAGCCTAATACTCCTTTATCTCATACTATATCTATTGTATTTTACACAAAATAAACTGCTTTGTCAATTTACTTTTAATATTTTTTTCAAAATAATAAACTTTTAGTAGTTTTTTATAAAAAACTTTTTCTTATCCCCTACTCAAAACACCTTTTATTTTACTAGTAAATATAATGGTAGTAAACACTAAAGGCTATCTACTTATGATTTTGTTTATACTTTTGACGGCACTAACCGTTTCTATTGATTCATTTATATGTGGGTTTTCTCTTTCTCTACTTAGAGTGAGAAGACTTTTTATAGTTTTAGGCATAACCCTGACCGTATTTGTTATGTGCTTAATCACAAACTATTCGGCAATGCTTTTATCTAGTCTTTTAACCGAAAAAACGGCAGGTATTGGCGGGCTTATTTTAATAGGTGTTGGAATTTACAACTTGCTGAAAAAAGACAAGGAAAACTTTAAAGAGTCAAGTAAAATGCGCCAAGTTCTTTTAACTGGTTTTGCCGTGGGGCTTGACGGAGCAATTGCAAATCTTTCACTATCACTAATGAACTTAAACGCTCTTTACGTTCCTATACTTATCGCCTTAATGCACGGGCTAATGATTTCAATAGGCGTGTGGTTAAATAGCGTGCCAATTATAAGAAATATAACAAAATACACCTTTATTGCGCCTATTATTTTAATTGTTTTAGGGGCGTATAAATTTATAGGTGTTTTTATATAAGGTTAAGGGCGAAAGAATTTTCTTTCGCCCCCATACCAATTAGATATATCAATTGAATTTTTTATTCTTTATAAGACTTTAGACAAAAACTCTTTAAGTCTTTCGTTTTTAGGATTGCCGAAGAACTCTTCTGGCGAAGCCTCTTCTTTTATAACCCCTTCGTCGATAAACACTACTCTGTTTGCAACGTTTTTAGCAAAGCCCATTTCGTGCGTGACGATAACCATTGTCATACCCTCTTTAGCAAGGTCGGTCATTACTTGCAACACTTCTCCAACCATCTCAGGATCAAGTGCCGAAGTCGGCTCGTCAAAAAGCATAACGTCTGGCTCCATTGCAAGCGCACGAACTATTGCCACCCTTTGCTTTTGTCCACCGGAAAGCGCAGACGGATAATCGTAAGCCCTGTCTGCAAGCCCTACCTTTTCTAAAAGGGAGATTGCAGTTTTTTGTGCCTCTTCTTTAGAAATCTTTTTTAACTTTATTGGCGCAAGGGTAATGTTGTCTATTATATTCATATTTGCAAAGAGATTGAACGATTGAAAAACCATACCGATTTTTTGACGATATAAGTTTATTTCTTTATCCTTTTTTCCCTTTTTATCTAGAGCGTTATAAATATATTCCCCTTCAAATAAAATCTCACCGTCGTTAGGTTGCTCTAGAAGATTTAGACATCTTAAAAAGGTTGATTTACCGCAACCCGAAGGTCCAATAACGGCAACCACGTCCCCTTTATTAATATCTATATCTATGCCGTTCAAAACGTGATTTTCGCCAAAGTTCTTGCAAAGCCCCTTAACTTCAATAACGGGTTTGAGGCTTTCTGTTTTAACTGAATTATTTTCTATCACTCTTAGCAAGCCTCCTTTCTAAAAATTTCACAAGCAACGAAATAAGGTAAACTATAAGGAAATACGAAACAGCCAACATTATGTAAGGAATAAAGTATTCGTAAGTTGATTCTGCAATTGCCTTAAACGATTTAGTTAAGTCGGTGACTGCGATAAGGCTTAAAACCGACGTTTCTTTAATCAAAGAAATAAATTCGTTTCCAAGAGTTGGCAATATGTTCTTAAAGGCTTGTGGAATAATAATTCTCACCATAGTTTGCGCATATCCAAAGCCCAAACTTCTACCTGCCTCCATCTGCCCTTTGTCTACCGAATTAATACCACCTCTCATAATTTCAGAGATATACGCGGCAGAGTTAAGCCCAAAGATAACGCCCGCCTCGGCAACGTCGCCAAGATGTAGCCCCATAGCCGGAAAAACGGCAAAGTGCAACAATAAAAGTTGAACTACGATAGGCGTTCCCCTAAATATTGCAACGTATCCGTCGCAAATTTTCTTTAGTGCTATCACTAAAGGGTTTTTAGTTGGAACTAATTTACATACGGCAATTAGACTACCCAAAACAAAACCTAAAAGCAAACCAAACACTGCGATAATCGCAGTGTTTGCCAAGCCTTCTATAGTTAACTTATAACCCTCTTGGATTATAAATTTATCATAAAAAGTATTCCATGCAACAGCCATAATTATTTGTTAATTGATTTAGCGATCATTAGTGATGGTTGCTTGTCAAGGATTACGGCGTTAATTTTGCCGTTCTTTAAATCTTGCATTGCTAGAGCGCCGGTATCGTAAGCCTTAGTAGTTAAATTGGTGAATCCATCGTAGCCAAAGCCTTCGTCACCTGCTGAATACATATAACCGGTAGTTCCCTTTTGAGTACCAATCTTGTAGTCTGAAGTTTTTTCAGCAAGAATTGCTTCTACGTCGGCAGCAGTTTCACAAGCGTCGAAAGTAGTGTCGCTTTCTAGTACGGTTATTACTTGTGCTGAAGTATAGTAGCCTTGAGTAAAGTCAACTTGTTCAAGTCTTTCTTCATTTACGGTCATACCAGCCATTGCAATATCAACTTCGCCATTTTTAACTGCAGGAATTAATCCGTCAAAATCCATATCTTTAATATATAAGGTTTTGCCTAGTTCTTCTGCGATAACAGATGCTATTTTCATATCAACACCGGTAAGTTTTGAACCATTATACATTTCAAATGGTGGGAAGTATGCGTTAGTGCCTACTATGATATAATTTGCTTTGTTTGCTTGAGTTGGAGCAGCAGGATTGGTGTATTCAAAATTAGCCTCTCCAGTAAAGAAAGAATCGATAATAGTAGCCAATTCGCCACTTTCAATTAAGTCGCTTAAGATTGCGTCTACAGAATCTTTTAGAGCGGTATTTTCTTTAGCAACTGCAAAAGCGTAAGTTTCGGTAGTTAACTCTATGTCTTTAACCTTTACGTTTTCTCCACCACAAGCGGTGAGTCCCATACAACAAGCAACTGCAAGTACGCCTGTTAAAACTAGTGATAAAATCTTTTTCATTTTTCTTTTCTCCTTTTTAGACGGCTAAATTTTTGTGTTTTCCTTTTTTGTTCCGTCCCTTGATTACGAGATTCATTATATACTCTTTTTTATTCATTGTCAACGAATTTTTGCATATTTTTTAAAATATTTTACATTTTTTATTCGTTTTTTATTGAATTATGAATATTTTAATGAATTGTTTTAATTATTATTCAATATTAAGAATTTTCTTAACGATTGATATATGCTCTTCCACCATCTTGACGCTAGTTCCACCTAATGAAATTCTCTTGTTAACACAAGTTTCAAGTGAAATTTCCTTGTAAACGTCTTTCTCAAATAGTGAGGATATCTCTTTATATTCTTCTATGGTTAAGTCTTCTAGGGTAATATTTCTCTCGGTGCATTTTCTAACCGTTTCTCCTACTATTTTATATGCTGAACGGAAAGGCATGCCCTTTTTAACCAAATAGTCTGCAAGGTCGGTTGCGTTTATGAAACCTTTTTTTCCTGCAGAGAGCATATTTTCTTTATTTGCCTTTAGGGTTTTAATCATTGGAATATAAACTTCTAAGCAAAGTTTAACCGTGTCGATAGTATCAAACACTCCTTCCTTATCTTCTTGCATATCCTTGTTGTATGCTAGTGGAAGCCCCTTAAGTACAGTCAATATAGAAATTAAATTTCCATAAACTCTACCCGTTTTACCACGAACGAGTTCTGCCATATCAGGATTTTTCTTTTGAGGCATAATGGACGAGCCGGTGGTATATTCGTCGGAAAGTTCAATAAACTTAAATTCCCAACTAGACCAAAGGATAATTTCTTCGGAAAATCTAGATAGGTGCATCATCAAAATAGAGCAAATTGCGTTAAATTCGATAACGAAATCTCTATCCGAAACGCCGTCCATAGCGTTCATACAAACTGATTCAAGCCCTAAAAGTTTAGCCTCGTAATATCTATCCGTTTGGTAGGTAGTTCCAGCCAAAGCACAACTGCCTATAGGCGAGCAGTTTACTCTATCTAAGCAGTCGTTTAACCTTTGAGCGTCACGAAGTAGCATATTTGCATACGCCATAAGGTGAAAACCGAAGGTGACGGGTTGTGCTCTTTGCAAATGCGTGTATCCAGGCATTATAGTATCTTTATATTCTTCAGCCTTTAAAACGATAGTAGCAACCAACTCTTTAACTAGTTTTTCAATCTTAATTATTTCTTCTTTTAGATATAATCTAAGGTCTAGAGCCACTTGGTCGTTTCTACTTCTAGCCGTGTGAAGTTTTTTGCCCGTTTCCCCTATTCTTTCGGTGAGCGTTTCTTCCACGAACATATGAATATCTTCTGCACTTAAATTTATCTCTAATTTTCCACTTTCAATATCGGCTAGAATACCTTGCAAGCCCTCGACTATTTTATCAGCCTCTTCCTTGGTAATGATATTTTTGAAGGCTAACATCTTTGCGTGTGCAATACTGCCTTCTATATCGTTTTTATAAAACCTTTGGTCAAAACCTATTGAAGAATTTAGTTGGTCTGCTAGTTTATCCGTCACACCATCCGTGCGACCTGCCCACATTTTTTTCATATTTTCTCCTAAAGTAATTGCCGTGTACACGACACGGCAACTATTTTTTTATTTCTTGATTTTTGCTAAAGCCGAAACTTTAATTGGTAATCCGTAAAGGTTGATAAATCCTTCAGCATCGTGTTGATCGTAATCACTTTCGCCAAACGACGCTAAGTCTTCGCTGTAAAGTGAATATTCACTCCAAACGCCTGCGTTAATCATATTGCCCTTATAAAGTTTTAGTCTAACTTTACCGGTCACTGTTTCTTGAGTTTTGTCAACGAAAGCAGAAAGCGCTTCTCTAAGTGGGGTAAACCATTGTCCGTTGTAAACTAATTCACCAAAGGTGATGGCAATCTTTTGTTTTTCGTGCATGGTCATCTTGTCAAGACAAATGGTTTCTAATACTGCGTGCGCTTTATATAGAATTGCTCCGCCTGGGGTTTCGTATACGCCACGACTCTTCATACCTACTAGACGATTTTCTACGATATCAAGAAGTCCTATGCCGTTTTCTCCACCAATTTTGTTTAATGCAAGCACGATTTCTTTTGCACTCATCTTCTTGCCGTCTAATGCAACAGGTGCACCCTTTTCAAATTCGATTTCTACGTAGGTTGGCTTATCAGGTGCTTTGATTGGTGAAACGCCCAACTCTAAGAAACCTTCCTTTTCATACATTGGCTCGTTGCCAGGATTTTCTAAATCTAAACCTTCGTGAGATAAGTGCCATAAGTTCTTATCCTTTGAATAGTTGGTTTCTCTGTTTATTTTTAGTGGAATATTGTGCGCTTCTGCATATTCGATTTCTTCTTCTCTAGACTTGATGTCCCATTCACGCCATGGAGCGATAATCTTCATATCAGGAGCAAAGTGCTTGATTGACAATTCAAAACGAACTTGGTCGTTTCCCTTACCCGTACAGCCGTGAACGATTGCGTCTGCATTTTCCTTGATAGCAATATCAACTAACGCTTTAGCAATGCAAGGACGAGCGTGGCTAGTGCCGAGTAAATATTCTTCGTAAGTAGCGCCTGCCTTAACGCAAGGAATAATGTAGTTGTCTACGTAATCGTCGGTTAAGTCTAAAACGTATAATTTAGAAGCGCCGGTCTTTAACGCCTTTTCTTCTAATCCGTCTAATTCGTCGCTTTGTCCTACGTTGCCGGCAACTGCTACTACTTCGCAGTTATTATAATTTTCTTTTAACCAGGGAATTATGATTGAAGTATCTAATCCACCCGAGTATGCTAGTACAACTTTTTTGATGTCTTTCTTATCCATTTTTTTCACTTCCTTAAGTTTTTACGCTCTCATTATAGACCTATAATTTGCTTGTGTCAACTATCTAACGCTACTTTTTTGCTATTTTTTTATCTTTTTTCAACTTTTTTTGAATAATTTTTTCTTTTTTGAATATTTTATTGAATATTTGATTTCTTTATACAAATTCACTAAAACAAAAGCCCCTTTTCTCTTAAATTAGGGGCTTTTGCTTTTTTATTCTTTTGTTTTTTTGCCGGATAGTTTATGAATAAACTATTTTTTGCTTAGGCGTTGCCGTCGTTCATAAATAAAATGCCAAGACAATCTTCTCCACAGTGGCTAGTAATAGTTCCTCCTGCTCTTGTCACGTGGATATTTTTAAATCCCACTTTTTCTAGGCAAGATTTAGCGACTTCTAAAGTTTCACTATCTGCCGTCGTATAGGTTAAAAATGCGTGAGATAAGTCGGGCGAATCAAAGGTTTCTAAAACGTCGCTACAGTAGTTTTCCACTACTCTTTTATAACTGCCACGATATTTTTTGCCAGACGTCATCTTGCCGTCGGTCACCAAAATTTGTGGGCAAATTTTAAGTAGATTTGCACCAATATATGATAGAACGTTGCATCTTCCACCTTTATATAGATAATCTACTCTCTTAAGAACGAAACTTGCTTGAACGCTACTAGCTCTCTTTGAAACGAGTTCTACGATTTTACTTGGCTTTTCCCCACTATCAACGAGTTCTTTTGCATAGATAACTAAAAGGGCGATACCAGTCGATAAAGAACGACTATCAATTACAAAAACGTTCTTTCTCTCTTTTGCCGATAACACGGCGTTAGAGTATGCAGAAGAGAGTTCAGAAGAAAGGGATATGTGGATAACTGCGTCGTAATCATTTAGCAATGCGTCAAAGTGTTCGTCATACTGCACTTTATTAACTGCACAAGTC